>JAQBQL010000140.1 GCA_028287035.1 Labilithrix sp. | reverse complement strand
TCCTGCTTCGGGTAGTAGTAGACGAACGCGTTGCAGTGCTCGTTCTTCTCGACGATCGGGCCGAACGTGTAGCAGCAGTCGGGCTTCGCGTCGGGGTGCTTCAGGACGTCGTACGTGTCGAGCGCCTCGCAGCCACCGGCCTCCGCCGTGGGCGGCGTCCACTGGTAGGTGCACGAGTACTGGATGCCGCCGCCCGGCGGGACCGCGAGGTTCAGCTCGGGCGAGCGCAGCATCGGCGGCTCGTCCCAGACGCGTGACTCGTAGAACTTGCTGCCGGTGTCGGGCTCGATCGATTTCCCGTCCCAGTTGAACATGTCGAACTGCTTGCCGCGGCCGTGGAAGTGGCCGTTCGCGCCGATGATCTGCGCGGGCTTGTCGTTCTTGAACTGGCAGCTCCCCGTGAACGTCGGGTTCGGGTTGCCCTTGCAGACGCGGATCGACTGCTTGGTCGCGAAGACCGTCCCCATCTCGGCCTTCACCTGGTCCTTCGCGATGGTGTGGAAGTTCACGGCGACCTCGCCGCCCTCGGGCGACTGCTGGGAGGTCGCGTTCACGAAGTGCGACTGCAGCATGAGCCACTCGTCGGGCTGGAAGACGTTCGCGACGCCGTCCGGGAACGTCCAGTCGAGCTGACCGGCCTGCTGCGTGTTCGCGACGAGCGGCCAGTCGGCCCAGTTCGGGCTCTTGAAGCACTCCCCCTGGCCGTTCTTGCCGAGGACGGTCCCCTTCGTGGGATCGAGGCCGAACACGCTCTTCACGCGGAAGATGTTCATGTGGTGCGAGCCGACCTTCTGGACGATCTCGACCCGGTGCAGGTTCACCGGCTCGTTCTCGGGCATGCCGTTCGACTTCGCGAGGTCGCTGACCTTGAAGAAGTAACAGTTCTGCACCTCCTCGCCGGCGGCGACCGGGAAGAGCTCGGTGCGCAGCTGGAAGCCCTGGCCGGACGGCGGCGCGCTGAGCTTCGCGGGGTCGGTGATGACGGCCTCCTTGCCGTCGTCCTTCGGGGAGCACGCGACGAGGCCGGTGACGACGAGCGTGGAGACGACAGCGGCAGAGACGAGGAAGCGGTTCATGGGGCCCCGGAAAGGTAATCTGATGCCCGGGACAGGGCGGCAGACATGCCGACATGAGCAGGCGCCGTGCCATGAACAACTTTCGCAAAATCCCGCCAAAACAAGCCTCCCGACCTCTCCTGGGTTGTTCGGAGGGCCGACTTCGGGATCATGTGTGCCAGGTCTCTGGGCCGTGGCACGGTCTGGCCGAGGGCGTGCCACGGGCGGCGCTCGCGGCGCTCATCTCCGCGTCATTGCTCGCTTGTGCTGGCGATCGCGGGGCTCCGGTGCCTCTCCGGCGGCTGGTCCAGGGCGCGGACGCAGCGCCGAGCGCGACCATGACCGCGGTGTCGCTCCCGCAGGCGGCGCCGGCGAGCCTCCCGCTCGTGCCCGCGCCTCGGTCGGTCACGCAGTGCGCGGGGTCGCTCACGCTCGACGCGACCACCGAGATCGTCATCGACGACGATCCGGCGGCGCGCGCGGTCGCGACGAGCCTCGCGCGATGGATCGACGTGCCGGGGTCCCGGGTGCGCGTCATCCCGCGCGGAGCGCCGGGCCCCGCGCACGCCATCATCCTCCGGCTCGAGACGCCGAGCGGCCCGGCCACGCGCGACCCGGCCGTGGCACCGCCCGCCGACCTCGACGACGAGAGCTACTCGCTCGGCGTGACCGCCACCGAGGCGGTCGTCCGCGCGAAGCACCCGGCGGGTCTCTTCTACGGCGCGCAGACGCTGGCGCAGCTCGCGTCGTCACGGCCCCTGCTGCCGCCTCCTCCCACGATCCTCGCGACGCGCACCGAACGACCCGGAGGCGGCGGCGTCCCGAGCGAAGTCGCGCCGCCCGCCATCGCTGACCTCCTCGCCGCGCCGCCGCGGACGTCGCGCGTGCTCCCGTGCGTCGCCATCGAGGACGCCCCCGCGTTCCGCTTCCGCGCCGTGCATCTCGACGTGGCCCGCCACTTCTTCCCGCTCGAGGTCGTCGAGCGGTACGTCGATCTTCTCTCGTTCTACCGCTTCAACGTCTTCCACTGGCACCTGACCGACGACCAGGGCTTCCGGCTCGACATCCGCTCGCACCCCGAGCTCGTGAGCGTCGGCGCGACCCGCCTCGAGGACGGGCAACCGTACGCCGGTCACTACACGCAGGCCGATGCCCGCGCCGTCGTCGCGTTCGCGAAGGAGCGCTTCGTCACCGTCGTCCCCGAGATCGAGATGCCCGGCCACGCGCGCGCCATCCTCGCCGCCCATCCGGAGCTGTCGTGCAGCGGCAAGAAACAGGAGGTCCCCACCACCTGGGGCATCTTCGACGACGTGCTGTGCGCCGGCAACGAAGGCACCTTCACGCTGCTCGGCGACATCCTGCGCGAGACCACCGAGGTGTTCCCCTCGCAGCTCGTGCACGTCGGGGGCGACGAGGTCCCGAAGCGTCGCTGGAACGAGTGCCCGAAGTGCCGAGCCCGCATGCAGCACGAGCACGTCGACGCCGCCGGCCTGCAGGGCCTCTTCACGAAGCGCATCGGCGACATGCTGGCGGCGCGCGGCCGCCGGATGATGGCGTGGGACGAGGTCCTCGATGCGAGCGCGCGTGGCGGCGGCGCGAACGACGCGGTGGTCGTCGCGTGGCAGGGCGAAGGCCGCGGCGCGCTCGCGGCACGTCAAGGCCACGACGTGGTGATGGCGCCCCTCCAGACGAGCTACTTCAACTTCTGGCAGTCACGCTCGCGCACCGAGCCCGGACACTCCGGCCACGTGCCGTGGACGCGCGTGCTCGCGTCGACGCCGCTCCCGCCCGGCCTGGAGCCCGCGGCCGCCGCCCACGTCATAGGCAGCGAGGCGGCGCTGTGGACCGAGCACGTGCGCACCGCCAGCGAGCTCGACACGCTCCTCCTCCCGCGGCTCGGCGCGCTCGCCGAGACCTTGTGGCGAGCCGGCGCCAGCACCGATGCCGCCGCCCTCGAGACGTCGTTCATCGCGCGCTTCGCCCTGCAGCGCCGGCAGCTCGACGCGAGCGGCGTGCGCTACTTCGTCGAGCCGCCGCTCGGCCTCCGCCCGCACCATGCGTTCGTCGGTCAGACCGAGCTCCGCCTCTCGCGCCCCGCGCTGCACCCCGACGGCGTGGTCCGGTTCACGCTCGACGGCAGCGACCCCACCGCCACGTCTTCCGTCCACGACGCCCCCGTCGTCCTGCACGCGGCGACGACCGTCGCGGCTCGCCTGTTCCTGCCGGGAGGCCGCGCCAGCGAGACGGTGCGCGGCGTCTTCGAGCCCGCCGCGCTGCACGCGCCGGTCGCCGCCGCTCCCGCCGGGCTGCGGCCTGGGGTGCTCTATCGCTACTTCGAGCTGCCCGGCCTCCACGCGGTCCCCGACGTTGCGCGCGGAGCCCCGACGCGCCGCGGCCGCCTCGAGGCGCTCTCCTTCGACTCCACGTTCCGTGACAAGGACTTCGCGGTCCTCTACGACGCGTTCTTCGAGGTCGCCGACGAGGGCGTGTACCGGTTCGAGACGCGCTCCGACGACGGCGTGCTCGTCGACATCGACGGCGTGCGGGTCGTCAGCGACGACGGTGACCACGCGGCGCGCACCGCCGACGGCGAGATCGCCCTCGCGCGCGGCCTGCACGCGGTGAAGGTCAGCTACTTCCAGGGCGGAGGAGGCAGAGCGCTCGACCTCGCCTGCGAGGGGCCGGGGCACCCGGTCGGGCCCTGTCCGCTGCTCGCCCCCTGAGCGCCATCACCGCGTCGGGCGGGGTTGGGGGTGGAAGGGGCCGTTGCAATCCAACGGCCCCCTCAGCCACTGACTAGAGCAACCATCGGGCCAGCGGTCCACTTTCCGGATCATCCGCAAATCCGCGAGATGACGCGCCTAGGCCGCGCTGTGCCGAAGCGATGACTTCCGTCTCACCTCGCGCGGGGCGGGACCGTCACGCCGCTTCGCCCGGTGCGCCGCGCCTTCAAGGTGCGACGGATGACGAGCTCGACGTCCTCGGCATCGACCGGCTTCACGAGGAAGGCGTCGGCGCCGATGGCCGACAGGCGCTTCCACTCGCTCGGCCCGCCGGCCGCGGTGAGGACGATGATCGGCGTCTTGTGGGCGCTGTCGATCGCGCGGAGGCCGACCGTCAGCTTGTTGCCGTCCATCTCCGGCATCTCGAGGTCGACGAGCGCGACCGAGTAGGGCTTGTCGCAGAACGCATTCAGGGCCGAGGCGCCGTCGTCGAACTCGTCGATCTCGGAGGTCGGGAACCGCGCGCGGAGCGCCGACACGAGCACGTAGCGCCAGTCGGGATCGTCGTCGGCGACGAGGATGCGCTCCGGATCCCGCGTGCCGCGGTGCTCGGCGAGCAGGGCAGACCGGAACGCCGCCACCGACTGGTACCGCTCGGCGACGTCCTTCGCGAGCGCCTTCAGGATGACGTGGTCGAACCCGCTCGGCAGATCCGGACGCCGCTCGCTCGGCGGCACCGGCGCCTGCAGCACGTGCTGCGTGAGGATGTTCATGTCGCTCTCGCCGACGAACGGCGCGCGGCCCGTGAAGAGCTCGTAAGCGATGCAGCCGAGCGCGTAGATGTCGCGCGACTCCTCGCGGATCACCGCCTCGCCGAACGCGGCCTCGGGCGCCATGTACGCGGCAGTGCCGACCAGGGTGGCGGGGCCGTCGCCGCTCGGGCCGACGCGCGCGACGCCGAAGTCCGCGACCGCCACGCGGAACGACTTGTCCATGAGGAGGTTCGACGGCTTGAGATCGCGGTGCACCGTCCCCGAGGCGTGGATGGCCTCGACGCCGAGACAGGCCTGCTCCATCACGCGCACCGCGTCGTCGACGGTGGGGAGGTTGCCCTCGCCGAGCGCCGCCAGCCACTGCTCGACGGTGCGCCCGTCCACGAACTCCATCACGAAGTAGGGCGCCGCCTCGCTCTCGCCGAACGAGAACACGGAGAGCACGTTGCGGTGGGAGAGACGCGCCATCGCGCGCGCCTCCTGGACGAAGAAGTCACGCGCCTCCGGCACCGTGAACATCGACGGCTTCACGAACTTGATGGCGACGTGGCGCTCGAGGCGCTCGTCGAGGGCGAGCGCGACGACGCCCATGCCGCCCGTGCCGAGCACGCCTTCGATGCGATAGGTGTCGCCGACGAGCGTGCCGATCCGGACCCCGACCTCGGCCAGGGGATCGGCCGAGGCTCGCATCGTCTGGCTCTCGGTGCGCTGCGGGGCCATGGGCATTACCCCGAGAACCTACACGAACCACGGGCAAACCCCAGTGGGGCGGCGAGCCTCACGTCGCGGCCGCGCTCAGTCGGCGCGGTACATCGTCATGACGCAGGCACCGCCGAGGCCGAGGTTGTGCTGGAGCGCGACCTTGGCGCCCGGCACCTGGCGCTTGTCGGCCTGTCCGCGGAGCTGCCAGACGAGCTCGGTGCACTGGGCGAGGCCCGTCGCCCCGAGCGGGTGACCCTTCGACAGGAGGCCCCCCGACGGGTTCGTGACCCACCTGCCGCCGTAGGTGTTGTCGCCCTCCTCGATGAGCTTCTCGGCGCCGCCTTCGGGGCAGAGGCCGAGCGCCTCGTACGTGAGGATCTCGTTCGCGGTGAAGCAGTCGTGGAGCTCGATGACCTGCACGTCCTCGGGGCCGAGCCCGGCCTGGTCGTACACCTTCTTCGCGCACTCCTTCGCCATGTCGAAGCCGACCATCTTCATCATCGACTGCTCCTTGAAGGAGGACTCGTAGTCGGTGGTCATGGCCTGCGCCGCGATGTAGACGGGCTTCGTGATGCCGTGCTTCTTCGCGAACTCGTCGGAGCACAGGATCGCCGCGCCGGCGCCGCACGTCGGCGGGCAGCACTGGTAGCGCGTCAGCGGGTCGAACACCTCGTCGCTCGCGAGGATCTCCTCGACCGAGAGCACCTGGTTGAAGAGCGCGTACGGGTTGTTCGACGCGTGCTTGCGCGCCTTCTCGGCGACCTTCGCGAACGTCTCGCGCTTCGTGCCGTACTTGAAGCGGTACTCGCGGCCGGCGCCGCCGAACATCTGCGCGGCGGGCGGCGCCTGGTTGAAGCCCTGCACGTTGCTCATCAGGCCGGCGAACCACTCGAGCGGGTTCGTGCGGTCGGTGAACTTCGAGCCGAGCGCGCCCTTCTCCATCTTCTCGAAGCCGAGCGCGAGGGCGCACTCGACGATGCCGCCCTCGACGGCCTGCTTCGCCAGCATCAGCGCGGAGCTGCCGGTCGAGCAGTTGTTGTTCACGTTGAAGACCGGGATGCCCGTCAGCCCGAGCTCGTAGACGGCGCGCTGCCCGCAGGTCGAGTCGCCGTACACGTACCCGACGTACGCGGACTCGACCTCCTTGTATTCGATCTTCGCGTCCTGGAGCGCCGCGGTGGCGGCCTTCACCGCCATCACGTTGTATTCCTCGCTCGCGCCCGGCTTCGCGAACTTGGTCATTCCGACGCCGATGACATTGACTCTACGTCCCATGTGCTTGCTCCTCGGTGCTTGGGTCAGGGTCTCGGGTCAGACGAGGCCTTTGAAGAACGACAGCTTGTGCGCGACCCGGGCGTCGCCGTCGATGCGGACCTTGCCGCGCTGGTAGAGGTCCTTGAGGTCTCCGTCACGGGCGAGCGCCTCGAGGTCCTCGTCGGCGAGCTTCAGCGTGACGTCGGCCGGGCCCTTGCCCTCGGTGACGCTGCCCGCGCCGTTCTTCAGGTCGACGAGGTAGCTCGCGTCGGGGGACGTGACCACCAGCTGAACGACCGCGCCGACCTCCTTCGCGAGGCCGGGCGTCTTCGCGAGACGCTCGCCGAGCGCCTTCAGGACGGCGCCGGCCCTGGCCTGCTTCGGCGCCGCCGGCGTGCTCGTCTCGGTGGCCGCGGGAGAGGAGGCGGGCGCCGCGCCGCGCGCCTTTCCGACGACCTCGCGCGCCCGCCGCGGATCGATCTTCTTCAGGAACATCAGCTTCTGCGAGGCCATCACGTCGCCGCCGATCTTCAGCTTGCCGCCGAAGTAGAGCTTCTGCGCGTCGGCCTTGCCGGCCACCATCTCGCGGAAGTCGAGATCGGAGATGTCGAGCACGCAGTCGGCCTGCGCGTCGCCCTTCGCGGGCGCGACCGACCCCTTGCCGTTCTTGAGGTCGACGAGCCACGCGCTCTCCGGGGCGGCGAGCTTGAAGAGGAACGTCTTGCCGACCTGGCTCGCCAGATCGCCGTTCTGCTCGATGTGGTCGCGAATGACCGCGAACGCCTCGGCGCTGGTCGCCTCGCCGTCGGCGGCCGCGGGGCCGGCGGTGCCGACCGATGCGCCGCCCGCCTGCGCGCCCGCGTCGCCGCGCAGCTTCGCCACCACCTCGGCGCCGCGGCGCGGATCGATCTTCTTCAGGAACATCAGCTTCTGCGAGGCCATGACGTCGCCCGCGATCTTCAGCTTGCCGCCGAAGTAGAGCTTCTGCGCGTCGGCCTTGCCCGCGACCATGTCCCGGAAATCCTGGTCGCTGATCTCGAGCATGCAGTCCGCCTTGGACGCGCCCTCGGTGACGGCGCCCTTGCCGTTCTTGAGATCGATCGTCCACGCGCTCTCGGGACCGGTCAGCGTGAAGCAGAACGTCTTGCCGACCTGCCCCGCTAGGTCGGGGTTCTGGTCGATGTGGTCGCGGATGACCGCGAACGCCTCGCGGCTGGTGGCCTCGCCGGTCGGCGCCCCCGGGGCTGCCGCCGCGCTCTTCTTCGCGGCGATCGCCTTCGGGATCTCCGCGTACAGCTCGACGGCCGCGTTCGAGATGACGGTGCGATCGCGCTCCTTCACCTTGCAGCGGAAGACGATCTTGCCGCCCTCCTTCCACATCTCGGTCACGAGCGTCTCGCCGGGGAACACGCTGTCCGAGAAGCGCACCTGGATGCTCTTGAAGAAGCGCGGGTCGTCGTTCGCCATCGCGCGGATCACGTGCCGCGCCGCGAAGCCGAAGGTGCAGAGGCCGTGGAGGATGGGCTTCGTGAACCCGAAGGACTTCGCGAACGCCGGGTCGACGTGGAGCGGGTTGATGTCGCCCGAGAGCCGGTAGAGCAGCGCCTGCCCCTCGCTGATCTTCTCCTCGACCACCGCGTCCGGCTTGCGGTCCGGGGCGGCGTTCTTCTCGGCGGTGGGGCCGCGATCGCCACCCCAGCCGCCGGCGCCGCGCACGAACGTCGTGATCTCGTTGTAGACGAGCTCGTTGCCCTCCTCGTCGAGCGACGTGACCGCGGTGACGACCACCGCGTTCTTCCCCTTGTCGAAGATGTCCTTGATCTTCGCGCGGTGGGTGAGCTTCGCGTGGGGCGGCAGCGGACGCTTCACCTCCGTGTACTGCTCACCGTGGAGGATGCGCTCGAACCCGTAGTTGAGGCCCGGCGCGCCCTCGCCCTTCGCAGCGAGCTCGATGACGAGCTTCAGCGCCGGCACGACGCCGAACGTGGGGATGGCCGCGAAGTCCGGGGCGTTCTCGTACGTGTACTTCAGGTCGGCGCTCTCGCCGTGCTGGCCCGCGCCCACGCCGAGCGCGTAGAGCGTGAGGTCCTTCTCGGTGTAGCTCGAGGTCTGCGGCGGGAGCTCGTGACCGAGCGCGGCGTCGACGTCGATGAATTCGTTCCCGCCGAGGGACTTGCTCTGCAGGTTGCCGAGGATCGGCTGCATCGAGGAGGTCACGTCGCCGGGGTGCGTCGATTTGCCGAAGTCGGTGATCTGCCCCCAGGCCTTCTGCAGCTGCTCGGGCTGCATGGGCCGTCCGAGCTTGAACAGCTTCCCCTCGGTGCGCTCGAAGCGGAGCTTCGTGAACAGGCCGCCGCCCACCTCGAAGAGGCCGCCATTCTCCTCGCAGCTCTCGTGGCAGAGCCAGGCGACGAGCGGCGAGACGTACTCCGGCTTCAGCGCCTCGGTGATCTCCTTGGGGAGGATGGTCTCGGTGAGGCGCGAGCCGGCGATCGGCGCGATGGTGTTCGCGAAGACGTTCTTCTTCTTGCCCTCGATGGCAAGCGTCTGCGCGAAGCCGTGCAGCCCGAGCTTCGCCATCGAGTAGTTCGCTTGGCCGAAGTTGCCGTAGATGCCGGCGGCGCTCGCGGTGAAGATCAGCCGCCCGTAACCGGCCTCGCGCATGTGGTCCCACGCGGCCTTCGTGACCCGGAACGCGCCGAGCACGTGCACGCGGTAGACGAGGTCCCAGTCCTCCTGGGTCATCTTCGCGAACGACACGTCGCGGAGGATGCCCGCGTTGTTGACGACGATGTCGATGCGCTTCCACGTGTCGAGCGCCTGCTGGACGATCTTCGCGCCGTCCTCCACGCTGTCGTGGTTCGCGACCGCCTCGCCGCCCCCGGCCTTGATCTCCTCGACGACCTTGTCGGCCGCCGCGCTCGAACGCCCGCCGCCCGTGGCAGCGCCGCCGAGGTCGTTCACCACCACCTTCGCGCCCCGCGACGCGAGCAGGAGTGCGTGCGCGCGTCCGAGACCGTTGCCCGCGCCCGTCACGATGGCGACGCGATTGTCGAACCGGAGATCAGCCATGGAACCTCTCCAAAAAAGGTTAGCGTGCGAACTATCGGCGTTCGAAGAGGTTCCGTCAAGCCGCGGCGCGTCAGCGATCACAGGCGCGACCGCGCGCGCGGAAGACGTAAGATCAGCGGCGTGCGTACGCCCCGTCTCCTCGCGATCGCGCTGCTCGCTCCGGTCCCCGCGCTGACGCTCGCCGTCGGCTGCTCGTCCTTCGGCGACGAGCAACCGTCCCAGCCGAGCGACGGCGGGCCCGGCGGCGACGGCACGGCGTTCGACCAGCTCACCTTCGACGGACCCAGCACGGAAGCGAGCCTCGACTCCGGGCCTCTGGGGCCCTACTCGAGCGAGGTCCTCAGTGACACGCCGCGCGTCTACTACCGGCTCGGCGAGCCCGGCGCGACCGACAACGCCTCGGACGTCAGCGGCAACGCCCACACGGGCACCCGCATCGGCAGCCTGCCCTCGACGTCAGGGGCCATCGCCAGCGACGTGGATCCCGCGCGCCTGTTCTCGGCGGGATACCTGAAGGTCGCGAGCGGGCTCCCCTCGAGCGGCACGGATCCCGTGACCTTCGAGGCGTGGATCAAGCTCGATCAACTGGTGGTGGGCACACCGGGGATCATCACGAACGAGAAGGGGAGCGGCGGCATCGTCGACGGCACCGCGTTCGGAGTCGAGGCAACGAACCAGGGCCAGAACCAGCTCGTGCTGGACCGCTCGAGCGGCTTCAGCGGCGGGGCCCGGGCCGCGGGCGGCGTGCTCTCGCTCGGGGCGTGGCACCACGTCGTCGCCGTGTTCGACGGCGTCGCTCAGATCTTGTACGTGGACGGCGACCAGGTCATGTCGTCGAGCAGCGCGGTCGCCGTTCCGACCGTCGATCAGGGCCTCGTCGTCGGCAGTCGATCCGGCGGCAACGACATCCGCTTCCCCGGGGCGATGGACGAGGTCGCCGTGTACGAGCACGCGCTCGCGGGGGAGCGCGTGCACGCGCACTTCATGGCGGGCCGCGGCAAGTGACGGCTCAGTCGGTGAGCTCCATGACGCGCTGCTCGAGGCCACGGCCCTTCGAGACGTTCGCGATGCGCGCCTGGTTCTGGAGCAGCACCCACAGGGTCGCGCCGATGACCTGCTCCGCGTCGACGCCCGCGCCGCGGTCGAAGTAGACGACGATCTCGCGCCTCTCCTCTTCCCACTCGATGCGCTTCACCATCGGCAGATCGCGGATCAGGTTGATCGGCGCGGGCCCGGGCGAGAGCTTGATGCGGATCTCCTCGCTCGAAGCCGTGAGCTCGCTCATCGTTCCCGAGGCCACCACGCGCCCGCGATCGAGGATGGCGGCGCCGTCGCAGATCTCCTCGAGCTCGGCGAGGTTGTGGCTCGACACGACCAGCGTGCAGCGACCCTTGCGCGACTTGATGAGCTGGCGGACCTCGTAGGCCACGCGCGGATCGAGGCCGGCGGTCGGCTCGTCGAGCAGCACCACCTCGGGATCGCCGATGAGCGCCTGCGCGAGCTGCACGCGCTTGGCCATGCCGTGCGAGAGGCTCGCGCATTTCACGTTCCACCAGTCGCGGCCGTCGACCTCGGCGAGCACCTCGCGGACGGACTCCTCGATGCGGTCGGCCGGGATGTCCTGGAGACGCGCCATGTGGACGAGGAAGTCCCCGACCTTGTCGGCGCCTGGCAGCAGGGCGTCCTGCGGGAGGACGCCGATGCGGGAGCGCAGCTCGTCGACCTGCGTGGGCGCGTAGCCGAGGATCTCGACGACTCCCTCGGTGGGCTTGAGGAAGCCCGCCATCATCGAGAAGGTCGTCGTCTTGCCGGCGCCGTTGGGGCCGATGAGCCCGTAGACCTGGCCGGCCTTCACGCGGAGCGAGACGCCGTCCACCGCGGTCTTCACGCCGAAGCGCTTCGTGACCTTGGTGAGCCGGATCGCGACCTCGACGGGCTTCTTCTTCCGCTTCTTCGCGCCCTCGGCGACGAAGACCTCGGCGGCGGGCTCGGGGCTCGTCGCGTACGGATTGGCGAGCGGCGCCGGCGCGGCGGGCTCCGGAGCAGGCGGCGCGGCGCTCACCGGCTTCGCGTCCACGACCTCGTTCTCCGCCATCAGACGTCCCTCTTCGAGAACAGGTACGAGCCGCCGCCCACGTACAGCACCGCCATGCCCACGCAGCATGCGAGGCCGATCATCGCGCGGTCGAGGCGCGGGTTGACGAGGAACGAGTCGTAGTAGTTCGGGTACACGTACATCATCGCCTCGGCGTGCGTGACCTGCCCGATCATCCAGGTCAGCCAGAGCGCGAAGAACGTCGCGAAGATCACGAGCAGCGAGATGATCGGCGACTTGAACAGCGAGCTCACGAACGTGGCGATCGCGCACCACGCGGCGCTCATCGGCAAGGTGATGAGCCAGAAGCGGATGCCCCAGCCGAGGGCGGTGGCCGCCGGGGCCTCGCCGCGAGCAATGCACACCACCCAGATGAGCGCGTGCATCGCGAACGTCATGAGCGAGATGGTGAGCCAGGTGCCGGCCCACTTGCCGACGAAGTACGACCAGCGACGGGTGCGGAGCGTCCAGTAGCGGACCGCCTTGTTCTGCAGGTCTCCCGCGAGGCTGTCGAAGCCGAGGAGCGAGATGACGAGCGGCGTGAGCCAGATCGTGAGGAGGAGCACCGCGATGAGCACCTCGGGCGCGTTCGCGAGCGACTTGCCCGTCGCCGGGTCGCCGAAGATCTGCGTCGCCGCGTCCTCGCGGAGCGCGTGGATCTGCTCGGCGTCCACCCCCGCGAGCTTGTCGCGTTTGAGCTGCTGGACCTTGACGAGCAGCAGCGTCGCGCCCGTGCCGCCGAGGAGCGACAGCACGAGGAGGACGATGCCCTTGGCGCTGCGGAAGCTCTTGGTGAGCTCACGCTGGGCGACGAACCGGATCTCGGAGAGGGGACTCACGGGCCGAACGGTAGAACGGCCGAGCCTGCAGCGCAAACCGCCGGCAGTCCCGCGTGATCAGGGAAGGGAGCGTCGCCGCCGACGTACGACGCCGACCACCGCGGCGAGGCCCGCGAAGAGGCCCAGGGCGCCGGTGCGGCCCGACGTGCTGCCGGGGGTCGAGCAGCCGCAGCCGTCGTCGTTGCTCGACGCGGGGCTCGCGGGGTCGACGCCCGCGTCGTTCACGGGCGGTGGCGGCGGGGCGTCGGTGATCGTGACCGCGAGGTCGTCGTAGGTGCCGTCCGTCTCTCCCGTGTTGGCGATCTGGAGGTAGACGTCCCGGGTCCCGGCCGGTAGATCGATGGTCGCCTTCATGGTGCCGGTGCCGGTCGCGTCGACGGCCTTGTCGGCGTCGTTCGTGCCGCCCCCCGACGTCTTCGTCCAGGTGAGCGGCTTTCCGAGCTTCGCGAGGACGCGCGGGGCGAACGGCGAGCCGCTGCCGCCGAGCGGGTTCCCGCCGCCGCTCTGGGCCGGGACCTTGAACGAGAGGGTCACCGAGGAGGCGGTCTCGGTCGTCGGCACGTGCAGCTGGAAGATGCCGGGGGCGACGTCCGCCTTGCCGAAGGAGACGGTCTGCGTGCCCGGCGTGCCGAAGCCGCCGAACTCCTTGTAGGGTCCCGCGATGGTGCTGCCCTTCCACTCGAGGATGCGCTCGCACGAGGGGAGCACGCCGCGGTCGGTCATCGCCTTCTCGAGCGCCGCCTGCCCGGCCGGCAGATCGGTGCCGAGAGTCGCGAGGAACAGCTTCGTGAGGTCGTCGTAGCCGAGGTCACCGTTGCCGGGGCTCGAGCGCATCGCCTTGTAGAGCGCCGCGTCGAACTTCGTGCGGTCGCCCTCGGGGAGCGACATGCGGGCGGTCCACAGGCCGCCCGAGAAGAGCGTCGAGTCGAAGTGGACCTCGCCCGCGACCGCGGAGGGGCACTTGTCGTCGTTGGCGAGCGTGCGGATGACGGTGAGGGTCGGCGAGATGTCCTTCGATGCGTACTCGCCGACGTCGGGATCGCCCGTGATCGCCGAAGAGAAGTAGTCGGCGAGGCCCTCGTTCATGGCGCCTGGGGCGTCGACCGCGCCGCGCGCATCGACGTGCCACGCGGTGAGCTTCAGGGTGTCGTCGACGACCGCGTGGGTGAGCTCGTGGTAGACGACGTCGCCGTCGTACGCGTAGTCGTGCACGGGACCCTGACCGAACCAGAGGGCGCCGCCGCTGACGCCGTAGATCTGCTCGAAGATGGCGCCGAGGCCGTCGCCCGCGGGGGCGAAGAAGGCGTTCTGGAAGGTCTCGAGCGGGAGATCCTTGTCCTTCATCTTGATCAGATCGAAGGTCATGATCCCGGGCGGGAGCTGCAGGTTCGCGATCACGCGGAGCGGCTTGTCGACGACGACCTGGGCGTCGGGCGTGCCGGCCAGCGTCCGGAAGAACGCGTAGGCCTTGGTCGCGTGGTAGTACATCGAGACCTCGGAGAACTCGTCGCTCTTCGCGGCGAGGTCGGCCTTGTCGGTCGGCTCGTAGACGAAGTCGGCCGTTTCGTTGGCGAGCGCGGTCTGCTGGAGATCGCAGACGTGCACGTCGGCCATGAAGCCGCCGAAGCTGACCGACTTCACGGTCTTGTTGTCGATGCAGTTCGACGACTGGACGAACGCGTTGGTCAGCTTGCCGGCCGCCGACGGGTCGGGCCTGATGGGCAGCTCCGCGGCGGGCAGGATCGTCGGGGTCTTCGTGGGGTTGAACTCGTAGACCTTCGCGGTGTTCAGGAAGCGGACGAGATCGCGTGCCTCGAGGATCTTGCCGGTCTGCGCGTCGACGACGAAGCGCGGCTTCGTGGGGAGCCCGGCCGGGATCTCGGGCGCGATGACGTAGGCGAGGCGCGAGCCGCCGCCGGCGAGCGGCCACACGACGAGGCGGGCCTGCTCGGGACGCGCGACACCGACCCGGACCCGCGCGGCGATCGTGGTGACGGCCGCCTCGGCGGACAGCGCCGGCACCACCGACGCCGGCAGATCCTCCTCGAGCTCCACGGCGGTGAGCCGCGTGTCGCCGCTCTCCGAGAAGCGGACCGAGGCCCCGCGGCCGATCACGGGCAGCCCCTCGTGGGTCTGCGCGAAGTGGACGATGCGGTCGCCGTCGCCGAAGCGGTCGGTCACCGTGGCGCGGAGCGCGAGCCCCTGCGATCCCGCGGGAAGGGCCGCCCGGACCACCGCGAGCCCGCGGGTGACGGGGTCGAAAGCCTTCGTCCTCGCCCGCGCGGCGGGCGACCCGGCGGCGGGGCCGAGGGTCAACGTCGGCGCCGCCTGCGCGGCGCCGGCGAACGTGAGGAGGAGCGAGAGGGACGCGAGCGCGGTGAGTCGCATGGTCGCGGACTATGTCGAAGCGGCCAGACCTCCGCCATGGCGAATTTCGGCCGCCTGGCCAGCAACATCGTCAGGTGCCGGAGATCTCTCCGCTTTGTGCCGAGGTCTCGAAAGCCTTTCACCCGCGCGTGCGGTTCGTGCTCGACTTCGCGGCGGCGATCGCCTAGCAAAAGGCTGTCTCGGTCACGATTGTGGCCCTGTCGACCCGGAAACGTGAACCCCGCCAGGCCGGAAACGGAGCAACGGTAGCGCGGAAAGGTGTGACAGGGCCTTTACCTATTTTGTCTTCCGGGATACTCCAAGGGACAGGGCGTCCGCCTCGTGCGGTCTCCCGAAGGTTTCGCTCGGGTCTCTTCGTCTCCATCTCGGGGGCAGCGGTGGCCCGGGCCGTTTCGGAAACAACCCGCGGCCTCTCTCCCTCGTCATGAGCGGGTGGGGCCAGCGCCCGAGGCGTTACGTGCTCGCGATCCTGACTCCCGAAACCCAACCCAGCGTGGCCCACGCGTACGGCACCCTCGTGTCGGTCGTGCACGCGTCGGAGATTGTTGTGGAGAGGCAGGACCATGCCGTAGCGCCAAACGGGCGGGAAAGTAGTCCCCTCAGGTGGCCAAGAACATCCTCGTCCTCAGCTGTGATTTCCGTGAGACGCGCGCGGCGCTGATCGAAGACGGCATCATCGCCGAGCTTCACATCGAACGAAAAGGCCGGCAGTCCAGCACGGTCGGCAACGTCTATCTCGGGAAGGTCACGCGCGTGCTGCCTGGCCTCCAGGCGGCGTTCATCGACATCGGGCAGGAGCGTGCGGCGTTCCTCCACGTCGAGGACCTGATCCGTCCCGACGACTTCGACGAGTACCTCGCGGGCGGTCGCAAGCTCGCGCGCACCAACGAGGAGCGTGCGCCCAACGAGGCGGAGGCCGAGGGAGAAGAGGCGGACGCGATCGCCGCCGCGCTCGGTTCGACGCCCGTGCTCCTCGACCCGGCCGAGGCGCATGTCGCCGCGACCGTCGTGATCGAGGAGGAGTCCTCGCTGACCGTCGAGGTGGAGACCGCGCCGGGCAGCGGCGACCGCCTCGTCGGCAACATGTCGCCGTCCGAAGGCGACGAGGAGCCCGGCGACGCGCCCGCCCCGTCGAGCGACCGCCCTGCGCCCCGCGCGCCCGAGAACGATCTCGAGGCCACCGTGTCGTATGCGAGCTGGCCGGAGACGCTCCCGACCCCCGCTGCGGCACGTCACGCAGACGCGCGCCCCGTCCGCCGTCGCGGCCGTTCGTCCGCCCCGCCGCCCGCCGCCCTGGACTCCGGCACGCCGCTCGACTCCGGCACGCCGGGCACGGCGCTCGATTCCGGCACGCCGCTCGACTCCGGCACCCCGGGTCGTGGCAGCCAGCCTTCGCTCTTCGACACGGTCGGCATCGGTGACACCGCCGGCGGCCGCATCCCCCCCGCCGAGGGCTCGGCGGACGATCTGCTCGTCCGCCCCTCGAGCGCGCACTCCGACCCGCATCTCGCCGCCGACTCGGGCGCTTCGGTGTCGTCGCCGTCCCTCGACGACGAGGACCTCGAGGACGACGAGGAGTCGACCGACGAGCCCGACGACGAGGCGAGCGACGACGACGTCACCGACGAGGAGTCGACCGACGACGAGTCGAGCGACGAGGACGACGAGGAGTCGGCCGACGAGGACGAGGACGAGGACGTCGCGAGCGGCGGCAGCGCGGACGAGGTCGTTGCGACCTCCGGCGCGGCCATCGACAGCGACGACGATGATCTCGGGGACCTCCCCGGCTTCACCGTGACCGAGCCCGGCGAGCCCGTCCCCCGTGCTCCCGCGCCGCCCCGCGAGGGTGAGCGCAGCGGCCCGCGCGGTCGTCGTCGCGGTCGTGGCCGCGGTCGCGGCGGCGAGCGCC
>JAQBQL010000134.1 GCA_028287035.1 Labilithrix sp. | reverse complement strand
CACGCCGCTCGCCCCCGTCCGCGCCGCCGCCGCCCAGCCGCTCGCGCTCGCCCCCGCGAACGAGGGCCTCGGCCTCGGCTACAAGATCCTCGCGCTCGCCGTCATCGGCGGCGGCGTGGCTCTCTATCTCCGGAAGAAGAAGGGCCTGTCCCTCGCCCTCGGGCTCGGCGGCGCCGAGAAGACGCCCTCCAAGATCGACATCCTCGGAAAATCCAGCGTCGGCGTGCGCAGCCAGCTCCTCGTCGTCGAGGTCGAGGGCACGCGCCTCCTCGTCGGCATGACGGCGACCTCGATCGCGACGCTCGCCGTCCTCCAGACGCCCGACGACGACGTGCAGCCGACCTCCGAGCGCAGCCCGGCCGCCACCGCCGCGGCCGCCGTCCAGGACCGGGTCGACGTCGACCTGAGCCGGCAGTCGAACCTCTCCGAGCGCGTCCGCTCTCTCCTCGGCTCCGACGAGCCGGTGATGCCTCGCCTCGCCGCCAAGGCGCCCCCGAAGCCGCGCGCCACCCGCTCGGCAACGCGCTCGAGCGGCTCCCCCCGCGGCAAGGCCGAGGCGATGACCGCCCGTGACCCGCGCAGCGAGGTCGCCGGCCAGGCCCGGGGCTTGCTCCTGTCCGACGAAGACGACTCATGACACCCGATCTCTTCGGCGCCGCCACCGGCGCGCCCGGTCTGGCGCCGCAGCTCAAGGTCCTCGCGGTCCTCACGCTGCTCTCGCTCCTCCCCGCCATCGTCCTGACGATGACGTCCTTCACGCGCATCGTCGTCGTGCTGTCGTTCGTCAAGCAGGGCCTCGGCACGCAGCAGACGCCGCCCGCGCAGGTCCTCGTCGGCATCGCACTCTTCCTCACCGTCTTCACGATGGCGCCGGTCACCGAGAAGATCTTCAGCGACGCCTACGAGCCCTACACCGCCGGCAAGATCGACGAGTCCACCGCGCTGACGCGCGCCTCGACCCCGCTCCGTGCCTTCATGCTCCACCAGACCCGCGAGGCGGATCTGGCGCTCTTCTACGACGCCGCCAAGCTGCCGATGCCCCAGACCGAGGAGGAGGTGCCCATGCGCATCGCCTCGCCCGCCTTCATCGTGAGCGAGCTCGCGACGGCGTTCCAGATGGGCGTGCTCGTGCTCCTCCCGTTCCTGGTCATCGATCTGGCGGTCGCCTCGATCCTCATGGCGATGGGCATGATGATGGTCCCACCTTCCTCGATCAGCCTTCCCCTGAAGCTCATTCTCTTCGTGGTCGTCGACGGCTGGCACCTCCTCGTCGGCTCGCTCCTCCGCAGCTTCGCGCCGTGAACGTGTCACGCCCCTGACGCTCTCGCGCGGCATCGTTCTTGATGGAGAGGTGACATGACTCCCGAAGCCGCCATGGCGCTGTGTGTGGACGCACTCAAGGCCACCTTCATCGCCGTCGGTCCGATCCTCGCTGCGGCTCTCCTCGCGGGCGTCCTCGTGGGCGTCGCCCAGACCGTCCTGCAGGTGAACGAGGCAAGCGTCAGCTTCGTCGTCAAGGTCGTGGCGGTCACCGCGGTGCTCGCGGTCATCGGCCCCGCCATCGGGACGCAGATGGTGGACTACACGCGGCACTCGCTCGAGAGCATCGCGTACGTCGTCCGCCGATGAACCTCCCCCAGGCGTGGCTCTCCGAGCTGGCGACGCTCGCCCTTGCCACGAGCCGCATCGCGGGCCTGGTCGTCACCTCGCCCTTCCCGGGCAAGGGGACTCCGACCGAGATCAAGGTCGGCATGGTGTTCGTGTTCGGGTACCTCGCGGCCTCGACCATCGCGCCCGTCAATCTCTCGCTCGACCTCCGCCTGGCGGGGCTCTCGATCAGCGAGGTCGCCCTCGGCCTCACCATCGGCCTCACGTTCCGCATCACGTTCTCCTGCGCCGAGATGGTGGGATCGAGCTTCTCCCAGAGCCTCGGGCTCACCCAGGCGCACGTCTTCGACCCGATGCTCGAGAGCGACGACGGTGTGCCCGGCCGCATCGCCACGATGCTCGCGATGCTCCTCGTCTTCTCGCTCGGCGCTCACCGGGTGGCGATCGCCTACGTCCTCCAGTCGTTCCACGCCTTGCCGGTCGGGCAGGGATTCGCGGCCATCCACGCCGTTCCGCTGCTCGTCGACTACACGGGCAGCGCGATCGCCGCGGGAGTGCGGCTGGGGCTGCCGGTCGCCGGAGTGGCGCTCGCGGTGCAGATCACGCTCGCCTTGATCGCGCGCGCCTCGCCCTCGATGCAGATCTTCTCGGTCGGCATGGCCCTCTCGGTCGGCGCCGGCATGCTCGCGGTCATCGGGAGCATCGACGACGTCTCGGCGGGAATCGCCGTCGAGCTCGGCCAGCTCGCCCCTCGGCTCGAACATGTCCTCGAGGCAGCCGGCGCGCGATGAGCGACGACGGCGGCGACAAGAGCTTCGACCCGACCGACCAGAAACGGGAGCAGTTCCGGAAGGAAGGTCGGTTCGCGAAGTCGAGGGATGCGGGCGGCGTCGTCGCCACGATTGCGGTGCTCGGCGTGCTCGCGGGCTCGAAGGCGGGCATCGCCGACGGCATACGGACGCTCTTCGCGCAGACGCTCGGTGACCTCGGCGCGCTCCATCGCGAGGGCCCCTGGGCGGTCATCCGGCTGTGCGCGCTGCACTGCGCGACCCTCGCCGGACCGGCGGTCGCCGCCGCCATGGTCGGCTCCGTCGTGATCGGCGTCGCGCAGTCCGGGGTCCGCCCCTACATGGAAATGCTGACGCCGAAGCCCGAGCGGCTCGACCCGCGCGGCGCCCTCGGCAAGATGTTCTCGCCCAAGCGGGCGGTCAGCGAGCTGGCGGTCGCGATGCTGCGGGTCGGCGTCGTCGGCTACGTCGCCTACCGCGCCTTCATGCTGGAAGTGCCGATCCTCGTCAGCCTGTCGCGCATCCCGCTCGAGGCCGCCCTCCCGGTGCTCGGCGGCGTTCTCGGGCGCGTGTTCGCCCTCGCGACCGGGTCGCTGCTCATCGTGTCGCTCATCGACTACGGCCAGAGCTGGTGGAGCATCTCCAAGGAGCTCAAGATGACCCGTCAGGAGCGCACCGACGAGTCGCGCCAGCAGGACGGCGACCCCAAGGCCAAGGGCCGGATGAAGCAGCGCGCCCGCTCGAACGCGAAGAAGCGCTCGATGCTGAGCATCAAATCGGCGGACGTCATCGTCACGAACCCGACGCACGTCGCGGTGGCGCTCCGTTATGGTCCGAAGGACCCGGCGCCCGTCGTCATCGCCAAGGGCCACGACGAGGTCGCCCTCCGCATCCGCGCCGAGGCCCGCAAGCACGGCATCCCCATCCTGGAGAACCGCCGGCTCGCCCGCGCGCTCGACGCCGAGGTGCAGGTCGGACGTCCGGTGCCGCCCGGCCACTTCGCCGCCGTCGCCCGGGTCCTCGCGTTCGTCTACAAGCTCGGCGGAAAGGCCCGCAAGCGAGGGCTCGCTCGCTGAGGCCTCGATAACGGCCGGCATGGCGCGTGCGTGAAGCTCCCTCGTGAGCTCGAATACCGCCACTGCCGTGACGCCCAAGAAGGCGGACGCGTTCGTCCCCCTCGCCATCATCGGCGTCGTCCTGATGATGGTCATGCCGGTCCCACCGGTCGTCCTCGACGTCATGATCTCGCTGTCGATGGCGCTGTCGATCGGCGTCTTCCTGACCGCGCTGTTCATCGAGAACGCCCTCGAGTTCTCGGCGTTCCCGGCCTTCGTCCTCATCGCGACGCTGCTCCGCCTGTCGCTGAACGTGGCCACCACGCGGCTCATCCTGCTGCACGGCGGCGAGGGCAATGGAGCGGCCGGCGGCGTGGTCGAGGCCTTCGGGCACTTCGTCGTCGAGGGCAACGTCGTCGTCGGTCTCGTCGTCTTCCTCATCCTCACCGTCATCAACTTCGTCGTCATCACGAAGGGCGCCGGACGCGTCGCCGAGGTCGCGGCCCGCTTCACGCTCGACGCCATGCCCGGCAAGCAGATGGCGATCGACGCCGATCTCGGCTCCGGCACGATCACGAACGACCAGGCGAAGCTGCGCCGCAAGGACCTCGAGCGCGAGGCCGACTTCTTCGGCGCCATGGACGGCGCGAGCAAGTTCGTCCACGGCGACGCCGTCGCCGGCCTCCTCATCATGGCCATCAACCTGATCGGTGGCCTCGTCCTCGGCGTCGCGCGCGGGATGGAGATCGCCCGCGCTGCCGAGACCTTCTCGGTCCTCACCATCGGTGACGCGCTCGCCTCGCAGCTCCCCGCGCTCCTCATCTCGGCGGCGTCCGGCGTCGTCGTCGTCCGGAGCGCGACCGGCGAGCCGCTCGGCAAGGCCCTCGCGAGCCAGTTCCTCGGTCGTCGCCGGGCCGTGGCGCTCACCGCCGGCATCATGACGGTGATGGGGCTCATGCCCGGCATGCCCGCGCTGCCGTGCTTCGGCCTGGCCATCGGGCTCGTCGTCCTGTCCCGCCGCTTCACGCCGACCGACGGCAGCCCGCTCACCGGCGCCGCCGCCAAGGCCGCCGATGCCGCCGCCGCCGCCGCCGGCAGCGCCGACCCGAAGAAGAACGCGCAGGACGACGTCGAGGCGGCGCTCACCCTTCATGTCCTCGCCTTCGAGGTCGGGTACGAGCTCGTCGGCGTCGTCGACACCGCCCGCGGGGGCACGCTGCTCGAGCGCGTCTCGAAGCTCCGTCAGGAGATGGCGCGCGAGCTCGGCGTCGTGGTTCCTCCGGTGCACGTCAACGATGACCTGACGCTCGACGCCGGCGCCTACCGCATCAAGGTGCACGGCACCGAGGTCGCCAAGGGCGAGCTGATGGCGGGTCGCCTCCTCGCCATCGACCCGGGCGGCTCCGCGCCGGCCATCGACGGCATCCCGACGCTCGACCCGACGTTCGGCACGCCCGCCTTCTGGATCCCGGAGCGGGACCGCGAGCTCGCCGAGGCGCTCGGTTACGCGGTCGTCGACCACGCCACGATCCTCGCCACGCACCTCGGTGAGGTCGTGCGCGCACAAGCCCACCGTCTGCTCGGTCGTCAGGAAGCGCAGCAGCTCATCGACGTGCTCGCCCGCACGTGCCCGAAGCTGGTCGATGACGTGGTCCCGACTTTGCTCTCACTAGGAGACATGGTTCGAGTGCTCCGCAATCTCGTCAAGGAAGGCGTCAGCATCCGTGACATGCGCAGCATCCTCGAGGCGGTCGGCGAGCTCGCGACGCAGACGAAGGACCCGGAACAACTCACGGAAATGGTCCGTGAGCGCCTGGCCTCGCAGATCACGGCGCGCCATCGGTCGGATGACGGTGTTGTCAACGCGTTGACTCTCGACCCGCGGCTCGAGCAGATCCTCCGCACGTCGCTCGGCGAGATCGCCCGCGGCATCGGCGGCGCGCTCGACCCCGAGCTGCTCCGTCAGGTGGTCGCCATGGCCGAGGGCTCCACGACGAAGTTCGGCGTCCACGGCGCCGCCCCCCTCGTCGTCACTGCGCCCGACCTGCGGCGCTACGTGCGCGCCATCCTCGAGCGCAAGCTCCCCCAGATGCCGGTCGTCTCGTTCCGCGAGATCGAGCCGAATGCCCCCCTCCGCGTGATTGATCGTCTCGCCGCTTGAAGGTTCCGAAGGAGAAGTTGTCGATGAATTCGCATCCGTACGAGACCCGCCCGAACGCCCGTCGTGAGAGCACCCCCTTTGCCCGCGAGGTCTATCGCGACGCCGAGGACGCCCCCCAGGACAGCGCCCGGACCGAGGTGCTCGAGGAGATCGCGGCCCTGCGCGCCGAGGTCCGCACCGAGGTGCGCGCCCTCCGCGGAGCCATGAACCGCCCGAAGCCGGCGAGCACCGAGCTCGCCGCCGAGCTCGCGGCCCTCCGCGCGACGGTCGAGCAGCTCCTCGCCGTGCCCGCGAAGAAGGGTGACACCTACGCGGCGCTCGTGCGCTCGGTCGGGATCGAGGGACCGGCCGCGACCGCGCTCTCCCGCGGCAAGTCCGCGAAGGCAAACGCCGGCAAGTGTGACGAGGAGCGTCTCGCCGATGCGGTGACGGCGCTCGTCGCGGTCACGCCCTGGCCCATCGCCAGCACCGAGCCGCGCCTCATCGCGCTCGTCGGCCCCGCCGGCGTCGGCAAGACCACGACCGCCGCGAAGCTCGGCGCCCGCGCCCTCCGCAAGAAGCAGTCGGTCGCGTTCATCTCCTGCGACGGCTACCGCGTCGGCGCCCTCGACCAGCTGCGCCAGTACGCCGAGCTGATGGATTCACCGTTCCACGCGGTCGCGACCGCCGAGGAGCTCCTCACCGTGGTGAGCGGCATCACCGCCGACGTCATCATCGTCGACACCTCCGGCCGCGCGGTCGGGGAGGGGAGCGTCGAGGCCATGCTCGGCGACGACCGCCTCCGCGTCGAGATCGCGGGAAACCGCGCGATCGAGGTCATGCTCTGCACGCCGGCGGCGCTGCGCTCCGCCGATTCGGTGCGCATCGCCCGCGACTTCGCGCCGAGCCGCCCGACCTCCGTGTGCGTCACGAAGCTCGACGAGACGGATGCGCCCTCGGCCCTGGTGCACGCGCCCTTCGCCACGAAGCTGCCCATCTCGACGCTCTGCTTCGGCCAGCGCGTCCCCGAGGACATCGGCACCGCGACCCACGCCGAGATCGTGACGCGCCTCGTCCCCGCGCCGAAGAAGATCACCGAGCAGGCGAAGGAAGAGGAGCAGGGCTGAGATGAGCGCCGCATTCGCAACCCAGGAGACCACCGCGCGACGAAAGCTCTCGCGGGCCGACTACGACCGGTATCTGCCGCTCGTCCGCCGGACCGCGATGAAGCTCGCGCGGAAGCTCCCGACCACCATCACCGTGGCCGACCTGGTCAGCTACGGGTGGGTGGGTCTCCTCGAGGCGTTCGACCGCGCGAGCCCCGACATGGACGAGGCGGAGTTCGAGGCGTACGCGCTCTACCGCATCCGCGGGGCCGCGCTCGACCACCTCCGCAGCCTCGATCCGGCGTCGCGCACCGCGCGCGGCCAGTCACGCGCCATCTCGCGCAGCATCAATTCCTTGACGAAGTCACTCGGCCGACCCCCCGAGGAGGAGGAGATCGCCAAGGATATGACGATGTCACTCGAGCAGTACCGGACGACGCTCGACGAGGTCGGCAAGGCCGGCATGGCGCGGCTCGAGATGCTCGACCTCGACGACGTCCAGCAAGCGTCGAGCACCGAGTCGCCCGACGACGCGGCCGGCAAGAAGGAGATGGCCGCCGCCGTGACGACGGCGATCGAGGAGCTGCCGATCCGCCTCCAGCAGGTGCTCGCTCTCTACTACTCCGAAGGCCACACCCTCCGCGAGATCGGGATTGTCCTCGAGGTCACCGAGTCGCGGGCCTGCCAATTGCACACCGAAGCCATTCATCGGCTCAGGGCCGCCATCGGAAAGGACTAGTACCGCATGTCTCGAGGCATCTACGTAGCGCTCAGCGGGGCGGTCGCGCAGGAAGCTGCGCTCGAATCCACCGCTGCCAACCTGGCGAACGCCACCACCACGGGCTACCAGCGCGTGCGACCGGTGTTCAGGGAAGTGCTCGCAGGCGCCACGAACAAGGCGGGCTCCGCCCTCCACCAGACGGTCATCGACGAGAGCGCGATGGACGCGACGCGTGGCGCGCTGCGGATGACGGGCCGGTCGCTCGACATGGCCCTTCCCGAAGGCATCTATCTCGGGGTCACGACCCCGCGCGGCGAGCGCTACACGCGCGGCGGCGCGCTGAAGGTCGCGAGCGATGGCTCGCTCCAGACGTCGACGGGCCAGAACGTGGCAGGCGAGGACGGCAAGCCGATCAAGGTCGATGCCGCGGCCGAGACCGCGATCGCCAGCGATGGCAGCGTCACGCAGGACGGCGAGGTGGTCGGTCGGCTGCGGCTCGTGAAGCTCGAGAAGGGCACGTCGATGAAGCGCGAAGGCGCCAACCTGCTGGCAGCCGACGGTGGCACGCCCGTCGCAACCAGTGGTCAGCTCGATGTCGGCGCCCTCGAAGAATCCAATGCAACGGTGGTCGGCTCCATGACCGAGCTCGTCACCGCGTCGCGTACGTTCGAAGCGTTCCAGCGCATGCTCGACACGTTCGGTGAGATCGACCGGAAGGTCCTCACCACCACCCCCACGGCCACCGAGGGATGACGTGCGCGTCGCAGCAGGAACTGGAAATGCGGCGGCGCAGGCCGCCCGCGAGGTCGAGCCTCGCCGCACGCCCGTCACGCAGGGCGACATCCGCGGCGCGCTCGCCCGCGCGCACGTAAAGGTCACCGGGCGCACCGCCAGCGGCGCGACGCTCGACGTCCTCACCGCCCAGGCCTCGCTCGAGACGGCGAGTGGCGGGCGGATGTACAACTACAACTTCGGTGGCATCAAGGGCTCGGGGCCCTCCGGCGAGACCGCGAAGCTGCGGACGAAGGAGGTCCTGAACGGCCAGGAGGTCGAGATCCGGGACGGCTTCCGCGCCTACCAGAGCCTCGACGACGGCGCCGCCGACTACGTTCGCCTGATGAAGGACCGCTTCCCGGCGGCGATGGCGCAGGCGGAGCGGGGCGATACCGACGCGTTCGCCCATGCGCTCAAGAAGAGCGGCTACTACACGGCGAACGAGAGCGACTACGCCCACGGCCTCCGCTCCCTGATGGGCACGGGCGGGGCGAGCTCTCCTTCCCACGAGATGACGGGCCTCGCCAGCATCCCGGCCCTGCCCAACTTCTCGAGCATGCTCGGGAGCGGCGCCAGCGGCACGGCGGGCTTCGCCGACGGCCCGCAGCTCAACCGTATGATGGATGCCATCGGCCACGCGGGGAGCCACCACGAGGTCGACGACGAATCGGACGAGGACTGAGGACGGGCCGGGAATCGAAGAAATCGATTCAAGCAAACGGCCTTTCCTCCGTACCGAGCATATGAGGGGACGAGGCAGGACGGCAAAGACGCCGACCGCCAAATCCCTGAAATCCCTCCACCAGGAGCTACTCATATGTCCCTCGCAATCACCACCAACGTCACGTCCATGGTCGCTCAGAACTCGCTCGCCAAGACCCAGGGCGCGCTCTCCACCTCCTTCGCTCGCCTCTCGAGCGGTATGCGCATCAACAGCGCGGCGGACGACGCGGCAGGCCTCGGTATCAGCAAGTCGATGAACGCTCAGGTCCGCTCCTACGCGGTCGCCGAGCGCAACACGAACGACGGCATCTCGATGCTGCAGACGGCGGACGGCGGCGCGGAAGAGATGCACGGCATCATGACCCGGATGCGCGAGCTCGCGGTCCAGGCCTCCAACGGCTCGCTCAGCGCGAACGACTACACGAACCTCAATGCCGAGTACCAGCAGAACGCCTCTGAAATCGACCGTATCTCGTCGTCGGTCCAGTTCAACGGCATCAACCTGCTCTCCGGTACGGCGGCCTCGAAGTCCTTCCAGGTCGGTATCGGCACCGCCGCGTCGGACCGCATCTCGGTCTCCTTCGGCGGCGCGGACCAGGCCCGCCTCCTCGGTGGTACCGCGACCGACGTGACCTCCTTCGCCAACGCGCAGTCGGCCATCACGGCCCTCGACTCGGGCATCCAGACCCTCTCCGGCGTGCGAGCCGGCTTCGGTGCGGCGATGAACCGGTTCTCCAACACCGTCTCCAACCTGCAGACGATGCAGACGAACACCTCGGCCGCGCTCAGCCGGATCCGCGATGCGGACATCGCGTCGGAAAGCGCGAACCTCTCGAAGAACCAGGTCCTCTCGCAGGCGGGCGCGGCCATCCTCGGCCAGGCCAACCAGACGTCGCAGCTCGCGCTCGGCCTCCTCCGCGGCTGATGAGCAAGGGTACCCCCAGCGCTGGAGGGCGCTGGGGGAGGGCCCCTCGAAAAGGCCTTAAGCCTCGGACCGGGCGGCCGTTGAAGGAAGGTAAGAGGAAACGAGTGAGTCGGTTTTCACCGGCCGGCATCTCGATCCATCTCCCTCCAACGACACCAACCCCTCCCCCGGAGCTTGAACTGACATGGCCTTGAACATCACGACGAACGTTACCTCCATGGTCGCGCAGAACTCCCTCGCGCGGACCCAGACCTCCCTGTCGACCTCGTTTGCCCGCCTCTCCAGCGGTATGCGCATCAACAGCGCGGCGGACGACGCGGCCGGCCTCGGCATCAGCAAGTCGATGAACGCGCAGGTGAAGTCCTACGCCGTCGCCGAGCGCAATGCCAACGACGGTATCTCGATGTTGCAGACCGCGGACGGCGGCGCAGAAGAGATGCACAACATCATGACCCGCATGCGCGAGCTCGCGGTGCAGGCCTCGAACGGCTCCCTGAGCGCGAACGACTACACGAACCTCAATGCCGAGTACCAGCAGAACGCGTCGGAAATCGACCGCATCTCGTCCTCGGTCCAGTTCAACGGCATCAACCTGCTCTCGGGCACTGCGGCCACGAAGTCGTTCCAGGTCGGTATCGGCACCGCCGCGACGGACCGCATCGCGGTGAGCTTCGGCGGCGCCGACTCGGCGAGCCTCCTCGGCGCGACCGCGACCGACGTGACGAGCTTCGCCAACGCGCAGACCGCCATCACGGCGCTCGACTCGGGCATCCAGAGCCTCTCCGGCGTGCGAGCCGGATTCGGTGCGGCGATGAACCGGTTCCAGAACACGATCTCGAACCTCCAGACGATGCAGACGAACACGTCCGCCGCGCTCAGCCGTATCCGTGACGCGGACATCGCGTCGGAAACCGCGACTCTCTCGAAGAACCAGGTCCTCTCGCAGGCCGGCGCCGCCATCCTGGGGCAGGCGAACCAGACCTCGCAGCTCGCGCTCGGCCTCCTCAAGGGCTGATGAATCCTGACCTCCTCCGGGCCGTTCCGGAGGAGGTCTTTCTGTTTGTGGCTGGAGAATTCCGATGCCCATCTCATTGACCGGACTCGGATCCTTCGACTCCTCCGGGTTGATCACGCAGCTCGTGAACATCGCGCAGCAGCCGATCTCGGATCTGCAGACCAAGAAGCAGAGCATCACCTCGGCCGTCTCCACGATGAACACGTTCTCGTCGCGTCTCTCGACGCTGCGCATGAACGCCAACACGATGGCGGAGAACTCGGGTTACGCGTCGTTCTCCACGACCTCCAGCGATGCGGCGGTCGTCGCCAGTGCCTCGGGTACGGCCCAGGCCGGCTCGTACTCGGTCAACGTCACGAGCCTCGCGGCGATCGAGAAGCGCCGTGGCAGCACCGAGGCCTCGAGCTCGACGGCGCTGAACATGGCCGGCACTCTCAATCTGAAGGTCGGCTCGGGCACGGCGGTCGACGTGACCATCGCGGCGACCGACACCCTCGGCGACATCGCGGCGAAGATCGCGAAGAGCGGCGCCCGCGTCGCCGCCAGCGTCCTCTACGACGGGACCAGCTACCGCCTGTCTCTCCAGGGATCGGATACCGGCGCAGCCAATGCGCTGACGGTCACCGAGAACGGCCTCGACCTCGGCCTGAACGCTCCCGGCGCGGTCTTCCAGTCCGCGACCGATGCCAAGCTGACGATCGACGGCCTCGCCATCACGCGGCCCACGAACTCGGTGTCGGGCGCGATTCCCGGCGTGACGCTCGCCCTCACCAAGCCAGGCGTCACGTCGACGGTGAGCATCGCCAGTGACACGTCGGCGCTGAAGACCAAGATCACCGGCTTCGTCAGTGCCTACAACGACATCGTCAATGCGGGTCACAGCGCGACCGGATATTCGACGATCAAGGCGACGAACGCCATCCTCCAGGGCGAGACCTCGATCCGTCGCGCCCTCGACGGCTTCGCCCGCATCGTCGGCAGCGCCGTGCCGGGAACCACCGGAAAGTACACGACCCTCGGCTCGGTCGGCATGAAGCTCGCCAACGACGGGACGCTCTCCTTCGACTCGTCGAAGTTCGATACCGCCGTTGCCGCCGATCCGGACGGGGTGCGAAAGCTGTTCGTCACCGATCCGGCGACCGGCTCCACGGGCGTCATGAAATCGCTGATGACGAGCATCGACGCGCTCACCACGGGCGCCAGCTCGCCCATCAAGTCGCGAATCGCTGCGTTCCAGGCGCGGAGCACTGCCATCGACACCTCCGTTGCCGAGAAGCAGAAGCGCGTCGACGCGTACGAGATCCAGCTGAAGAAGCAGTACTCGCAGCTCGATCAGATCATGAGCAAGTACAGCTCGATGTCCTCTGCCATCAATTCCATCTCCAATAGCTCGAACGGCTAACACCCAACCCCATCCATTCGAATATGACCTTCAACGCTTCCGCAGTCGCCGCCCGCTACAAGGGCGTCCAGGTCCAGACGTGCTCCCCCGTCCAGCTCCTCGTCATGCTCTATGACGGCGCGCTGCGCTTCGTGGCCGAGGCGCAGGCCGCCATGGTCGCGAAGGATCGCGCGCGCGCCGGTGACCGCATCGGGCGCGCGCACGCCATCGTCACCGAGCTGACGGCGACGCTCGATCACGAGCAGGCGCCGGAGCTCTGCGAGAACCTGCTCGCCCTCTACTCGTTCTGCACGCGCCGCCTGCTCGAGGCGAACCTCGCCCAGGACCCCAAGATCCTCGCCGACGTCGTCATCGCGCTGACGCCGATCCGGGAAGGATTCGCGGCAATTCGCGGCTGATACGCCTGAAATCCAGCGGCCTCGGGCCGTTGGATCAGACGTATGGATTCCCTGGCAGTCAGCTCGCGAAACGACGACAACGATGCGCCGGCTCCGTCGAGCACGGGTTGCCAGGTGACGGCAGTGCGGCAGACGTCGCGCGGGCGGCTCGTCGTGCGCAGCAAGAAGATGCACGCCGTGCTGACGATGCTGGAGCGGGTCGCCTCGGCGTCCTGCACGGTGCTCGTCACTGGCGAGAGCGGAACGGGCAAGGAGCTGGCGGTCGCGCTGCTCCATGACGCGAGCCCGCGCAGAGCACACGAGCTCGTGGCCGTGAACTGCGGAGCGATTCCCGAGAACCTCGTGGAGAGCGAGCTGTTCGGCCACGCGAGAGGCGCCTTCACGGGAGCCGTCTGCGCGCGCCGCGGTCTCGTCGCGGCGGCGGAGGGCGGCACGCTCTTCCTCGACGAGATCGGCGAGCTGCCGCTCGGTACGCAGGTCAAGCTACTGCGCCTCATCCAGGAGCGCGAGTACACGCCGGTCGGGGAGAGCCGGCCGATCAAAGCCGACGTCCGCATCGTGGCCGCCACCCACCGTGATCTCGCGGCCGAGGTGAAGGCGGGCCGCTTTCGCGAGGACCTCTATCACCGGCTCAACGTCATCAACGTTCGCTTGCCGCCGCTGCGCGAGCGTCCCGAGGACATCGTGCCCCTCGCGAGCGCGTTCCTGCGCGTCGCCGCGGAGCGCGTGGGCCGTCCCGACGTCACGGGCTTCGCGCCCGGTGTCCTCGAGCACCTCGTCGCCTGGTCGTGGCCCGGCAACGTGCGCGCGCTCGAGAATGCCATCGAGCGCGGCGTGGTGCTCGCGACGGGCGACCGCGTCGAGCTCGAAGGTCTGCCCGAGGAGCTACAGCCGCCGCCGACGGTCCGGAGCGTCGCGCCTCCCGCACCCGAGGTGCGCGCCACGCGCGTCCTCGAGCTGCGGCCGGTCACCCTGGCCGAGGGCATCACCGGCCTGCGCGGCGCGGTCGAGGCCTTCGAGAACGATCTCATCATGAAGGCGCTCACCAAGACGTCCTTCAACAAGCAGAAGGCCGCGAACATCCTCGGCCTCAAGCGCACGACCCTCATCGAGATGATGAAGCGGAAGGGCTTCGAGCGGCCGGAGACCTCCGCCGCTCAGGACCCGCCGGTCTCGCGGGGGACCGCGAGGGTCGAGCCGCAGCGGCAGTTGCGGAGCTCGAGCTCCCCGTCGTCACCGCCGTCCGCATAGCCGACGAGGGGCAGCTCCCGCCACGTGTCGCGCGTCCACTGCGCTCCGCATCGGCAGTGCTTCGGGAAGTGAGAGGCGCCCTCGCTCATCGTCGACTCACAACACCGTGCTCCTGCGAGCGGGTCAAGCGGAGATGCGCCGCGCTCACTCGGGCCCGGCGACGTCCACCGTCGTGATCTTCCAGCCGTCGTCCCGGCGCAGCAAGAGGTGGACGCTGCGCTTGTCTACCCGCTGGTCACCGTTGCGGTCACCCCTCACGACCACGGTCCCGTCGACCTTTGCCGTCGTGTGCGCGTCATCGAGCTTGATGGTGAGGCTCGTGAAGCTCGCGTCCGCCGAGGTGAAGGCGAGCCCGGCGGCCGTGGCGTTCTCGGCGAGCGAGCCGCGGCCCGTTACGCGCACGTTCAGGTCGGGCACGTCGACGTGGACGTCGTCGGTGACGAGCTCCTTCAGCTGGCTCTTCACACGGCCGCCGCGGGAGAGGACGGTGTCGTCGCGCTTCACCTCGAGCGCCCGCGCGAACCGGTCGAGCGTCTTCCTGATCTGGTCCTCGTCCGAAGGGCGGAAGAACGCGAGCCAGGCGGCGAGCGCCACCACGAGGAGTGCACCGGCAACGATGGCGAGCTTCTTCACGTCTCCACCGTAGCGCCGCTCAGCGCGCCGGTAGCTCGATGCGGAACGTCGCCCCCGGAGCGAGATCGAGGAGCACGATGGTGCCGCCGTGCGCGGCCGCGATGCGACGGGCGAGCGCGAGACCGAGGCCGGTGCCGCCGCGACGCGCCGAGACGAGCGGCTCGAACACCGTGGCCGCCACCTCGGGCGGGACGCCGGGGCCGTCGTCGGCGACCTCGATGATGGCGCGGCCGGGCTCGAGGCGGGCGCGGGTCACGATGGTCGGCGGCCGCGGGGCGCTCGCGTGGATCGCGTTCTCGTAGAGGACGTGGAGACACCGGACGAGGAGGCCGTGGTGAGCCCGCACCTCGAGCCGGGCGGGGTCGAGCTCGTCCTCGTAGACGACGCCCTCGGGGAGGTCCTCCCGGGCGGCGGCGAGGACGTCGGACAGGACGACCGGCTCCGCGTGGGCGGGCTCGCCGCGGGCGAGGGCCATCAGGTCGTCCACGATCCCCTGGGCGAGGCGGGCCTGCTTGTCGATCTTCCCGAGCTGTGCCGCGCTCTTCGCGGGGTCCTGACGCGCGAGGTACACGTTCGCCGAGATGATCTGGAGGCAATTGCGGAGCTCGTGCGCGACCTCCGCGGCGACCTCGCCGATCCTGGCGAGCCGCTCCCTCCTCTCGTGCTCTGCGTCCTCTTCTGCGTCCAAGGGGCTTTAGGCTTTTCGTTTGGCCGCGAAAGAGCGTAGCATTTTGGCCTCCCTTCGATGTCCTCCAACGAGTCGAAGATCCCCGTTGGGACGCTACTGGTAGGCAAATACCGCGTCGCCCGTGAGATCGGGCGGGGCGGCATGGCCGCCGTGTACGAAGCGGAGCAGCTCTCCCTCGGCAAAAAGGTGGCGGTCAAGGTGCTGGCCTCGGAGCTGGCGGCCTCGACCATCGTGATCGAGCGCTTCTTCCGCGAGGCCCGCGCGGCCGCGAGCGTGAAGAGCCCCTACATCGTCGACGTGTACGACTCGGGTCGCCTCGACGATGGGCGCCCGTTCATCGCCATGGAGCTGCTCGAGGGGGAGTCGCTCTACGACCGCATGGCGCGGGTCCGGATCATCGACGTCGACACGACCATCAAGGTCATCGTCCACACCGCGCGTGGCCTCGTGAAGGCGCACGGCGCGGGCATCGTCCACCGCGATCTCAAGCCCGAGAACATCTTCCTCACGAAGGGCGAGGACGGCGACGAGGTCATCAAGATCCTCGATTTCGGGCTCGCCAAGTTCTACGCGCCGGTGAACCCCGAGGAAAAGGCCGCCAAGCGGCTGACCCGCGAGGGCGCGGTCTTCGGGACGCCGGCGTACATGTCGCCCGAGCAGGTGAAGGGGCAGGGGAACGTCGACCATCGCGCCGACCTCTGGGCCCTCGGCTGCATGGCGTACGAGTGCCTCATCGGCCGGCCCGTCTGGAACATGGATCAGGGCGTCGCGATGACCTTCGCGGCGATCGCGACCGGCCCGATCCCCGTCCCCTCGGTCGCCCGCGCCGACCTCCCGCCCGCGCTCGATGCGTGGTTCAAGAAGTGTCTCGAGCGCGACCCCGACCGCCGCTACCAGGGGGCGCGCGAGCTCGCCGACGCGTTCATCGAGTCCTGGGGGCACCGGCCGGCCTCGAGCGCGAGCTTCCCGAACGTCAACATGAGCAGCGGCTCCGGCCGCTACCCCCCGGCGGTCAACCCGGCGCAGCCCGGCGAGGGCGAGCTGCAGATGATCGCCGACACCGCGCCGGCGTCCTCGGTGCAGGCGCTGCCGAACGGGCCGGGCTCGGTCCGCCTGCTCGACAACGGGCGGCTCGGCAGCGTCGAGAGCGATCCGTCCTTCGCGCTCGTGCAGCGCCAGTCGAACGAGATGCTCGGGCCGGACGGCCGCGTCTCTCCGGCGCCGGCGCGAGGCAGCTCGCCGGTCCGCGTCGCGCTCTCCGCGCTCTTCCTCGCGGGCGGGATCTCGGCGGCGGTGCTCGTCTGGATCCGGTTCCTCACGCCTCAGGTCTTCACGCCGGTCGTGCAGTCCACCGCCTCCGCCGCTCCGAGCAGCGCTCCGACCGGCGCGCAGAACGGGCCGCCGATCGAGGCGCCGCCGTGGGAGCCGGCGATCGCCGAGGCGCAGCGCCTCTTCACGGCGGGCGACCCCAACGCCGCGCTGAAGAAGCTCGCCGACGCGGCGGCGGTGAGCCCGCAGGGGGCGGCGGTCGCCAGGGTCTACACGGAGCAGTTCAAGTTCATCGCCAGCAAGGAGGTGAGCGGCGCGTGCAAGCCCGTCGCCTTCTCGCGTCCGCGCTTTCTGACCGACCGGCGCGCCGAGCGGCCGGCGGTGCGGGTCACGCCGCGGGGCACGCTCGTCACGTGGACCGACGACCACCTCCAGAAGGACCACGATCACGTCTACGGGGTGCTGCTCAACGAGACCGGCAAGCCGATCGGCCCGCTGCGCGATCTCACGCCGGAGTCGACCGACGCCCAGCGCCCGCAGCTCACCGCCCCGAGCGAGGGCGCCGATCGCACGGTCCTTCTCTACTGGGACAAGTCCGGGAAAGAGGCGGGCGTGCGCGCTCGCTTCCTCGATGCCGACGGGCGCATCGACGGCAAGAACGGCGGCAGCCACTTCATCGGCGCCGGCCGCCCCGGCGACTACTGGCCATCCATCGACCGCGGGCCCAAGGGCTACTACGTGGTGTGGCAGGACGACCGCGACAAGGACAAGGACTACGACCTCTACGTCCGCGCCCTCTCGAACGACCTCGACACGCTCTCGCCCGAGACGCGGCTCACCGACTACTTCGCGACGGCCAAGTCGAAGCAGAACGCGCCGCGCGTCCGCTACCCGAGCCTCGCCGTCGCGGCCGACGCGCTGCTCATCGCGTACCGCCTCGAGAACGACAAGGACAAGGAGCGTTCGATCGTGCGTCTCCGCGTGCCGATCGGCGACCTCGAGAAGAACAGCGGCCTTGCCGAGACGAAGGAGCCGAACCGGGAGACCCGCATCTTCGGCGACGCCAAGGTGATCACGCCCGACAAGAGCCCGGCCGACGCGCCGGCGGTCGCGTGCGGGACCGAGGGCTGCTTCGTCGTCTGGCACAACGAGCAGGGCGGCGCGACCGTCGCCGCCATCGACCCGAATGCCGGCAAGGTGCAGTGGCACAACCGGTTCAGCGAGAAGGGCGGCCACCCGACCATCGCTGTCAACGAGGGTCAGGTCGCGATCAGCTACTACGAGAAGGGGGTCATCAAGATGGTGTTCCTCTCGCGGGACGGCGTCAGCCAGCCGAGCTCGCTGCTCCGCGTGCTCGACAACAACAACCCGCGTCCCTCGCTCGCCCCCGGCGGGAAGAAGGGTGAGTGGTCGATCGCCTGGCAGGACTCGGACGCGCCGCGTGGGCCCGCCGAGATCTACGCCGCGCGCCTCGTCTGCCGGACGCCGTGAGCGCGACCGACAAGCGGGCGCTCCTCGAGGCCCTCGGCGCCTCGGCGGTCGTCACGCTCGTCGTCACGGTGGCGTCGGGGATCCTGCCGGACCGGTACGTGGCCACCGCGGTGGGCTTTCTCTTCCTCGGCGCGACGTGGGTGCTCGTGTGGCGCGCGGACGATGCTCGCGTGGAGCGGGCGGGCCTCGCGCTCGGCGGGCTCGTCCTGCCCGGACCCATCGCCCGCGGGCGCCTTCTCCGCAGCGCCGGGACCGCCCTCGGCTGGGCCGCGGCGTGCGCCGTGGTGACGTTCGTGCCGTTCTACTTCGGCTGGCGTACGTTCTGGCACCCGCGCGGGCAGTTCGGGCTGCACTTCCAGCCGTGGGACGGCGCGAACGAGGTGTTCGGTCAGCTCGTGATCATCGCGCTGCCCGAGGAGGCGTTCTACCGCGGGTACCTGCAGTCTCGCCTCGACGAGGCGCTGCCGCAGCGGGTCCGCGTCCTCGGCGCGGCGGTCGGACCGTCGCTGGTCGTCACCAGCATCATCTTCGCGCTCGGCCACTTCGCGACCATCCGGGAGCCCGCCCGCCTCGCCGTCTTCTTCCCGTCGCTGCTGTTCGGCTGGCTCCGCGCACGCACCGGAGGCATCGGCGCGGGGGTCGCGTTCCACGCCTCCTGCAACGTGTTCAGCGAGGTGCTCGGACGAGGCTATCGGGTGTACTGAAGAGAACGTGATGCGGGCCGCGCTGTTCGACATGGATCGCACGCTGGTGCGAAAAGAGACGCTGAGCCTCTACGTGCGATACCAGCGCGCCATCGGCGAGGCGAAGCGCACCGACATGCTGCGGGTCCTCTACTGGGTGACCCAGTACACGCTCGGCGTGATCGACGCGCCCGAGGTCGCGAAGCGGGGCCTCGTCGCGCTCGCCGGAACGCCCGAGGCGGCGCTCGCCGCGCGCTGCGACGACTGGTTCCGCCGCTACGTCGAGCCGCACATCTGCGATCTCGGCCGGCGCGCGGTCGAGAAGCACCGCGCGCAGGGCGATCTGCTGGCGATCGTGACCGGCGCCTCGCCGTACACGGCGCAGCCGCTCGCACGCCGCCTCGACATCCCGCACGTCGTCGCGAGCGAGCTCGAGGTGGACGCCGACGGCATCTTCACCGGGCGCTTCGTCGCGCCCCTGTGCCTCGGCACGGGCAAGATCGTTCGCGCGCGCCGCCTCGCCGAGGAGCACGGCTTCTCGCTCGCCGAGGCGACGTTCTACAGCGACTCCTTCACCGACCTGCCGCTGCTCGAGGCGGTGGCCGAGCCCGTGATCGTCAATCCCGACGCGCGGCTCGCGCGGGTGGCGCGCCAGCGGCGCTGGCGCATCGAGCGCTGGTGAGGCGCGCGCGGCCTGGGGCTACGAAGCTTCCGCGGAAGGCGCGGCGATCATCGTGCGGACGACCGCGCTGACCGCGTCGCGCGAGAACGGCTTCGAGAGGCAGACGTTCCGGCTTCCGCGCAGGAACTCCTCGGAGCGCGGCGAGAAGGCGCCGCCGGTGAGGAAGACGATGCGCTGGGCCTGGTGGGGAGAGCGGCGCGAGAGCTCGTCGTAGAAATCCATGCCGCTCATGTTCGGCATCATCAGATCGCAGAACACGACGTCGTACGTCTCGTTGTCCAGCCGCTCCAGCGCGACGCGCGCGTCCGACTCGAGCGTGACGTCGTGCTCTCCGCTCAGGATGCGGCGGAGGGCCTTTCCGATCGCGACCTCGTCGTCGACCACGAGGACCCGAGCGCGGGACTTCGCGGCGCCGATCGAAGGCGGCGGGAGCGTCGCCATCTGCCGCGGCCTGGTCGCCGTCTTGGGACGTGCTGCGGGCAGCAGGACGCGGAAGGTGGTGCCCTTGCCGAGCTCGCTCTCCGCCTCGATCTCACCGCCCAGCGAGACGACGATGCCGTGGGAGATCGCGAGGCCGAGCCCGATCTCCGTGCTGTCGGGCAGCGGCGTGAAGAACGGATCGAAGATGCGCCGGAGCCGCTCCTCGCTGAGGCCGGGGCCCTGGTCGATGACCTCGATGACCGCGCGCCCCGTGCCGTCGGCGCGCGTGCGGAGCACGATCGAGTGCTCGGTCGCGCCGCCGTCGCCCGCGGCGCGCGCCGCATTGATGAGGAGGTTCATGAAGACGCGGAGGAGCTGACCTTCCTCGGCGAGCACGCGCGGCGGGCTGCCGTACTCCTTGCGCACCGTCGCATGGTGACGGACCGCATGGGCGGTGACGCGGACCGCCTCGTCGAGCGCGGCGTGGATCTCGGTCGGCGCCTCGATCGCCTCGGCGCTGCGGCTGAAGTGGCGGAGCTCCTCCACCGTGCGCCGGATTCGCTCCGCGCCCTCGCTCGCGTCGCCGAGGGCGGTGACGAGCTCGCCGACCTCCTTCGCCGACAGCCCCGACGAGGTCGCCGCCTTCAGCGCGTCGAGGGAAAACTGCACGTTGGCGACGACCGACGCGAGGGGGTTGTTGATCTCGTGCTGCATCCCGGCGGCCATGGTGCCGATGGCGGCCATGCGCTCGCTCGTGCCGAGCCGTCGCTCGAGCTTCCGGCGCTCGCCGACGTCGCGGAACACCATGACGCTCCCGAACGTGTTCCCGGCATCGAGGGCGATGGGAGCGACGTTGCCCTCGATCTCGAGGAGCACGGGCTCGGCGACGCCCTCGCGGCGGGCGAGGAGACGCGCGTCGCGCGGGAGAGCATCGCGACGCCCGGGCCCGGCGGGGGTGAGGCGGGTCAGCGCAGGCTGCACCTCGCCGCGCGCGTTCACGAACCGGACGACGGCGTCGATCTTCTCGCCCACCGCGTCGACGAGGGCGACGCCGAGCATCTGTTCGGCGGCCGGATTCAGGAAGGTGACGCGGTCGGCACCGTCGGTGGTCAGCACCGCATCGCCGATCGAGTGGAGGGTGGTCGAGAACCACTTCTCGCGCGCCACGATCGCGTCCTCGAGGGACGCCTGGTGGAGCGCGATCTCGACCGCGACGCGGAGCTCGCGCGGGCTGAACGGCTTCTTCAGGTAGCCGAGCGGCGCGGTCTGCTTGGCGCGTCGCAGGGTGTTGTCGTCCGTGAAGGCCGTGATGTAGATGATCCGCGTCGTGGAGCGCTTCCGGAGCTCGTGCGCCGTGTCGATACCGTCCATGGCGCCGACGAGCTGCACGTCCATGAGCGTGAGCACGGGCCGCACGCGGGTCGCCGCCTCCAGCGCTTCCGTGCCGGAAGATGCGGTCTCGGGGACGAGGTAGCCGGCAGCGACGAGCACGTCCCGGATCGTCTCCGCGGCCGTTTGATCGTCCTCCACGACGAGGATCGTGGCGGTCATGCCCTCCCATGGAAGCGCGTGCCGTCCCTTCCCGCAAGGACCGTGTCGCACCTCGCGTCCCGGCGCGACCTCGGGTAGCGTCGCCGCCGCCGTGAGCACAACCTACGAGCTACCTTTCGCGCTGGTCGATGACGTGCTGGTCCGGGCCCTCGCCGAGGATCTCGGCGCAGGCGACGTCACGACGGATGCGTGCGTTCCTCAAGAAAAACAGGCGAATGCGGCAGGTGTCGCGCGCACCGCGCTGGTCACCTGCGGAATTCCCTTAGCCGGCCGCATCTTCGGGCTGGTCGACCCTGGGCTGCGCTTCGCCGCCACGGTCAGCGAGGCCGCAGCGGTCGATCCAGGGACCACGTTGTGGACCGTGGCGGGCAGCGCCCGGAGCATCCTGAAGGGCGAGCGGGTGGCGCTGAACTTCGTCCAGCGGATGAGCGGGATCGCGACGGCGACGCGCCGCTACGTGGACGCCGTGCCCGACGGCAGCAAGACGCGCATCGCGGACACGCGGAAGACGACGCCGGGCCTGCGCGTCTTCGAGCGGTACGCGGTCCGCTGCGGCGGCGGCCACAACCACCGCAACGACCTCGGGTCGGCGGTGCTCATCAAGGACAATCACATCGTCGCTGCCGGCGGCATCCGTCCGGCCATCGAGGCAGCGCGAGCGTGGGCCCCGCACACGAGCCGGATCGAGTGCGAGGTCGATTCGCTCGATCAGCTCGAGGAGGCGCTCGCCGCGCGCGCCGACATCGTGCTCCTCGACAACATGGATACCGCTACCGTGGAGGAGGCGGTCCGGCGCACGCGCGGCCGCGCTCTGCTCGAGGCGTCCGGCGGCATCACGCTCGCGCGGGTGACCGACCTGGCGCGGGCCGGCGTCGACGTCATCAGCGTCGGCGCGCTCACACACTCGACCCCGGCCGCCGACATCGGCCTCGACTTCCTGGCGTGATGCCGGCGGAGGGCGGGGAGGGGCGAGGCGATCTTCTCCGCTTCCCGGAGGTGGCCCGTCGGCGGGGGCTCGTCCTCGGTGTGCCGTTCGCGCTCGCCGCCGAGACGGGCTCGACGAACGATGATGCAAAGGCGGGGGCGCGCGCCGGTGCCGCGCACGGCGCGGTGTGGGCGGCGGAGCGCCAGACCGCAGGTCGGGGTCGTCAGGGTCGGTCGTGGCTCGCGGCGCCGGGCGAGAGCCTGCTCTTCTCGTTGCTGCTGCGCGTGAGCTGCCCACCGGCGCGGGTGCCGCCGCTGTCGCTCGTGTGCGGGCTCGCGGTGCGCGATGCCGTGGCGCGGGCGCTGGGGCCGTCGCGCGGTGGCGAGGTCAAGGTGAAGTGGCCGAACGACGTGCAGGTCGCGGGCAAGAAGATCGCGGGCATTCTCGTGGAGAGCGCGCTCTCGGGCCATCAGGTCGAGCACGTCATCGTCGGCATTGGCCTCAACGTGCATTCCCGCGCGCTGCCGGACGAGGTGGCGACCCTCGCGACCTCGCTCGCGCTCGCCTCGGGCGACCCGAGCTCGCTGGACCGCGCGGAGCTCCTTGCGGACATCCTGGAATCCTTGGCCCGCGACCTCGACGTGGCCGCCCATCGCGGCCTGGCCTCGGTCCACGCGCGCCTCGCCGAGCACGACGCCCTCGCGGGCTGCGAGGTGGAGAGCGTCGAGGATGGCGCGGCGCTTCGGGGCGTGGCGGCGGGAATCGATGTCGACGGGCGCCTGCTGGTGCGCGGGGAGGATGGGGTGATCGTGAGGGTGTCGTCGGGGGAGATGCGGCTGCGGGTGCGGTGAGGGGCGCGGGGACGCCGTAGGTGCGGCGTCCGTCAGGGATCCGAACGATGGGTGGTCAGGCCGCCCATCGGCGATCCGCGCGGTGCCACGCGCAGCGCGGCTGCCGTCTGCCGAGGATCGAAAAAAAAACCGGTGGTAGGGCCTGGGGGCAGGGTGGGCAGCGGGAGCAGCGGCGGTGGTCACGGGGGTCAACCGCGCGCGCCGCCTTCACCCGCCCGCGCCGGACGCCTGCCCGCGGTTGTCCCCCGTGTCCACCGTCGCGCCGCTGTCCACGCTGTCCCCAGGCCACGAGCCGACGTCAGTTCCGATTCGGAAGTGACAAATCGAAATGACGTCAGGGATCCGAACGATGGGTGGTCAGGCCGCCCGTCGGCAATCCACGCGGTGCCACGCGCAGCGCCGCTGCCGTCTGCCGAAGATCGAAAAAAAGGTCGTAGGCCCTGGGGGCAGGGTGGGCAGCGGAAGCAGCGGCCGTGGTCACGGGGGTCAACCGCGCGCGTCACCTTCACCGGCCCGCGCGCGACGCCTGCCCGCGGTTGTCCCCCGTGTCCACGGTCGCGCCGCTGTCCACGCTGTCCCCAGGCCACGAGCCGACGTCAGTTCCGATTCGGAAGTGACAAACCCAGTACGTCAGGGATCCGAACGATGTGTGGTCAGGCTGCTTATCGGCAATCCGCGCCGGTCGCAGCGGTGCGCGCCTACCGTCTGCCGAAGATCGAAAAGGTGGTGGTAAGTCCCAAGGGCAAGGTGGGCAGCGGAAGCAGCGGCGGCGGTAACGGACCGCAATCACGCGCCGTCTTCGCGCGCCCGCGCCACACCTTCGCGGTTGCCCTCCGTGTCCACCGTCGCGCCGCTGTCCCGCTGTCCCCAGGCCAGGAGCCGACCTCGGTTCCGATTCGGAACTCGAAACTAGTTAGGGATCCGAACGATATATTTACCAAAATTATATGTGCGGGGTCCTTGATCGAGCGCGCTGCCGATCTAGGATGCCTTGATGGATGACAGGCAAGATTCTCATCTGGACGGCATCGGTCCGGGCGCACCGGCGGGGCCTGGTGATGCCATGGGCGACGACGAGCTGCTCCAGGCGCTGCACGGTCTTCGCACGCAGAAGAGGCGCATCGACGCGCAGATGATCGCGCTGCTCGTTGCCATCGAGGATCGGAGTCTCCACCTTCGTCAGGCCTGCTCTTCGCTGTTCGAGTTCTGCAAACGGCGACTCCATATGAGCGCGGCCGGCGCATGCCGTCGTACGACCGCCGTGAGGATGGCGCGGCGTTTTCCCGAGCTTCTCGTTGCGCTGGAGTCAGACCAGGTCACGCTGTCGAGCCTCGTGCTGCTCGACGGCTATCTCACGCGCGAGAACGTGGGGACCGTGCTGGAGCTCGTCGCGGGAAAGACGGTAGATGAGGTGAAGGAGCTACTCGTCAGGCTCGTGCCCAAAGGGGACGTGCCCATGGTGCTCGCACGGATCGCCGAGCAGGAGCTGCTCGGGGCGTCCGCCGGCGCGGCGCCGCGTGGTGACGAGGACGGCGGCGCGTCGTCGTTCCCGCCGCGAGCCGCGATCGAGCCGCTCGGCCCGGCGAAGGGCCAGGCGCACGGCGAGGCGCGGTATGCCCTGCAGGTCACCATCGGCAAAGCGCTCCGCGACAAGCTCGCGTACGCCCGTGACCTGATGATGCATCGTCAGCCTGACGGCGATCTCGCCGTCGTGCTGGAGCGCGCAGTCGATCTGCTCCTCGCCAAGCTCGAGAAGGAGCGGCTCGGGGCGAGCGACCGGCCGCGCAGCGTCGCGTCGGTCGCCAAGGCGGCGGGGATAACCCGGGCGGCGCGGCGCGAGGTGTTCAAGCGCGATGGAGTGCAGTGCACCTTCGTGGACGACGCGGGGCGGCGCTGTCCCTCACGCGCCCGGCTCGAGCTCGATCACGTCCTTGCCCGCGCACGTGGTGGTGCCGACACCGTCGAGAACCTGACGGTGCGATGCCGTGCGCACAACCAGCTTCGCGCCCGCGACGACTTCGGACAAGAGCACGTGGACCGATGCATCCGGGAACGTCGCGCCCGAGACATGGCCCGGGACCGCGCCCGTCACCCGGAGTCGAGAGTGGCCGCGCCTCCCTCGGTGGCCGCGCCTCCGTCGGCCGCCGCGCCTCCCTCGGTGGCCGCGCCTCCGTCGTCGGCCTCGCGGGGACATGCGTGGGGGCGCTCGGCGGGGGCCACGCCGACGCGGCGGGTCGACTCGGGTGGGGCGCAGACGGAGGAGCCTGCGGGCCGGGTCGAGGGAGCACCTGACGTGGGCGACACGTTGCACCGTGCGCTCGTGAGGCTTGGTTTCAGGAGCGGTGAGGCGCAGCGCGCGGTCCGCGCCGTGGTGACGGACCTGTCGACGGCGGACACCGGGCCGGCGCAGATGGCGGGACTCCTGCGGCAAGCGTTTCTCGTGCTGGCGCCGGCATGATCCGGGCGGCTGCGGCGCCCGCATCGCACGCGCGCCCCGGGCACCCTCTCGCGTCTCAGCCCCCGCCGTGCCTCAGGCCGCGCGGGACGGCCCAGCGCTCGAGCAGCGAGAAGGCCCCTTCGACCACGAGCGCGAGGCCGGCGGCGGGGATGGCTCCCTCCAGGATGAGGGGCACGTCGTTCAATGACAGGCCGGTGCTGATCGGCTCACCGAAGCCGCCGGCGCCGATGAAGGCGGCGATGGTGGCGCTGCCGACGCCGACGACCGCGCTCGTCTTCACGCCGGCCACGATGGTGCGCGAGGCGAGGGGGAGCTCCACGTGGAGCAGGCGCTGCCAGGTCGTGAGGCTGATCGCGACCGCCGCCTCGCGGAGCTCGCCCGGAATGGAGACGAGGCCGGCATGGGTATTTCGCACGATCGGAAGGAGGCCGTAGAGGAAGAGCGCCGCCAGCGCGGGAACGGGCCCGATGCCGAGCAGCGGGATCATGAAGCAGAAGAGGGCGAGCGCCGGGATCGTCTGCACGATTCCCGTCAATCCCAGGATCAGCGCACCAAGGCGACGTCGCGAACAGGCAATCACGCCGAGCGGAATTCCCACGATGGTCGAGCCGAGGAGAGATATCCCGACGAGCATCACGTGCCTCGGGCCATGCGCCCGTATCATCTCGAGCGTCCCCAGGAGAACACCGGGCCGCCTCGCGGGCGTCATGGTCGACGTGCCCGCGCCGCCCGCGCCGCGCGCCGTCGGCCCGCGAAGCCACTCCGCCGCCACATCCGGAAAGCCGATGCCGTCGAGCTCGGCGCGGGCGTTCATCCGGCGCATCGCCGCCACGTCGATGGAACCCTCGAGCTGCGCCACCGCGCGCGCGAAGGCGGGGGCGCGCGCCGCCAGGTCCGAGCGGACCACCAGGACCGCTTCGTACCGGGGGAAGAAGCGCAGATCGTCCTCGAGCACGACCAGGTCGAAGCGCTCGATCTTCGCGTCCGTCGTGTACACGTCGATGACGTCGGCATCTCCGCGGGCGATGGCCTCGTACGCGAGCGCATGATCGATCGCGCGCTGCGTGGCGGGGTGCAGGCCGTACCGCGCCGAGAGGCCGGGCCAGCCGTCGCTCCGTCCCATGAACTCGTTGCTCAGGGCAGCACGCAGCTCGGGATGGGCGGCGAGCTGCGAGAGCTTCGTCACGCCGAGCCTCGCCGACGTCGCGCGCGTCAGCGCGAGCGCGTACGTGTTGTCGAAACCGAGCGGCGCCGAGAGGGTCAGTCCGCGCGGGGCGAGCGCGGCGCGAAGATCGCCGAGGTCCGCCGTTCCGCCCTTCACGACCGTCTCGGCCAGCGTGCCCGTGTATTCGGGATACACGTCGATGGACCCGTCCTCCACCGCGCGGAACGTCACCGCCGTGCCGCCGAGGCCCTGCCGGTGCTCGGCGAGGAGCCCCTCGGACCGCGCGAGCTGCGTCGCGATCTCCGCGAGCACGTAAGACTCGACGAATCGCTTCGAGCCCACGCGCACCGGGCTGTCCGCCGCCGCGACGCGCGTCGTGAGCAGCGCCGCCACGAGGACGAAGAGCGCGGCGAGGCCTCTCATCGGAGGGCCAGCCCGCGCTGCGCACCGACGAACTCGGCCACGAACGGGTCCTCGGGCGCGTCCACGAGCGCGGCCATCGTGCCGCGCTGCAGGACGACGCCGTTTCTCATGACGGCGATCGTGTCGGCGAGGTACGCCGCCTCGGCCATGTCGTGGGTGACGACGAGCACCGACTTGCCGAGCTCGCGGAACACCGTCCGGAGATCCTCCTGGAGCCCGGCGCGCACGATGGGATCGAGCGCGCCGAGTGGCTCGTCGAGGAGCAGCAGCGGCGGGTCGAGCACGAGGGCGCGCATCAGGCCGACGCGCTGGCGCTCCCCGCCCGAGAGCTGGCGCGGGAAGCGGTCGAGCAGCGTGTCCTCGAGCTTCGCGATCGCCGCCAGCTCCTTCACGCGCGCGGCAAGCCGGTCACGCGTGAGCGCCCCCGAGAGCCGCGCCACGAGGGTCACGTTGTCCCGCGCGGTCAGATGCGGGAAGAGCCCGCCGTCCTGGATGACGTACCCGACCCTCCGCCGCACCATGGGCGCGGTCGCCGGGGTCACGCGCACCCCGTCCACCGTGACCGTGCCGGCGTCGGGCAGCGCGAGCCCGAGGGCCATCTTGAGCAGCGTCGACTTGCCCGACCCGCTCGGACCGATGAGCGCGAGGCGCTCGCCCGCGGCGACCTCGAGCGTCGTCTTCGCGATCACCGCGCGGCCGCCGAAGCCCTTCTCCACGCCTTCGAGCGCGAGCGCCGCTTTGCCCATGCGCCGACGACACTACCCCGGTTCGGGGCGCCGCGTGCGCGATGACGCGCCCCGTTGCCTCGCGCGGTCACCGCCGGGCGGTGGTACTTTCCACTCGTGAAGCCCCTCGAAGAGCTCGCGCTCCTGCTCCGTCCCGCCGCGGGCGGCCTCTATCTCGTGTCGACCGGCAGGAGCGAGCAGCTCGCGCTCCAGCGCTCCCTCTATGGCGCGAGCAGCGACGCCGAGGTGGATGCGAAGTGGCGCGCGTCGCTCGAGCGCATCGCGACCGCCCGCGCGTTCGTGCTCGGCATCCCCTCGGATGTCGGCGCCGGGTTCCGGCGCGGCTCGAACCTCGGGCCCCAGGCGATCCGCACGCGGCTCCTGAAGGAGCTGCCCTCGTGGCCAGCCCGCGCGGCGGAGCTCGGCATCGTCGACATCGGTGACGTGTTCGTCGTTCCGCAGCTCCTCCACGACGACATGATCTCGGAGCGGCAGCGCCGGGCGACCGCGGCCGCCCTCTACCCGGACGTGCCCGAGCACGTGCGCGCCACGCTGCCGGTGTCGCCGCTCTCCATCGCGGAGCGCGCGCTCGACCTCGTGTTCGGCCTGAACCCGACCATCGCGCCGATCGTCTTCGGCGGCGACCACTCGAACGCGTGGCCGGTGTCGGCGGCGCTCGCCCGCGCGCGCAAGGATCGCTGGGGGATCGTGCAGCCCGACGCGCACACCGATCTCCTCGAGGAGCGGCTCGGCATCAAGTACTGCTTCGCGACGTGGTCGTACCACGCGAACGAGCTGCTCGGCCGCGGGGGCCGCCTCGTGCAGGTCGGCACGCGTGCCTCGCGCCGCGACCGGGAACACTGGGAGAGCACGCTCGGCGTTCGTCAGTTCTGGGCGAAGGAGTGCCTCGAAGACCCGGAGGGAAGCCTCGACGCGATCATCGCCCACCTCAAGGAGCGGGGCGTCACGTCGGTCTACTTCTCGAACGACATCGACGGCACCGACAGCGCATGGGCCGATGCCACCGGGACGCCAGAGGACGGCGGCCTCACGCCGGACTTCGTCTGCACGCTCATACGGCGACTCGGGTCGGAGATCGGGATGCTCGGCGGCGATCTCATGGAGGTCGCGCCGCCGCTGCAGGACAAGCCGGACTCGACCGAGCGCACTCTCGGGCTCGCGGTGCGCTACCTTCGCGAGACGCTCTCCGCCACTCTCGGACAAGAGGTCTGACATGAGAAACGCCCATTTGCCGTTCGCGCTCGGCCTCGCGCTCATCACGGCAGGCTGCTCGAAGCCCGACCCTGCGAACGGGAGCCCCGCGGCGCCGGCCGAGCCGCAGACCATCGCGATCCAGGGCACCCCCGCGCCGAGCGCCGCCGCGGCCGCCGCTCCCGTCGAGAGCGCCGCCCCGC
>JAQBQL010000107.1 GCA_028287035.1 Labilithrix sp. | reverse complement strand
GGTCGCTCATCCACGGTCCGAAGGTCGGAGGCTTCGTCACGGCGTCGGGCGTCACGCGCGCGAACGCCGCGCCGTCGATCACGACGTCCCCGGCCGCGTCGAGGAGCAGGGTGCGCGCCTCGGTCGTGACGGCGAGGCTCCCGTCGGGGCGGAACGCGAGCTCGGCGCGCGCCGGCGGGGGCACGAGCGTGTAGACGGTCCGCCTGACGCCCCTTCGCTGGCCGGTGCGCTGCCAGTCGGCGACCGACACCTGGAAGCGCTGGAAGCGCGAGAGCTCCTCGTAGGCCTTCGCCTCGGAGCCGGCGAGGTCGAGGACGTGCACGGCCTCGGGGCGCCCGTCGACCGTGACCACGTAGGCGGCGCGGCTCCCGGAGAGCACCGGACGCCCCTCGTCGGCGCCGCTCGTCCGCGTGAGATCGTGCACGTCGAGGAGCTCGAGGAGGTGCCCCTCGGGCGAGAGCCGCGCGCGTGCGAGGAAGAGATCGAACGTCTCGTTCCGCTCCGACGGAGCACCCGAGGTGTCGTCGGGATCGCCGCCGGACCGGCCGTGGCCTCGCACGAGGGCGCGCGCGCTCCCGAACGCGGCTCCGAGGGTGCCGCTCGGGCCGTCGACCCACGTGACGTCCTCGGCAACGCACGCGACCCCGCTCGCGGCGAGCGCCGAGCAGAGCGCTGCCGAACGGCTCGGCGCCGCGTCGTCCACGGACGTGCGGCCGGCGCGCGACACGAAGAAGCCCGCGACGAGGGCGAACGGCAGGGGCCGGAGCCAGGGTTTCATGGAGGGCAGGGAAGACAACGCGCCGGGGGCCCGGCGACATCCTCGGGCTCGCGGAACATACGTTCGATCGCGCGTGGAGCGAAAGGACCTGCGGCCCGGAAGCGTAAACCAGGAGCGCGGTCTGCCAACGGCGTTGGCAGCGTCGACCCGGAAACCGCGGCGCCCAGCGTTGGCAGCGCTGGCCCGGGCCGTGCTACGAAGTTGGCATGGCCGCGCGCCAGGCTCGCACACGCATCGCTGCTCTCGTCGTGACCCTCGCGTCGCGCGTCGTCTCTCGCGGGTCGGCGGCGGCGCTCGTGGTGGGGGCTTCCGCCCTCGCGTGCGCCTCGCCGACGTTGCCGCTCCCGCCGCCGGCCGCCCCGACCATCGCGAGCGGCGTCGCGCCCGACACGTTCCAGCTGACGAGCATCGAGGGCGCCGAGCCGAACGCGCTCGTCATCATCGTGAATCGACGCGAGGACCTCGCGCCCTACGATCGGGTGAGCGGCACGATCGCCGACGCCCACGGCACCTGGACCGCCTTCGTGAAGGCGGCGCCGGGCGACGTCCTCGACATCTCGCAGCAGTCGGGGAGCACGCAGAGCCCGAGCACCACGGTCACCGTCCCGCGTCGCTGAGGGCTCTCTACGCTACTGATGCGCGCGCGGCGCGGTCGCGCCGAGGACCTTCAGGCTGACCTTCTTCTTCTTGGCCGGCTGGTCGGGACCGGTGGTCCCCTCGTCGATGACGTCGCCCACGAGGTCGTAGTCGCTCGCCTGCGTGATCCTCACGCGGCGGAGCTGGCCGGGGAGCACCTCGCCCCCGGACAGGTAGACCTGGCCATCGATCTCGGGCGCCTGGCCGCCGTGCCGCCCCATCATGACGAGGTCGTGCTCCTCGCTCGGCCCCTCGACGAGCACGTCGAGCTCGCGGCCCACGAGCTGCTTGTTCTTGGCGCGGGCGATCTTGCGCTGGAGGCTCATCAGCTTCCGCCAGCGGCTCGCGGCCACGGCGGTCTTCACCTTGGCGTCCTGCGTGGAGCTCTTGGCGCTCTCCTCGTCGGAGTAGCGGAAGACTCCGACGTGCTCGAACTGGGCCCAATCGACGAAGTCGACGAGCTCCTGGAAGTCCGCGTCGCTCTCGCCGGGATGCCCGACGATGAAGGCGGTGCGGAACACGAGGTCTGGGATGCTCTTGCGCATGCGCTCGACGACGCGCTTCTGGCGATCGACGCCGTGGCCACGCCGCATGCGCTTCAGCATCGCGTCCGACGCGTGCTGCAGCGGCATGTCGACGTACGGCACGACGTGCGGGTGGTTGGCGAGGAGCTCGATGAGCGCCTCGTCGATCGCCTCGGGGTAGAGGTAGAAGACGCGGGCCCACGCGAGGCCCTTCACGTCGGCGACCTGGCGCACGAGCTCGGCGAGCGACGCGCGCTCCTCCTTCGCGTGATCGCGGCCGTACGCGATGGTGTCCTGCGAGATGAGGTTCACCTCGCGCACGCCCTGGGCGACGAGGTTCTCGACCTCGCGCACGACGTCGCTGATGACGCGCGAGCGCTGCTTGCCGCGGAACTCGGGGATCGTGCAGAACGAGCAGGTGCGGTTGCAGCCCTCCGCGATCTTCACGTAGGCGCTGGCGCGCTGGCCGGTGATGACGCGCGGGTCGCTCGCGCGGATGACCCAGTCGGCCGGGTTGCCGACGAGCATCCGGTCGGCCTTGCCGTCGAGGACGCCCTTCAGCTTCAGCATGTCGCTCGTGCCGAGGAAGTGGTCGACCTCCGGCATCTGCGTGCTGAGCTCGGTCGGGTAGCGCTGCGAGAGGCACCCGGTGACCACCAGCTTCTTGCAGGCGCCGAGCCGCTTCAGCTCGGCCATCTCGAAGATGGTGTCGATGCTCTCCTTCTTCGCCTCCCCGATGAAGCCGCACGTGTTGACGACGATGACCTCGGCCTCCTCGGCGTCGTTCGTGAGCTCGAACGCGCTCGGCCCGCCCTCGCTCTCGGCGAGCGCGACGCCCACCATGACCTCGGTGTCGACGCGGTTCTTGGGGCAGCCGAGGCTGACGAAGTGGATTTTGCGGCGTTCTGACATGCGAGCTGACATACGGGAGGCCGCGCCGATGTAGCACGGGGGGCCCCCCGAGCAAGGATCAGGCGCTCATCAGCGCCTTGAACCGGTCGAACAGGTAGAGGGAGTCGTGAGGGCCGGCGGCCGCCTCCGGGTGGTACTGGACCGAGAAGGCCTTCAGCTCCTTCGAGGCGAGACCCTCGCTCGTGCCGTCGTTCAGGTGGACGTGCGTGCTCTCGACGCCCGCGGGGAGGGACGCGAGATCGACGCAGAAGCCGTGGTTCTGCGTGGTGATCTCGATGCGGCCCGTCTCGAGATCCTTCACCGGCTGGTTCGCGCCCCGATGGCCGAACTTGAGCTTGTACGTCCGCCCGCCGAGCGCGAGCGCGAGCAGCTGGTGCCCGAGGCAGATGCCGAAGATCGGCTTCTTGCCGAGCAGCTCCTTCAGGGTGTCGACGGCGTACGACACGGCCGCGGGGTCGCCCGGACCGTTCGAGAGGAAGATGCCGTCCGGGCCGAGCGCGAGGATGTCCTCCGCGCTCGTGCTGGCGGGCACGACGGTGACCTTGCAGCCGGCATCGACGAGGCAGCGCAGGATGTTCTTCTTCACGCCGTAGTCGATGGCGACGACGTGGTGCGCGGGGCCCGGCGGCGGCGGCGCGGCGATCTTCCAGGCGCCGCGGCCCTCGGTGAAGGCGTAGCGCTCCTTCGGGGTGACCTCCTTCACGAGGTCGAGGCCGGACATGTCGGGCGCGGCCTTCGCGCGCGCGAGGAGCGCGTCGACCGGGCCGGGACCGATGGCGGCGTTCTGCGAGCCGTGATCGCGGAGGTGCCGCGTGAGCTTCCGCGTATCGATGCCGCCGATGCCGACCACGCCCGTCTCGGCGAGGTACACATCGAGCGTCTTCTCGGAGCGCCAGCTCGAGGCGACCGGGCTCGCGTCGCGGAGCACGAAGCCGGCCACGTGCGGGCGCCCGTCGATCGACTCGGCGTCGGCGGCGTTGACGCCGGTGTTGCCGATCTCGGGCGCCGTCATCACCACGATCTGCCCGGTGTACGAGGGATCGGTGAGCACCTCCTGGTAACCGGTGAGCGTGGTCGTGAAGACCGCCTCGCCCGTCGTGGTGCCGCGCGCGCCGAACGGCTCGCCCTCGAACACGGTCCCGTCCGCCAGCACGAGGTACGTGCGGTCTGCTTCGCTGCTGCTGCTCATGAGCTCTCCACGGAGTCGACGACGTCGAAGGCGATCTCGCCCGCGACCAGGGTCAGCATGACCATTCCCTTGACGGTCTGCCCCAGGAATGGCGTGTTCTTGCTCTTCGTCCGCAGCCGCTCGGGCGCGACGGTCCAGCTGCGCGACGGGTCGACGAGCACGAGGCTCGCCTCCGCGCCCTCGCGGATCCGCGGGACCGGAAGGCCGACGATGCTCGCGGGCTTCGCCGTGAGCGCCTCGACGACGCGGCCGAGCGGGAGGATGCCCTTCGCCACGAGCCCGAGCATGAGCGGGACGCACAGCTCGAGCCCGATCATGCCCGGCAGCGCCTCCGACAGCTCGACGTCCTTGTCGAGGATGCCGTGCGGCGCGTGGTCGGTCGCGATGCAGTCGATGGTCCCGTCGGCGAGGGCCTCGCGAAGGGCCAGCAGGTCCTCGGTCTCGCGGAGCGGCGGGTTGACCTTGCAGGCCGTGTCGTAGCCGATGAGCGAGGCGTCGGTGAGGAGGAGGTGATGAGGCGTCACCTCCGCGGTGACGGCGATCCCGCGGCTCTTGGCCTCGCGGATGATGCGGACCGCGCCCATCGTCGAGACGTGCGCCAGGTGGTAACGGGCACGCGTGTACTCTGCAAGGATCACGTCGCGCGCCACGATCACGTCCTCGGCGACGCGCGGCCAGCCGCGCAGCCCGAGCTTCGTGCTGACCGCGCCCTCGTGCATCTGCGCGTCCTTCGTGAGCGCATGATCCTCGGCGTGCTGGATGAGCGGGAGATCGAAGGTGCTCGCGTACTCGAGGGCGCGCCGCATGACGTCGCTGCGGGTCACGCAGTGGCCGTCGTCGGAGACCGCGACCGCGCCGGCATCCTTGAGGTCCGCCATCTCGACCAGCGTGTCGCCCTTCTGACCGAGGGTGATGGCACCGATGGGGTGGAGGCGCGTGCCGCCGATGGCGCGGGCCTTGTGCACCATCATCTCGGTGATGGCACGGGTGTCGTTGACGGGCCTGGTGTTGGGCATCGCGCAGACGTCGGTGAACCCGCCGGCGGCCGCCGCGGCGAGGCCGCTCCGGATGTCCTCCTTGCCTTCCTGCCCGGGCTCCCGGAGATGCGCGTGGAGGTCGATGAGGCCCGGCAAGAGCAGGGCGCCGGCGATCTCGATCACCCGCACGTGCTCCCGGCTCTTCCCGAGCAGCGCCTGGCCCGCGTCGCGACCGACCGCGGTGATGCGGCCGCCCTCCACGACCACGTCCACCTCGGCGTCCAGGCTCGAGGACGGGTCTACGGCGCGCACGCGGCGAAAGACGAGGGCAGCCACGGGAGCCCCGACTAGCACGCGGCGCGGAGCGGCGAAAGGAGGCGAGGCCGCGACCGCAGCCGCGTAGTAGGATGAGCGTGATGCGATCCCGCGCGGTCTTCTTCTTCCTCGTCGCCCTCGCGAGCAGCGCCGGCTGTGCGGCGGTGCTCGGGTTCGACGACACCACCCTGAAGACCGACGAGACGCTGCCCGACGGCGCGATCGTCACGGCGGACGGGGCTATCGTCGACTCCGACGGTTCGGTCATCGGTAGCGACGCGGCCGCCTCGCGCCTCACGGCCACGCCGTCATCGATCCTCCTCCGCCGCGGCGGCAACGCAGAGGTGACCGTCGGCATCCAGCGCGGCGCCGACGTCACCGGCACCGTCACCCTGCGGCTCGCGAACCTGCCCGCGGGCGTCACCGCGACGACCGCCACCCTGAATGCCCCGGCGAGCTCCGGGACGATCACCCTGAAGGCGACGGCGGCTGCGGCCCTCGGACCGAAGTCCGTGGACCTCCTCGCGGACGGAACCTCGCTGCCCTCCGCGCCGGTCGCGCTCACCGTGGCCGATCCGGCAGGGACGCCCGATACGACGTTCGACACGGACGGGTTCGTGAGCGACCAGGCGCCCGGCGTCGCCACCACGTTCTATGCGCTGGCGCTCGCCGCGGACGGCCGGATCCTGGCGGGCGGCGCCGGCGGCGCGACCGCGGGCGCCCTCGACGGTTGGGTCCTTCGCCGGTACGCGATCGGGGGCGGCGCCGAGGGGCCCTTCGCCGCCGCGAGCACGGTCGCGCTGCCCGCGAACGGTGAGCTGCATGCGCTTGCCGTCGACGCGGCCGGCAAGATCCTCTGCGTGGGCACCGCTCCGCCGATGCCGGCAGCGCCGGGCCAGCTCACGGTCGTCCGTCTCCTTGCGACCGGCGCGGTCGACGGCACCTTCGGCACCGCAGGGTTCTTCCGGCTGCCTGCCACGGAGTCGGCGCTCGGATCGACGGGCCTCGGCCTGGCCGTGCAGGCCGACGGATCCGTGGTGGTCGTCGGCTCGCGCCATACCGCCGCCGTCACCGACGACGGCATCATCGTGCGCCTCAAGGCGAACGGCAGCCGCGACCCGGCGTTCAACGCCGGCGCAACCGTGGTGGTCCCCACGTCGCGGCTCGTCGGCGTCAGCGTCGAGCCGAGCGGCGCCGTCATCGCCGGCGGGAGCGCGCTCGGCGATCCCGCCTCGTACCTGCTCGTCAAGCGCACCGCCGCCGGAGCGCCGGACGCCACGTTCGGGACGGCCGGCACCGCGACCTTCGGTAACACGTACAGCGCGAACGGCTTCGCGCGGCTCGGCACGTCGTTCGCGCTGGTCGGCACGGCGAGCGGGGCTGCGGCCTACACGGCGGGCAGCGCCGGCGTGAACGGCGCGGCCATCTTCTCGCGCGCGCTCGCCGTGGCTCCCGGGGCGGGGTTCTTCGCGGCCGCCGCGCAGGACGACAAGCGCTTCATCGCAGCCGGGCACACCGCCGTCGCCAATGGCGAGGCGCGCGTCGAGCGCATCAACGACACCGGCGTCCGCGACACGACCTTCGGAACCGCAGGCGTTGCGGTCCTCGAGTCGGGCGGCGCCGCGAACGGCGTCGACGTCACGCTCTTCGCCGCCGCCGTCCAGAACGACGGCCGCATCCTCGTCGCCGGTAACCGCAGCACCTCGGGCGGCGTCGTCTATCGACTCTGGCAGTGACGCCGGCCGCGCGCGGGGCGCCGGTCAGAGGCGACCTGACAGCGAGAGGCCGCCGCCGCCCGCCACCATCGTGGGCGCGAGGTTCAGGCCGTGGTGGCTCGAGGACGGCCCGGTGAGGAGGACGATGAGCCCCGCCACGCTCGCCGCGCCGCCTGCCGCGAAGAGGATCGTCGACACCGTGGCCTTGGAGCGGGCGTCGTCGACGGCGCTCTGTCCGCCGCTGGTGCACTGGTTCGTCCCGCGGTCACACGCGCCGCTGTCGAACGCGTCGTCGTACTTCGACTTCGCGGTCAGCCCGAAGTACGCGCCGACGCCGATGGCGACGACGCCTGCGCCCAGCACGGTCAGGCCGACCGGCGTGTGCCACCCGCCGCTCTCGTGGGTGTCGACCGGGTAGGTGCCGAGCGCGTCGGCGCTGGCGGGCGGCGGGGCGGGCGCCGGCGTCACCGCGACCGGCGGCGGCACGGTGGGACGGCCCTCGAGCGGCTGGAGCGCCTGGATCTCGACCTTGCTCGTCTGACCGGCGGTCGCGGTGAGCTGCACGCTGAACGGCTTCTTGCCGGGAGCGGTCGCCTCGACGACGAGCGCGCCGGCGTCGATGGGCTCGCTCGTGCCGAGCTTGCTGCGGTCGACCTCGACGTTGCCGCGGCGGATCACCATGCCCGTCGGGTCCACGCCGGGGGCGAGGCTGATGGTGAGGCGGGCGAGCTTCGGCTCGAGCGCCTTGGCGCGCGCGGTGGCGACCTGCTCACGGGCCGCGTCGCCGCTCTTCTGCGCGAGCGCCGCGACCTCCCGGTAGGCGGTGAAGGCGCTCGCGTAGCGACCGAGCTTCTCGTAGCACTCGGCGAGCTTGCCGCGCGTGCCGATGCCCGGGTACGCCTTGAGGCTCGCCTCGAACTTCGGGCAGGCGCCCTCGTAGTCGCCGCGGTTGAAGAGGGCGACGCCGTCGTTGAAGAGCGACCGGCCCATCGCCTGGGCTTGTGCGTCCTGCGCCCGCGCCTCCGGTGCGGCGGTCACGCCCGTGAGCAGCGCGAGCGCGAACACTCCGCCGAACAGCGCCCGACGTGAGCCCGAGCACGAGAGCGAGGAGGAGGAGGAGAGCGAGCGAAGCGTCATGGCGGCTCGTCGAGGAATAACACGGACGCTCGGCTCTTGCTCCTGGCGTGCGGGCTGCTATCGATGGCCGCCGCATGTCAGAATCCTGGTTCATCTACGCGCCCGTGACGAAGGCCGCCGCCGAGCGCGCCGTTGCCGCCGCGTACCAAGCGCTCGGCAAGATCGTCGGCGAGGACGTGGCCGAAGATCTCGAGAAGGGCGACGAGCTCGAGCCCGCCATGCTCGGCGTGTGGCCGGACCTCTCCGCGTCGTCGTCGGTCCCGAGCGTCGACGAGGAGCGTGACTCGCTCAACGAGGTCGGCAAGACCGAGGTGCGCTTCGAGGAGGCGGCCCTCGAGCGTCTCGCCACCTGCAAGAGCGCGGTTCGGATCGATCGCGGCATCCCCGAGTTCGACCCGGCGCTCGTGACCGCCCTGCGCATCCTCGTCGGGAAGCTCGGCGCCTGCGTCTTCACCGAGAACCCCGGCTCCGAGCTCGAGACCTCCGAGGCGCTCCTCAAGCGCATCGCGGCCCTCCCGGACCTCGCGACCGCGCAGAAGTCGGAGGACGAGGAGGTCGGCGCCGCCGCGAAGAAGCGTGGCGCCGCGGCGGCCAAGAGCGAGGACGACGACGAAGGCGAGGAAGAGGACGACGAGGAGGACGAGGACGAGGAGGAGGTCGAAGAGCCCCTCCAGGAGACCTCGGACGCCCGACCCGACGCGATCCGCAGCACGCTCGCGGAGATCGCGCAGAACCCGCGCGCCCGTCGAAAGGCGGGCGAGCTCCTGTCCGGCGCGAGCGACGAGATCGGCGCCTATGCCGAGCGTCTCGCGCGCTCCGGCCCCGAGCCCGACGCGGTCGTCGCGCGCGCGCTCAACAAGCCCGAGGCGGACGTGAAGGCCGCGCGCCTCGAGCTCGCAAAGCTCCTCCGTCGCCTCGACGGCCCGCGCTAGCCGGGGCGGTCGGGGGGCCGTGCCGCTACTGTCCGTGTCGCTACGCGAGCCGGTCACGCCCGAGCAGGCGCGGTCGTTCCCATTCTCGGTTCCAGCGATCCGGCGCCTTCCGGAGCTCGATCTCCGCGATCCCATCACGTTCCTGGTCGGCGAGAACGGCTCCGGGAAGTCGACGCTGCTCGAGGCGATGGCGTCGGCCGCCGAGCTGCAGACGCTCGGCAGCATCGATCTGGCGAACGACATCTCGCTTGCGAAGCAGCGTGAGCTCGGTCGTGCGCTCCGCCTCGCGTGGCGTCCCCGCTCGCGCCAGGGCTTCTTCTTGCGGGCCGAGGACTTCTTCGGCCACGCGCGCTTCATGGCGCGAGCGCACGCGCGCTACCATCGCGAGAGGCGCGAGAGCGCGGGTGCGGCGCCCCGCACCTATGACAACCTGCCTGGCGGGCTTCACAGCGACGAGGTGGAGGCGGCCGAGCACCTTCCAGGTTACGACTCCCGCTCGCACGGTGAGACCTACGTCGATCTCTTCTCGACGAAGCTGAAGCCAGGCGGCCTGTACCTCCTCGACGAGCCGGAGGCGCCGCTCTCGCCGACACGCCAGGTCGAGGTCCTGAGGCTCCTTCGCAAGGCCGCATCGGCAGGCGCGCAGCTCGTCATCGCCACGCACTCACCGATCCTGCTCGCGTGCCCCGGCGCCCGCATCTACAGCTTCGACGAGCTGCCCGTTGCCGAGGTCATCTACGATCTCCTTCCCCACGTCAGCGTCATGCGGTCCTTCCTCGACGACCCGGACGCATACCTCGCGCGCGAGGACGCCCGCGAGGCCGGGAGGAGCGACGGATGACGAAGATCATTCTCGAGACCGAACGCCTCGTGCTGCGCGAGATGACCGAGGCTGACGCGGTGAGCCTGGTGGCGCTCGCCGCGAATCCGAACGTGCTCCGCTACATCCCCGGCGAGCCGCCCCTGGTCACGGAGGCCGACGCGCTCGCGATCCTGCGTACGCGCATCTTCCCCCAGTACCCGCGCGCCCTCGGGCGCTGGGCAGTGGAGGTCAAGGCGACGGGCGAGAACATCGGCTGGTGCGGGGTGAAGCACGTCGCGGAGAGCGACGAGTACGACATCGGCTACCGGCTGCTCGAGCCCGCCTGGGGCCGCGGCTACGCCACCGAGGCGGCCCGCGCCACCGTCGCGTACGCACGTGACCACCTCCCGGGCGAGCGCGTCGTCGGCAAGGCCATGCCGGAGAACCTCGCGTCGGTGAGGGTCCTCGAGAAGATCGGGCTCGTCTACGAGCGCGAGGTCGTCGAGGAGGGCTGCACGTGGCGCGTCTACGTGATGCGCTGACCGGTCGTCACGCGACCACGTCGAACCCGACCTTCCTCAGTGCGGCCTCGGCGATCTGCTGATCCTGGACGGCGTTACCGCCGGAGATGCCGATCGCGCCGACCACCCGGCCACCTTCGATGATCGGGACGCCACCGCCCACGCCGATGAACCGCGGTCGATGCGCGAGCCCTGCAACTTCCGGGTTCGCGAGGATCGACGGCCACTTGTGCGTGGCCATTCCGAACGACGCTGCCGTCCACGCCTTGTCGATCGCGGCGTCCACCGTGAGGAACGGGACTTGGTCGTCTCGCTCGAACGCTTTCAGGTGACCGCCTGCGTCGGTGATCGCGGTCGCGACCTCGATGCCCAGCTTTTCCGCTTCCACGCGCGCCGCTGCCAGGAGCGCCAGCGCGGCGGCGGACGCAATCGAGGCCGTCGGGATCGTCTTCGGTGAATCGTGGCTGCTCATCCGGGTCTCTCCTCTGCAAAATGAACGGCGTGTTTCGTGCGCCGCAACGAGGAGGATCGTAGGAGCGGCGCGGCCCGCGATAAGGCGGCGCGCGGTAGGATCAGTTTCAAATGAGGATTGAAAATGTCTCGGACCTCCGCGTCCTCGTGCAGTCGGCACGGCACGGAAGCCTGACCGCGGCGGCTCGCGTCCTCGGCGTCACGCCGGCCGCCGCGAGCGCCACGCTGAAGCGCGTGGAAGCGCAGCTCGGGACGAGACTCTTCGAGCGATCCACGCGTGCCATGCGCCTCACGCCCGCCGGCCAGACGCTGCTCGAGTACGCCACGCGCGCCTTCGATCTGCTGACGGAGGGGGAGTCGCAGGTCACCGCCGATCGCGGCGCGCTCGTCGGAACGCTGCGTATCGCGGCGCCCTCCGATCTCTGCCACACCACGCTCTTGCCGTGGTTCGACGAGTTCCTCGTCGCCCACCCGGGCCTGACGATGAACCTGTCGGTCGGCGACCGCGCGCTCGACGTGGTGCGCGACGAGGTCGACGTGGCGCTGCGCTACGGCGAGCTCGCCGACTCGGGCCTCGTGGCCCGGCGGCTCGCCCTCGCGCGGACCCGGCTGACGGCGTCGCCTGACTACCTTCGCCGGCGCGGCGTGCCCAGGTCACCGCACGACCTCGGCGACCACAACTGCCTCACGTTTGCACGGGGCGACCGCCCGCACGCCGTGTGGCGCTTCGGAAAGAATGGCGAATGGGTGGACGTGCTGGCGCGCGGCGATCGCGTCGTCGACGACGCTTCGCTCGCCCGCGAATGGGCGGTCGCGGGTGCCGGAATCCTGCTCAAATCCGAGATCGACATCCGGCATGACGTCAGCCGCGGCGCGCTCGTTCCCGTGCTGGAGGACTGGGAGACCGAGCCTTATCCGCTGCACGCGCTGCTGCCGAGCGGTCGGTTCGTGCCCAATCGGGTGCGCGCGCTGGTCGACTTCGTCGCGCTCGAGTTCGATCTCCTGATGCGCGAGCTGGCGGCGAAGAGCGAGAAGACCGGGCGTGTGCGGCGCGCACCGCAGAGCAAGCGGGCGCGGTGACCCCCGGCTCGGCGGAGACGGGTGCGAGCGAAGGGACCTGAGCCGCTCGGCCCTACGGCGTGCGGTCGCGAGCCTTCATTGGATCCAGACCCGCACGATGGTCGCAGTGCCGCTGTCGGAGCCGGCGCCGATGAGCGCGGTTCCGTCGCCAACGATGACCCAGTTCGGCCCGCGCTCGCCGCCATCCGCCGAGCCGCGCTCCGCGTACACCACGAGCTGGCCGGCCGCGTCGATACGGAGCAAGTAGCCTGTGGATGAATACGAGGACACGAGGAACGTCCCGGCCTTTTCCTCGGTCACGCCTTTGATCACGCCCGGGGCACCGAAGAGCCGGCGGGTCGTCCACGCGCCCTGAGCCTGGGTCGGGCGCTCGAGGCGAGCGAACGCCCCCGCCGTTCCCTGGAAGTCGGGATTGGTCGCCTCGGTCGCCATGACGAGAGCACCCGAGGGCAGAACGCGCAGCCAGCTCACCTGATCGTAATGATACGACGCGCCCGCGAACGGGCCCGACGCGTACGGCGGCAGCACCATCTCTCCGTTCGCTCCGAAGCTCGGGTCAATTCCTCCTCCGGGAAGTACGCGGTGGAGGACGACCCACGAGCCGTCCTCCCCGTAGCCCGTGTCTCTGTACACCAGCCCCCGGCACGTCCAGGCGACGAAGACTCCGTCCTCGTTTGCAGCGAGGCCGAGGGGGCGGGTCGGCGCCGAGTCGACCGTGCTCAGCTCGGTCGTGGCGAACGTCGGGTCGGGCCGCCCATCACGGTCGTAGCGGCTCACGATGGCCACGCCCTTGGGCTCCGGACCGCTCGCCATGACGACGATTCGATCGCTCCGGTCGCGCGTCCACCTCACGGACGGGTCGATGGTCAGTACCCCGGCCTGACCGAAGCTTGCGTCGGGCAATCCTTCGCTCGACAGCCGGACGAACCGTGGCCCTCCCGTGCCGCTAGCTGTGCCCACGACGAGCATGCGTCCGTCCGAGAGAGGCTCGAGCGACGTGCACGTCGTCAATCCGGGCACGGCCACCTTGCCACCGCGGCCGAAGGTCTTGTCGTTCGTGGCGTCGGCCGTCCAGTAGCGGCCGACCTCGCACCCCGACGAAAGCATGAGGAAGCGACCGCCTCCGACGTCGACCAGCGTACCGCGGCCCAGCTGGCTCGTCTCGACGTAGCCGGGGCAGCCGACAACGTTGCCGAAGGAAGGGCTGACCTGGCCGACTTCGATGCCCACCACCGCCTCCGCGACCTCGCCGCTGGCGGTCTCGACACGTACCTTCACGCTCGTCGAAAGGCACGTACGGCTGGATGTGAGCTTCGCGGTGATCTCGCTGGATCGCTCGGGAATCGATGCCGCCATGGTGCGCGTCAAATCGGGAGACAGCCCGAGGAGCTTGACGCCGATGGGCCCTCTGCGGCCGTTGCGAACCACGGAAATCGCCAGGTGAGCCGCGGAACCATCGGCCGGAAGGGTGATGGAGGAGGGCACGACGAGCCGGAGCTCGCGCGCTCCTGCGTCGGATGCAGAGCCGGACTCATCGTCCGGGGCTGCGGCGCCGGCGGAATCCGTGGGCGCGGCACACGCGGACGTGGCCGCCGCGCTCGCGACGATTGCAGCGACGGCCATCGCACGACGCAGCTGCTTCATCCCGTCCCCAACGGCCCGGGAGGGCTGCGCGTTCAGGCCGGAAGCCGACGGGCCGTGAAGCGCTGGTGCGAAGGAAGGGACTTGAACCCTTACAGGAGTTACCCCACCGGAACCTGAATCCGGCGCGTCTGCCAATTCCGCCACCTTCGCGGGTGAGGACAGGCGCACCCTAGCCGGACACTCCGCGCCCGCGCAAGCACTTATGAGCGCCGCCGGCCTACAGGTTCTCGACGCTCTTCAGCAGCTCGGAGACGAAGTTCACGCGCGGCCGGAGGAGGCCCGCCCGGAGCACGCCCGGCGCGGGCCGGACCGTGAAGCCGTAGGCGCTGTTCTCGTCGCCTCGCAGCTCGTCGCCCGGGAACGTGACCACCTGGTCGCTGCCGGAGCGAGCCTCGGTGTAGTCGTTCGTCGACACCCGCGACGTCGGTGTCTGGGCGAGGGCAGGGGGCGCGAGGCCGCCCAGGGTGAGCGCGAGCGCGGCAGCCGCGGGAACCAGGCGAATCTTCATGAGAGGTCCCTTCGTTGAAGAGCGGGCACGGACGCTGCGTCCAAGAGTGGCGCGCGTCGCGTGCACCATGGAAACTTGCGAACGCCGCAAGCTTGGGAGAAAACCTAGAACGATGAAGACCCGTGACCTTTTCACGCTCCTGGCTCTCGGGGGCGTGATCGCTCTCGCGGCCTGCTCCTCCGATGACGACGACAAGTTCGCCTCGTCCGACAAGTTCTGCGTCGCCAAGGCGGAGGCGGCTTGCAACAACCTGGCAAAGAAGTGCACGGCCTCGGTGGAGAGCTGCAAGACCGACCAGGTCGGCATCTGCAACAGCGCCGCCGCCGCCGCCGCTTCCCAGGGCCGCTCCTATCATTCGAGCCAGGCGCAGGCCTGCATCGACTCGATCAACGAGACGTACAAGAACAGCGCCGTCGACGTGACCGCGGCGCTCGAAGCCAAGACGGCCACCGTGTGCGAGCGCGTCTTCACCGGCTCGCTGAAGGAGAACGCCGCCTGCACGACGACCTTCGAGTGCGAGGGCTCGCTCATCTGTGACAAGGGCATCTGCATCACCGAGACGAAGGTCGGCCTCGGCGGCCAGTGCAACAACGCCGGCGCGGTGTGCGACGGCGCCTCGTACTGCCAGCAGCAGGGCCAGACGCGCTTCTGCGTCGCGAAGAACACGAAGGACCAGAGCTGCGGTGCCGATGCCCCGTGCATCGACACGCTTCGCTGCGTCAGCGGCCGCTGCGTCGACCTCGTCCCCGCACGAAGCCCGTGTGACACCGACAGCGAGTGCGCGGTCGACGGCGTCGAGCTGTACTGCGCGACCAGCACGAAGACGTGCCAGGCGAAGTTCGAGTCCTCGTCCGCAGCCTGCAAGGACTACGGCCTCTGATCGGCGGCTAGACCTTCCGGCGCACCAAAAAGAAAACGTCGGTGGCTCGAGAGCCACCGACGTTTTCGTCGTTCTGGCGTGAGCCCGGTCGCCCGGGCTCAGCGCGTCGTCACTTCTTGGCGGGGGTGCCCACGGCCGCGCCGCCGGCGGGAGCCGGGTCGAGGATCGTGAACTCGACGCGGCGGTTCTTCACGCGCCCGCCGGCGTCCGAGTTGTCGCCGATGGGACGGGTGATGCCGAAGCCCTTCGCCTGGAGGCGCTTGGCGTCGACGCCGCGATCGACGAGGCCCTTCATGACGGCCTTCGCGCGGTCGTCGGAGAGCTTCATGTTGGCCGACGCATCGCCTTCGGCGCTGGTGTGGCCTTCGATGAGGACCTTCTTGATCTTCTCGTTGTCCTTCATCGCCTTCGCGATCTCGTCCATGAGGGCGAAGGACTCGGGCTTGATCACGGCAGCGCTCTTGTCGAACTGGATCTGCTCGTTGATCTCGATCTTGGCAGCGGTCACGTTGACGCGGCCGACCGACTTCACGGGCTCCGGCGCCGGCGGCGGCGGCGGCGGGGGCGGGGGCTCCGGAGCGGGCGGCGGCGGCGGCGGCGCCGGCGTCTTCGGCTCGTTGCTACCAACCTTCGCCTCGGCGTGGCAGCCCACGCCGGCGGTTCCCACGAGACCCATCGCAACGATTCCGAGAATCACGAACTTCTTCGTCGACATATCTGGATGCCTCCTCCGCTCCCGCCTGGCCGCGCGCGCTGGTCGGCGCGGGGGGGAGTTTATTCAACACGGGAAAAGCGAGAAACGAGAGACGCGACTTCCTCGGATTCGATGCAGCTGAATCGGAGGGCAGGGGACTTATGAAAACGACCCTGATCGCGCTCTTTTCACGCGCTTTCCCGCGCCCACGGTATTGGAAACACGAGCGAAGGGAAACAAAAACCGCGCACTCGAAGTCGCACGGCCTGCCCGCGGTCGGTGTAGTCTCTCTCTTCCCCATGGCGGAGAAGCTGCCTGCGCGGGCCACCGGCCCGGTTTCCGGACGCGCACTGGCGGCAGACCCCTTGATCGCGCGCGTTGCGGGCGAGGTGCGCTCACACTGGGCGCCGCTCGAGGCGCAGCTCCTCGGAACCCACGGGTCGGTCGACGCGGCAGGGGACGGCCTCCGCCTGGGCGTGGCGCGGGCCGCGGTGCTGGCCGAGCTCCTGCAGCGTCTCCATGCGCGTGCCGCGACGCTGACGAACCTCACGAGCCCGGTCCTGCTGGCGGCGGTCGGTAGCTTCGGGCGCGGCGCCGTCGCCCTCCGGTCCGACATCGACGTGCGCCTCCTCGTGCGCCCTGGCGCCCAGCACCGTGAGGCCGCGGCGCTCCTGGCCGACGCTCTCCTCTACCCGCTGTGGGACGCCGGGCTGTCGGTCGGCCACCAGGTCGTCGACACGTCCGAGGTCCTCGAGCTCGCGCAGACCGATCTCGCGACCGCGACCTCGCTCCTCGACATGCGGCACATCGCGGGGGACGCCGACCTCCTCACGGAGCTCGAGGAGCGCGCGTACGCGGGCCTCTTCAGCCAGGGGGAGCTCACGCGCTTCGCGGCCCGCCTCGAGGAGGAGGCCACCGCCCGTCACGCGCGGTTCGGCGGCTCGCTCTATCTGCTCGAGCCGGAGGTCAAGGCGGGCGCCGGTGGGCTCCGCGACCTCGACATCGGCCGGTGGGCGGCGCGCGCTCGCTACCGCACCGGCCACGGGGAGGGGAACGGCACGTGGGCCGAGCTCGTTCGGGTCGGCGTCCTCGTGCCGCGCGAGGCCCGCGAGATCGCCTCGGCGGAGGAGTTCCTGTGGCGCGTCCGGAACCGCCTGCACGCGCACGCCAGGCGGAAGAGCGACCGGCTCACGTTCGATCAGCAGGAGGCGATCGCGCTCGAGATGGGGTACGCCGCCGTGGTCGCCCCCGACGCGCCCGTGACGGACGATGCCGAGCTTCCCTACGAGGTTCGTGCCGCCGCCGCCGAGCGGTTCATGCAGGATTACTTCGGGCATGCGCGGGTCGTCTCGCGGGCGCGCGAATCGCTGCTCCTCCGCGCGACGCCGCCGCGCCGTCGTGGGCGCCCGGTGGACGTGGACCTCGGCGGGGGCGTCCGCCTCTTCGACGGGCAGGTCACCGTCGACCCGTCGCTGCTCGCGAGCGATCCAGCGCTCGCCCTCCGCGCTTACGCGAGCTGCGTCTCGAAGAAGGCACCGATCCTCCCGTACGCGCGCGACCTCATCGCACGCGCCACCTCGGAGGCGGAATGGGCAGCCCGCCTGCGCGCGTCACCCGAGGCAGCCCGCCTGTTCGTGTCCCTGCTCTGCACGGTCCCCGAGGTTCCGCTGCGGCGTGGCTCGATCGCCGGCGAGCTGCACGAGGTCGGCCTCTTGCTGGCGATGATCCCGGAGTTCGCGCCCGTCACGGGCCGCGTTCACCACGACGTCTACCACGTGTACACGGTCGACGTTCACTCGGTGGCGGCGGTGGATGCCCTCCGCGCGATCTGTCGCGGCGAGAACGGGCACGAGCGTCCGCTCGCCAGCCGCCTCGCCGCGGAGATCGCGAACCCGGTGCCGCTCTTCCTCGCCACGCTGCTCCACGACGTCGGCAAGGGATACCCCGACGCGAGCGGGTCACGGCGGAACCACTCGGTCACCGGCGCCGAGCTGTGCGACGTCATCCTCCCGCGCCTCGGCATCTCTGCCGACGAGGCGGCAGAGGTGCGGCAGCTCGTGATCGAGCACCTCCTCATGTACCACGTGGCGACGCGGCGCGACCTCGACGACGCGACGACCACCGCCGACTTCTGCGCGCACCTCCGCGGGCGCGAGGGGCTCCGCAACCTGTACCTGCTGACCATCTGCGATCTCACCACGACGTCGCCGACCGCGCTGACCTCGTGGAAGGCGCGCATGCTCGACGAGCTCTACTTCGCCGCCGATGCGGCCTTCGCGGGCACCGACGAGTTCGGCGCCGCGCGCATCCAGCGCGTGAAGGAGGCGGCGCTCGCCCTGTGGACGCACGAGCGGGCCGACCTCGAGCACTTCCTCGCATCCATGCCCGAGCGGTACCTCCTGTCGAACGCGCCGGAGGCGATCGTCGCTCATGGACGGATCTCGGCCGAGCGGCTCCGGACGCGCGCGCCGGTGCTCGCCGCGCTCGTCCCCTCGCGGCACCCCGAGGTCACCGAGCTTTGCGTGGTCGCCGAGGACGCGCCCGGCCTCCTCGCGCGCATCGCGGCCGCCATCACCGCGAGCCGGCTCGAGGTTCTGGGCGCGCAGGTGTACTCGCGCGCGGGCACGAGCAGCGGACCGAGCGAGGCCGTCGACCTCTTCTGGGTCCGTGATTCGCGCGGCAGCGCCGACGGCGTCGCGCAGGCCATGCCGCGTCTCGCGCGCGACCTGGCGATGGTCTGCTCCGGCACGACGTCGGGCGACGACCTGCTGCGCGACCGGATCGGCACGACCTCGCCGTGGCGCGAGCGGCCGAGCCCCGAGGTACTGCCCGAGGTGGTCGTCGACGACCGCGCCTCGCCCTCGCACACCGTGATCGAGGTCTTCGCGAAGGACCGCCCCGGCCTCCTCTACGCGCTCGCCAACGCGCTGCACGGTCTCCGGCTGGGCATCGCGCTCTCGAAGATCAACACCGAGGGGACGAAGGTCGCCGACGTGTTCTATGTGAACGAGCTGGACGGCTCGAAGGTCGTGCCCGGTCCGCGGTTCCGAGTCATCCGGGACGTGCTCCTGGGCGCCGTGTCGATGGAAGGAGGCAGCTCCCGTATCCCGGCCGCTGCCGCACACAGAGAGGAAACGGGATGAAGCGGAATGTCGTGCTGGAGCTGGTGATGGCCTCGTGTCTCGCGGTCGCGTGCGGGGGCTCACCGAAGACGGTCGAGTCGCCCGACCCCTCGCTCGCCGCGCCTCCCGCGGCCGGCAGCGCGGCGCCTGCGGGGAGGCCGGGCGAGCCCGCCGCCAGCACGAACGACGACCTCACGCGGGGCACCGGCGCCGTGAAGGCCGGCGACTGGACGACGGCGCGCGCCGCCTTCGAGTCGGCCATCGCGAAGAACCCGAAACAGGCCGAGGCGTACTACTACCTCGGCCTCGTCATGGACAAGACGGGCGACAAGCCCGCCGCGGAGAAGAACTACCAGAAGGCCCTCGAGCTCCAGCCCGACCTGCAGGAGGCCGCCGAGAACCTGACCGCCATCTACGTCGAGACGCAGAAGTTCGACGACGCGATCGCCCTCGCCCGCAAGGCGCTCGCGCGTAACGCGAAGAACGCCGAGATGCAGCTGAACCTCGCCGTCGCGCTCTCCGGCAAGGGCGACGTCGACGGCGCCAACAAGGCCTTCGACGACGCCGTGAAGCTCGCGCCGAATGACGCTCGCTTCTACGTCGCCTACGCCGACCACCTCACCGCCGCGAAGAGGAACGAGGAGGCGGTCGCGAAGCTGAAGCAGGCGCAGCGCGTCGCCGGCGAGGATGCCGCCATGCTCGGGACCATCGGCTTCGGCTTCCGGACCGCGCGCGCGGTGCCGGAGTGCATCGCGGTGTTCGACAAGGCGATCGGCCTCAAGGACAACGCGGACTTCCGCACGAACCGCGCCCTCTGCAAGCTCGCGGGCAAGGACAAGTCGGGCGCGACCGCCGACCTGACCGCCGCCACCCAGAAGGAACCCGGGTTCGCGCCGGCGCACTACTGGCTCGGCTCGCTGCAGCACGAGGACGGAAAGTTCACCGAGGCGGCGGCCGAGTACGACGCCTACCTCAAGGCCGCGCCGAAGGGGCCCATGGCGAAGGCCGCGGAGGCCAAGCTGAAGCTCGCTCGCGACAAGAAGAAGCCGCCGGAGCGGAAGAAGTAGAGCCTCAGGACGCGCGCGGGAAGCCGCGGAGGACCCGGCCGAGGCCGTCCTCCGCGAGCTCGCCGATCGCGACGAGCGCGCCTCGCTCGTCGAGCCATGCCGACGGACCGGGGTGCGGGTCGCGCAGGTGCTCGGCGAGGAGACGCTTGCCGTGGCCGGCGAAGACGACGCCTTCCTCGGTGAGCGTGCTCGTGGGCAGCGCCCGCGCGGCAGCCTCGGCGACCGGCACCAGGAGCTCGCGCGTGACGTCCTCGACGAGGCGCGCGTCCTCCAGCGTGAACGGCCCGGAGCGCGTGCGCCGGAGCGCCACGAGGTGCCCCACCGTCCCGAGCGCCTCCGCGAGATCGCGCGCGAGCGAACGCACGAAGTAGCCCTTGGTGACGTGGACGGAGACGGTGAGGAACGGCTCCGGGTCGAGGCCGCCCGCGACGACGCGGAGATCGAGCAGCGAGACCTCGCGGGGGGCCATCTCCGGCGTCTCGCCGCGCCGGACGAGCTCGTGAGCCCGCTCGCCGCCGATCCGGATCGCCGAGATGGCGGGCGGGACCTGGAGGACGCGGGACCGCTCCGCCGCGATGGCGCGGGCGAGCAGGTCGGGGACGTTCGCCGCTCCGTCTCGCGCGAGCTGCTCGAGCGCCGCGCGTAGCTCGGCACCGACGGGCGCCCGCGCGGTCTCGGTGCCGTCGGCATCGAGGGAATCGGTGAGCACCCCGAACCTCAGCGTGGCCTCGTAGGCCTTCTCGGCGGCGGTGAGCCAGGGCACGAGCTTCGTGCCGTCCTCGACCGCGACGACGAGCACGCCCGTCGCCATCGGGTCGAGCGTGCCGCAGTGGCCGATCGCGCGCGTCCGCAGCGTCCTGCGCAGCCGCGCCACGACGTCGTGGCTCGTGGGACCCTTCGGCTTGTCGATGACGATCAACGATGCCGGGGGCGGCGGGGGCTTCGGCGCTCTCGTTCCGGGGCCCTGCATCAGCCGAACGCCGCATCGGTGCTCACCGGGAGCACGCTCTTGGGTCGGGACGTCCGCATGGGCTACGCTCTCTACACGCGATGGGCGCATCGATCCATCCGGCCCCGCTCCTCCTCGGGCCTTACGAGCTCCTCCAGCGCATCGCGACGGGTGGGATGGCGGAGGTGTACCTGGCGCGCCGCGAGGGGCCGCACGGCTTCCAGAAGGTGGTCGCCGTCAAACGCATCCTCCCGCAGCTGGCCGAGGACCCGGACTTCGTGGCGATGTTCGTGGACGAGGCGCGGGTCTGCGCGCGGCTCGCGCACCCGAACATCGTGCAGGTGTTCGACTTCGGCGAGCAGGACGGCGAGCTCTACATGGCGATGGAGTACGTCGACGGCACCACCGCGGCGCGCCTCGTCCGCGCCGCCGCGAGCCGTGGCGAGGAGATCCCCCTCGACGCCGCCCTGTACATCGCGCTCAGCGTCCTCCGCGGCCTCGACTACGCGCACAACGCGCGCGACGACGAGGGCAAGCCGCTCGACCTCGTGCACCGTGACGTCTCTCCCGGCAACGTGCTCATCGACCGCTCGGGCGCGGTGAAGCTCACCGACTTCGGGATCGCGCGCGCCGCCGAGATCGAGCGGCGCACGGATGCCGGGCAGCTGAAGGGCAAGCTCGGGTACATGTCGCCCGAGCAGGTCGTGGGACGCGAGCTCGACGCGCGTTCCGACCTCTTCACCGTGGGCATCGTGCTCGCCGAGCTCGTCATGCTCCGCCCGCTCTTCTCGGGACCGAGCGAGATCGAGGTGCTGATGCGCATCCGCGACGCCGATCTCGGTGTGCTCGACCGCGCCGGCGGGCGCGTTCCCGAGGACGTGCGCGCCGTGCTCTTCAAGGCGCTGGCGCGGGACCGCGCGGTTCGCTTCCCCAGCGCCGCGGCCTTCGCGGAGAGCATCGACGAGATCCTGAGGCGCCGCCGCATGCAGGTCGGGCCGGCCAAGCTCGGGGCGCTGGTCGAGCGGCTCGGGCTCGTGCCGACCGGCGACGACGAGCCCATCACCGACACGAGCGTCCGCAAGACCGCGAATCTCGGGGCCGCCGCCGCCGTGGCCCGCGCGACCGTCGGCTCCGTCGACGCGCACGGCTCCACCGTCCCGCCGGCCGCCACCCGTCGGCCTCCGGGAAGCGCGCCGCCCGGTGAGCGCGACGTGGCCCCGGCGATCTACCGCGTGAAGATGCCGTCAGGGCCCGAGGTCGGGCCGCTCAGCTACCCTCGGCTCGTCGAGCTCTTCGTGACCGGCGCCATCGACGCGCGGGCGCAGATGTCGCGCGAGAGCGGCGCCTATCGCGACGCGAAGACGTTCCCCGAGCTCGAACGCTTCGTCACGAGCGCAGCGCTGCGGTGGGACGATGGCGTCTTCTCGAAGGCGAACCAGGCGGCGCGCATCGACCGGAAGCTGCTGCCGTCGCGCATCTTCCACCTCGCGCTGCGGCGTGACACGGGCGCGCTCTACTTCCGCGACGGGGGGCGCAAGAAGAAGATCTACCTCGTCGAGGGCGTCCCCGAGTTCGTCATGTCGTCGGACAAGTCCGAGCTGCTCGGCGAGCACCTCGTCGCCAAGGGGCAGGTCCTCCGCATGGAGGTCGAGATGGCCCTCGCCATGCTGCCCCGCTACAGCGGCCGCATCGGTGACGCGCTGTGCGGGCTCGGGGTGCTGCGTCCCATCGAGCTCTTTCGCGCGATCTCGCAGCAGACGCAGCACCGCTTCCAGGAGGTCTTCGCCTGGCAGTCCGGGGAGGTCGCGTTCGTGCGCGGCGCGCGCTCCCACGAGGAGACGTTCCCGCTCGGCGTGGACCCCTTCGAGCTCGTGCTCCGCGCGGTGCGCGACCACTACGAGGTCGGCGAGCTCACGGCGATCCTCGAGCCGCTCACCGACGTCCCCATCGCGCCGGTCGTGCCGCTACCCGTCCGCATCGAGGCCTTTCGCTTCAACGAGGCCGAGGAGCACGCGCTCCGGCGGATCACGAAGCCGCTGCTCATCGCCGACATCGTTCGCTCCGCGCGCAGCTTCGCGACGCGCGAGGAGACGCTGCGGGCGGTGTTCTGCGGCCTCTCGTGCGATCTCCTCCGCTGCGAGGCGTGGCCGTCGACGTTCCCGCCCGTCTCCACGTAGACGTCAGGTCGTCTGGAGCAGCTGCGTGAGGCGGGCCCTCAGCTGGGCGTCCGCCCTCGCGAGGCGCGCCTTCACGACGCGTGTTCCCTCGGCGCGGTCGAGCGCCAGGAGGGACCGCACCATCGCCTCGGTCACGGCGAGCGTCTCGTCGCCGTTCGCGTCGCCGCGCAACATCGCCACGAGGCCGCGCTTGCCCTCGATGCCCTTGATCAGCAGCGTCAGCGCGCGCGCCCGCTGGTTCGGAGCCGCGTCCGCGAGCGCGCCGGCGGCGGCCGCCCGCAGCTCCTCGCTCGCGCCGGCCCTGGTCGTCAGCAAGCGCTCGATGAAGCTCACGACGGGCTCGTCGATCCCGCGCATGCGACGGAGCTCGGCGAGCGCGACGACGCGCGCCGGATCGTCGGCGAACTCGAGCGCCTCGAGGAGCGGCTTCCGCGCTCGATCCCCGAGCAGCGGCACGAGGGCGGTGAGCGCCGCCGCTCGGAGCCGCGGGTTGCCGAGGAACCTCGTGACCGCCTCGCCGAGCGAGGCGTCGGCACGGTCGGGAAGGGCGCGCAGCAGATCCTCCACGAGCGCCACGTCGGCCTCGCCGTGCACCTCGATGCGGGGGAGGACGCTCGCGAGCAGCGCCCAGCCGGCGGCCCCGGTCTCGCGCAGCGTCTTCACGAACAGGCCACGCGCTGCAGGATCGCCTGCCGCCTCGCGCGCGACGAAGAGCGCGTGAGCGCCGGCGCTGCCCGCGAGCACGAGCAGCTGCCGCGCCGCCTCGCGGTCCTGCGGCGGTCCGACGAGGAGCGCGCGCGCGATCGGCACGAGGCGCTGCTTGTCGATGATCGTCTTCATCGTACGGAGCGCGTGGCTCTCGCGCGTGCCTCCGCCCTTGGCATGGCGCGCGAGCACGCTGATCGCGGCGAGCAGGGCGCCCGCCTCGGCGCGGCGGGCGAGGACCGCCATCGCCGCCTCCAGCGTCACGAGCTCGCGGCCGTACTCGCCCGCGTCCTGGATCGCCTCGAGCGCCCGCAGGAAGGGTGATGGATCGCGCACCAGCGCATCGGCGAGTGCCTGCGCGCGGATCTGCTCCTGGAGGTCGCGCGGGACGTCGGCCTCGTCGAGGATGCCGCGGCGGTACAGCTCGGCGACGGTCGCGTCCGAGCGCGCGGAACGCTCGGTGGAGAGGCGAAGCCCGAAGGCGCGGAGGTGGTCCTTCACGACCGCCGCGTCGAGCGTGCCCTCGTCGAGGTCGGTGAGGAGGAGGCCGGCCGCGTCGACCGCTGGCTCGTGCAGGAGCCGCTCGAGGAGGAGCGGCGCCACCCGGAATCCCGAGAAGCCGCGCAGGTTCTCGACCGTCTCGTCGATGATGTCGCTGTTGAAGAGGAGCTGCCGGACCTCGTCGCCCTTCGTGCAGAGGTGCGCCACGCCGGCCACGAGGTCCTCGCGGATCTCGCGCATCTTCTTCAGGCTGATGCCCCGGATGGTGGAGAGCGCCCTGAGGTCACGCGCGAGGCGCGCCGCACACAGACCGACCTTCCACGAGAGCTTGCGGTCGCGCCCGATGACATCGGCGCCGAAGAGCAGCGACACGTGGCGTAGCGGCTTGCCCAGGAGCTCCTTGCGGAGCTCGTCGTTGCCGTGCGGACCGAGCAGCATCTCGATGACGTAATGGAGCTCGGTGTCGGGCAGACCCTCGCGCAGCGTCACCGCGGCGACGCCCTTCTTCGCGAGCGCCTCGATGAACGGGTAGCCGAAGCTGCCGAACAGCTGGGAGCCGAGGAGGCGCCGCAGGTCGACGATCTCGCCGTGGCCGCTCATCACGCAGAACCCGATGGTCTTCGCCGAGTCACGACGCGCGAACGTGAGCTCGCGCCGCCCTCGGAGCGCAGCCCTGGTGGCCTTGGTCAGCTCCTTCATGGCCTGCGCGGCCTCGGGATGGCCGCGCTCGAAGCGTCCGAAGCGCAGCACCGCGCTCGCGAGCGCGATGAAGAACCCGGCGAACCCGGAGGCGGGGTCGTCGAGCACCGGAACGTTCTCGACGATGCTGCGCTCGTCGTCGTAGGCGGCGCCGCCCGCGTCGGCCGGATCGATGACCTCCTTCAGCTCGACGCGCAGCTCGCGCGCCGACTGCTGGCGCTTGCGCGGCTCCTTCTGGATCGCGCGGAGGATGATCTCCTCGAGGATCGAGTCGAGGCCCTTCTGGATCTGCGAGGGCGGCCGCGGCTCCTCCTCGAGCTGCTTGACGAGGATGTCCGCCGCGTTCTCGCCGAGGAAGGGCGGTCGGCCGGTGACGAGCTCGTAGAGGCAGATGCCCGCCGCGTAGACGTCGGAGCGCGCGTCCACCTCGGTCCCGCGCGCCTGCTCCGGCGACATGTACTCGGGGGTGCCGGCGATGATGTTGTCGTTGAGCGAGGCGAGCTCCGCGTCGTCGCGGGTCGGGTTCTGGAGGGCTGCGATGCCGAAGTCACAGACCTTCACGAGCTCGTAGACGCGGCCCTCGTCGTTGCGGCTCGGCACGAGCATGATGTTGTCGGGCTTGATGTCCCGGTGGATGATCCCGTGGTCGTGCGCGACGCTGAGCGCGGCGCACACCTGGATCATGATCTCGACGGCGCGCTCGGTCTGGAGCCGGCGCTCCTCGTCGAGGAGGCTCTGCAGGGTGCGACCCTGGAGGAACTCCATGACGATGTAGACGAGGCCGTCCGGCTCCTGGCCGAAGTCGAGCACGCGCATCACGTTCGGGTGATCGAGCTGGCTCGCGGCGAGCGCCTCGCCACGGAAGCTCTTCATGAACTGCGGGTCCTGCTGGTAGTGCGGATGCAGGACCTTGATCGCGACCGAGCGGCGGAGCTCGCGGTGGGTCGCCTTGTACACGGCGCCGGCCGCCCCGCTGCCGATGGCCGAGGCGATGACGTACTTGCCGTCGGCGAGCGTGCGGCCGAGCAGCGGGTCCTGGCCGGCGACGGGCTCGGGGACCGGTCCCGCCGCGTCGGGATCCGAAGGATGGCGCGTCGTGCGCTTCTTCTCCTTCGGGGCGCGGCGCGTCGTCTTCTTCTTCCGGGGCGGCGCCGCCTCGTGCGCGGCGGCGGCCCCGGCGCCCGGCAGACGGATCAGGGTGACGAAATCATCGTCGTCGTCGGGGGGCGGCGGCACCGGCCGGGCGAACGCGAGCGCCGGGTCGGACGCCCGGGCGAGCGGCATCGCGCCGAGGGCGGCCCGGGCGAGCCCGCTGTCGTCGACGGCGTTGCTCTCGCTCTCGGCGTCGTCGCCCTCGGGCATCATCGGGAGGTTGGCGAGCGCCGCGTCGAAGAAGTCGTCGCCCGGGGGCGCGGCCTTCTCGGCCTCGAGCGCCAGGGTCGCGACCGCGTCGGAGATCGCCGCGATCTCGTCCTCGCCGAGCTCGCCCGTCTCCACGTCCGGATCCGACGGCCGCGCCGGGAACGGCCGCACCTCTGGCTCGGCGGCGCCCGGCTCGAAGATGACGCTCACGCTGAGGCTCGGGTCGTCGTGGTCGCCCGGCTCCGCCGAGGGCTCGAAGACGACGCTGACGCTGAGCGACCGATCGTCGGCCTCTGCGCCCGACCCGTCCGGCAACGGCGCCCACGACGCGCTGCGAACGGTGCGCCGTGGGTCGTCGGACGCGGGCGGAACCACGATCGCTCCGCCGCGCGACGGCGCCGTGTCCGCGGCCGGCCGCTTCGGCGCGGGCGAGCCGCCGGCCCAGCGGGCGCTCGGGACGGTCCGTCGTGGGTCGCTCGGCACGAGGCGCGCCGTGACGCGGGGGTCCACGTCCACGATCGCCGGCGCGGAGCCGGCCATCGCGCGGACGATCGGCGCGGCGTCCCCGAAGCTGATGGTGCGCTGCCCGGCGATCGTGTCGGGGGCGACGCTGCCCGTCGGAACGGTCGCCGGCGCCGAGCCCCGCGTGTCCGACGACGTGGGGTGCTCCTCGAGCAGCGCGAACAGCTCGGCGGCCTGCGCGCGGTGAAGGGGCCGGAGCCGCAGCGGGAAGCGTCCGTCCTGCGGAGCCCCCGCCGGCTCGGCGATCACGGAGACGTCCGGCTGCCCGGCGAGCCGCAGGTCGAGCGTGTGCGGTCCGGCGTCGGCGGCGCGCGGCGGCGCCTCGAGCGAGACGTCGGCGACCTCGTGACGGAGCGCGGCGCGCAGGAGACGCGTCAGCGTCTGCCGGTCGGCGAGCCGGGTCACGAGCACGGGCAAGCTCGGGTCCACCGCTGCTCAGTCTACCCGAGGTCCTCGCGCGGGGGGCGCCGCGAAACCGCGCCCGTCACCCGGGGAGAAGGACCTTTCGGTACATCGGATACGGCGCGACGTCGTGGACGGGCGCGTACCCGAGCGACGCGAAGAGGCCCTCGGGTCCCTGCCATGCCTCCTCGTCGTAGAGCGGCGCGCTCGACCGGCGGGGATATGCCTCGATCGCGCGGCCGCCGCGCGCGAGGACCACCGCGTCGGCGGCGGTGACGAGCGCCCGCGCCACCCCGTGCCGCCGGGCGGCGGGCGCGATCTGGAAGCACCCGATGCTCCACGTTCCGGGCGGGGCAAGGACGTTGCGATACGGCACGAGCCCCGTCAGCTTCGGCACGACCTCGCGCGGCGCGAGCTTCATCCAGCCGAGGACCGCGTCGCCGTCGACGGCCACGAGACCGTCGGCGCTGGGGTCGCCGGCGCGGACCGCGGCGGCCTGTTCCTCGAAGCCCTCGTCGGGCCGGTGCGCGGAGCGCTCGAGCCACTCGTTCTTCGTGCCCGTGAAGTGCCACCACCGGCACGCGCACGAGGAGCCGGCGGCGTCGAAGAGCGCGCGGAACGCCGGGAGGTGCCGCGCCGCGAAGGGCTCGACGATCACGGCGCGACCCGGCCGGCGCTCTCCCACGCCGCGGCGAGCGCGAACATGGTGGTCTCGCGGAGCGGCGGCGCGATGATCTGGAGTCCGACCGGCAGCCCCGCCTTCGTGGGCGCGCACGGGACGCTCATCGCGGGGAGGCCCGCGAGGCTCGCCGGCAGCGTGTAGACGTCGGACAGGTACATCGAGAGCGGGTCGGCAATCTTCTCGCCGAGCCGGAAGGCAGGCGTCGGGGTGGTCGGGCAGACGATGGCATCGACCGCGCCGAACGCCGCGTCGAAGTCGCGCCGGATGAGGGTGCGGACCTTCTGCGCCTTCAGGTAGTAGGCCTCGTAGTGCCCCGCGCTGAGCACGAACGTGCCGAGGAGGATGCGCCGCTTCACCTCGTCGCCGAAGCCCGCCTCGCGCGTCTTGCCGTACATGGCCCGGAGCGCGCTCTTGCCTCCGAGATCCTCGCGGGCTTCCGCCTCGACGCGCAGGCCGTACCGAACGCCGTCGAAGCGCGCCAGGTTGCTCGACGCCTCGGCCATCGCGAGCACGTAGTAGGTGGCCACCGCGTGGCGCGTGTGCGTGAGCCGCACCTTGACGACGACCGCGCCGTCGGCCTCGAGGGCGGCGATGGCGGCGCGCACGCTCCCCTCGACCTCCGGGTCGAGCCCTTCCGCGAAGTACTCGTCGGGGACGCCGATCCGGAGGCCCTTCACGCTGTTCCCGCAGGCGCCCTCGAAGTCGTCGACGGGCACGTCCAGGCTCGTCATGTCGTGCGGGTCCTTGCCGGCGATGACACCGAGGACCCGCGCCGCGCCGCGCACGTCGGTCGCGAAGGGGCCGATCTGGTCGAGGCTCGAGGCGAACGCGACGAGCCCGTACCGTGACACGCGCCCGTAGGTCGGCTTGACGCCCACCGTCCCGGTGAAGGCCGCCGGCTGCCGGATCGAGCCGCCCGTGTCGCTGCCCAGGGAAGCGGGGGTCATGCCGGCCGCGACCGCCACCGCGCTGCCGCCCGAGGATCCGCCGGGGGTGCGCGTCTCGTCGAGCGGGTGGAGCACGGGGCCGAACGCGGAGCTCTCGTTCGAGGAGCCCATCGCGAGCTCGTCCATGTTGGTTTTCCCGGGGAGCAGCGCGCCCGCGGCGCGGAGGCGCGTCACCACCGTCGCGTCGTACGGCGAGATGAACGGCTCGAGGATGCGGGAGCCGGCCGTGGTCCGCGTCCCCCGCATGCAGAGTGCATCCTTCAGCGCGATCGGCACGCCGGCCAGCGGCCCGAGCGCCTCGCCGCGCGCGCGCCGTGCGTCGATGGCCCGCGCCTGCTGGATCACGTCGTCGAACTCGACGGAGAGGAACGCGTTGAGCTTGCCGTTGCGCGCGCTGATCGCCTCGAGCGAGGCCTCGGCGACGGAGACGGCGCTCACGTCGCCACGGCGCACGCGCTCGGCCAGGGTGACGACGTCGATCATCTCAGTCGACGAAGGTGGGGACCGCGAACCCGTCGTGGGCGGCGCGGGGCGCGTTGGCGAGCGCCTCCTCGTGGGGCAGGCAGGGCGCCACCTCGTCGGCGCGCCAGCCCTCGCCGGACGTGGCGGGCGCGGCGCCGGCGACGTGGGCGGTGGGCGGCACGCCCTCGGTGTCGATCGCGTCGAGCTCCGCGAAGAACACGAGGATGCTCTCGAGCTCGCCCGCGAAGCGCGCCTCCTCCTCGCCGGTGAGCGCGAGCTCGGCGAGGGTGGCGACGTGCCGGATGCGCGTCCGATCGGGATCCATCAGGCGCGTACCTTACCTCAGCCCGCGTCGGGCGTAGCGGGCGCCGGCGGCGCGCCGGCCTCGAGCCAGGACGGCGCGGCCGGCTCCTCGTACTCGGGCGCGGGGCCGGTCGGGTACTTCGGGCTGGGGCACGCGGCGAGCGTCGCCGCGAAGGCAGCGACGAGCGCGAGAGCGGCGGCGGAGCGGAGGCTCATCACCCCGTCTTGTCGCGCGTTTCCGGCCGCGCTGGCAAGACCCAAGCCCGTGCTTGACGCGGCTGCGCTCCTGACTATGGTGCGCCTCCCCGCGGCCGATCCCGGCCGAAGGTAATCCACACGCTCTCCTGCGCAAACCGCAGGTCCGGTGCGGCCCCGCTTCGATCCTGTGGGTCCGAGCGCAGGTTGCTGGCCTCGGAGGGGAGCGGAGGTCCAACCGAAAGGAAGCGCAATCATGACTCAGCAGCACGAGATCCAGAACCTCAACAAAGAATTCCCGCTGCCCCTCCGCTCGCTGCTCGACGCGGGCGTGCACTTCGGTCACCAGACGAAGCGCTGGAACCCGAAGATGAAGCCGATCCTCTACGGCGCGCGCAACGGGATCCACATCATCGCCCTCGACCAGACGGCCCGTCTGTTCGCCCGCGCGTTCAACTTCGTCACCGAGACGGTCGCGCGCGGCGGCAACATCCTGATGGTCGGCACGAAGCGCCAGGCCCAGGAAATCTGCCAGGAAGAGGCGACCCGCGCCGGCGCCTACTACGTCATCAACCGCTGGCTCGGCGGCACGCTGACGAACTTCCGCACCATCAAGCAGGGCCTCGACCGCATGCGCCAGCTCGAGCGCATGAAGGAAGACGGCACGTACCTCCAGCTCCCCAAGAAGGAGGTCTCGCGCCTCGAGAAGGAGCGCGAGCGCTTCGAGAAGTACGTCGGCGGTCTGAAGAACATGGGATCGCTCCCGGCGGCCGTCTTCATCATCGACCCGGCGATGGAGACCATCGCGGTGAGCGAGGCGAAGAAGCTCGGCATCCCGATCATCGCCATCACCGACACGAACTGCGACCCGGACGTGGTCGACTACGTGATCCCCGGCAACGACGACGCGATCCGCTCGATCAAGCTGATCACGCAGCGCATCGGCGACGCCGTCGTCGAGGGCATGCAGCGCCGCAAGGACGCGCACGGCCGTGACGACGACAACCAGGGCGGCGGAGGTGGCGGCGGCCGTGGCGGTCGTCAGCAGGCGGACGTGCAGTACGCACGTAACCGCGGCCCCCGCAACGACGCGCCCCCGTCCGCGCTGCCCGCCACCGAGCAGGCTCCCGCGGCGGACGTCGCCCCCGAGAACAAGCCCTCCTGATCGCCGGAGAAAAGATCATCATGGCCATCACTCCCGCACTGATCAAAGAGCTCCGTGAGCGCACCGCGGCCGGCATGTCCGACTGCAAGAACGCGCTCGTCGAGGCCGAGGGCGACATCGAGAAGGCCGTCGAGGTCATTCTCAAGAAGGGCCTCGTGAAGGCCGCTGCTCGCGCCGGCAAGGTCGCCGCCGAGGGCGAGGTCGCCACGTGGGTCAGCCCCGACGCCAAGAAGGGCGTCATCCTCGAGGTCAACTGCCAGACCGACTTCGTCGCGCGCGGCGAGGACTTCAAGTCGTTCGTGAAGAACGTCATCGAGGTCGCCTCGAAGCTCGACAAGGGCGGGGACCTCGCGGCGCAGCCGTACCCCGGCTCCGAGAAGACGGTCGACGTCGTCCGCCAGGACGCGGTCGGCCGCATCGGCGAGAACATCGTCGTCCGCCGCTGGCAGTCGCTCGAGGCCCCCTCGGCCGCGGGCCTCGTCCACGCGTACGTCCACATGGGCGGCAAGCTCGCGGTCCTCGTCGCCGCCGAGGCGCCCAGCGAGGCCGCGAAGTCCGACCCGGACTTCAAGGTCTTCATCGAGAACGTCTCGATGCAGATCGCCGCCATGCGCCCGATCGTCGTCCGCAAGGAAGAGATCGAGGCGACGGCCATCGAGAAGCAGAAGGAGATCTTCGTCGCCCAGCTGAAGGAAGAGCTGGAAGGCGCGCACGCCCGCATCGCCGAGCTGAAGGCGGGCGGCCACGATCTCAGCGAGGCCGACCTCAAGGCCGAGATGAAGGCTGCCGAGGCCCGCAAGGGTCCGCCCGAGGCGATGTGGCCGAAGGTCGTCGACGGCAAGGTGTCCAAGTGGTTCAACGAGGTCACGCTCCTCGGCCAGGACAACGTGTGGGACCCCACCGCGGGCACCATCGAGAAGATCCGCACCGAGCTCGGCAAGAAGATCGGCGGCGAGGTGAAGATCACCTCGTTCGTCCGCTTCGAGCTCGGCGAGGGCATCGAGAAGAAGGTCGAGAACCTGGCCGACGAGGTCGCGAAGACCATCGGCAACTGATCCGCTGCGCGGCGCCGCTCTCACGAGCAGCCGCCGCGCGCGTCACGATCGAGCCGGCGATGCGCGAGCATCTCCGGCTCGTTTCGTTTCGAAGATCGGCGCTGCGCGACACGTGCGCGGCGAGCGGCTAGATTCTCGCGCCGTGCGCCTCGCCTCCGTCAGCGTCGATCTCGACGAGATCCCGAACTACTTCCAGATCCACGGCCTCGAGCCTTCGGCGGCGGCGGCAACGCTCGTGTACGACGTCGCGGTCGCCCGCCTCGTGGAGCTCGCGGCGGCCACCCGCATCCCGCTGACGCTCTTCACGATCGGCAGCGACATGCGCCGCGAGGTCGCCGCGCGCGGGCTCCGTGGCGCCGCGGCGAAGGGGCACGAGATCGCCAATCACTCGCTCGACCATCGCTACGATCTCGTGCGGCTCGGGCGCGAGGAGATCACGCGGCAGATCGCCGAGGGCGCGCGCGCCATCGCCGAGGCGACCGGGCAGTCGCCCGTCGGGTTCCGCGCGCCCGGCTACACGATCACGGACGAGGTGTTCGAGGTGCTCGCCGAGCTCGGCGTCGCGTACGACGCGTCGGTCTTCCCGTGCCCGGCCTACTACGCGGCAAAGACCGCGGCGATCGGCGCCATTCGCGCGCGCGGCCGGACGAGCCGGTCGATCGTGGACACGCCCCAGGTGCTGCGCGCGCCCACGCAGCCGTACCGCGTCGGGCGGCCGTACTGGAAGAAGGGCGGCGGGCTGCTCGAGATCCCCGTGCAGGTCACGCGCGGGCTGCGTTTGCCGTTCATCGGTACCTCGGTGACGCTCGCGGGGCCGTCGCGCGCGAAGCTCCTCGCGCGCATGTGCGTGGGCGAGCCGCTCGTGAACCTCGAGCTCCACGGCATCGACGTCCTCGACGCGGCGGACGGCCTGGAGGCCCTCCGCCCGCACCAGCCGGACGTCCGCGTCCCGCATGGCCGCAAGCTCGATGCGCTGTTCGCGGTGATCGAGGTCCTTCGCGAGGCGGGCTACACGTTCGTCACGATGCAGGAAGCCGCCCACGCCTTCGCCTGAGGGCGCGGCGCGATCAGAGCGCGGTGCCGACCGGGGAAGGCGAGCGGCGCGGCGCCTGGACCCCGCGGGCGAAGTCGGACAGCACGGGCGCCATGTTCTCGGGGACGTTGGCGTCCCACTCGTCGGCGCTGATCGCGTCGGTCGGGCGCGCGTTGCCGTCGAGCTTGTAGAACCAGGGCGCCGACTCGGTCTCGACGCGCATCGTGCGGAGCGCCTCCTCGAACGTGTCGATGTCGACGCGGACCAGGGTGACGTCCTTCAGGGCGCGCTGCATCCGCGTGTCAGGCAGCGCCGCGGCGACCTCCGCGCACTCCTTGCTCGTGCGCACGTAGGTCTGCAGCATCACGGTGCGCTTCTTCGCGAGCGCGGCGCGCGAGATCTCGTCGAGCTGCGTCTTCAGGGTTCGGCTCGTGTCGAGGTCCACCACCTCGAGCGAGCCGTACGAGCGGGTGCCGGCCGCGAAGGGCACGCCGACCGGGGTACCGATCGGCGCCTCGGCGGTGCGCGGCTCGGGGGCGGTGAGCGCGTCGAGCGCGCCGCCGAGGAGGAGGGCGCCGAGGACGAGGCTGATGCCCGTCCCGAAGAGGCCGGTGACGATGCCGCCCGCCGCGAAGCCGCGTCCGGTGAGCGCGCCCTGGGAGCGGTCGATCTCCTTGCGCGACATCGCGCCGAGGATGATCGCCGGGATGCCCGCGAAGAGGCCCAGGCACGTCACGCTCAGCAGCCCGAGCACCAGCGCGCCCACCGCGCGCGCGTCGTTCTTCGGCCCGTGCACGAGAAGCGCGGCCGCTTGCTGCTGGAGCACGGCCGGCGGCGGGAGCGGGCTGCCGTAGCCGCCGCGTCCGAGGCCGGCGAGGCTGGCGCCCTGGAACGCATCCGGCGACAGCGACATCGGCCCGGCCGCGCGCCCCGCCTCAGGTGCCTGAGGTGCATGAGGTGCCTGAGCCGCCTGCGTCGGAGGGGTGAAGCCGCTCGGCCGGAAAGGCGCCATCCCTGAACAGCATAACGCGCGCGTCCCGACGCGCCAGCGCGAGCCTATCTTGGGGCGTTCGCCGCGCTCGCCGGGGCAGCGGCGAGCGGCACCGTATCGCCGGAGGGCCCGTCCCCCGAGACGCGGCTCACCCCGCGCACATCGACCCCGCTGTTGCGGATGAACTCCCGGGCGATCTCGCTGGGCCCGTTCACGAGCGAGTCCGGCGGGCCGAACGCCTCGACCTTGCCCTGGATGAGCAGGATCGCCTGGTGCGCGATCCGGAAGCAGCTCGCGATGTCGTGGGAGATGACGATGCTCGTGACGCTGAACCGCTCGCGCATCTCCTCGATGAGGTCGTCGACGAGGCGGCTCGTCAACGGGTCGAGCCCGGAGGTCGGCTCGTCGTAGACGAGGATCGGGGGCTCGAGCATGAGCGCGCGGGCGAGGCCGACGCGCTTGCGCATGCCGCCCGAGAGCTCGGACGGGAACTTGGGCGCGACGACCTTGGGGTCGAGCCCGAGGATCTCGAGCTTCTCCATCACGCGCTCGCGGATCTCCTTCTTCGGCATCTTCGTCTGCTCGACGAGAGGGAAGGCGATGTTGTCGAACACACTGATCGAGTCGAGGAGCGCCGCGTACTGGTAGACCATCCCGAACTTCTTCCGGATCCGGTTCAGCTCGCGCTCGCTCTTGATCTTCGCGATGTCCTCGCCCTCGACCAGGATCTGGCCGCTCGTGGGCTGGTCCAGGGCGACGATGAGCCGGAGCAAGGTGGTCTTGCCGGCACCCGAGCCGCCGATGATGACGACCGTCTCTTTCTTGCGCGCGATGAGGTCGATGCCGCGGAGCACCTCCTGACCATTGAAGGTCTTCTTCACGTCACGCAGGACGACGATCTCGTCGGGGGCGACGTGGGCCGGCGCGTTCGGGCCCGGCGGCGGGGCAAGCCGGGCGTCGCGCTGGGGAAGGCTCGCGGACATCGCGATGACCGTAGCACGCTCGCCCCTGACGAACGCTCTTCCGCCGCGGGCCGCCGCGGGCTAAGGGTGGGACGCACCGCAAGGGAGAATGCCCATATGACCCGCGATCAGATCGAAGCCATTCTCAAGACCGCCGGGGCCAAGTCGGACAAGGAGGGTCATTCCTTCGCCGAAGGGTCGAACGTCACGTTCCACGTCGCGCACGACGGCGCGAGCCTCTCGTTCCAGAAGATCGAGAACATCCGCTTCGAGGGCGATCTCGTCTACGCGAAGAGCGCGAAGCAGTCCCTCGCCCTCGCCACCACGGACGTGTTCGCGGTCGCCGTCGAGGGTGCGAGCGGCACTGCTGCGCGGCGTCCCGCGGGCTTCACCTCCGCAGGCTGAGCCTGAGGACCGCGTCGCGACCGCGCGGCGCGGCGGCGTCGCTCCTGGCGTTCGCGTCAGGGGTGGTGGGGCTCCTGCCGTGGGGCTCGCTCTCCGCTTTCGGTAGGGCCGTCGGGTTCCTTGCCGGGAGCGTGCTCCGCATCCGGCGCGCCACCGTCACGCACGCGATCACGCGCGCCGGCCTCCCCGATCCGCGGCGCGTGGCGAGCGCGATGTACGCGGGGCTCGGCGCGTCGCTCCTCGAGCTGCTCTGGCTTGCCGCACGGGGCGGGCGTGGACGCGCCGAGGTGCTGGCGAGGCACGCCGCGCTGTCGCCCGACCTCGCGGAGGCGATCGCGACCGCCGCGGCACGTGGTCCGGTGGTGCTCGCCGCGTCCCACACCGCCAACTGGGAGCTCCTCGCGATGACGCTCGGCGGCGCCCTCGAGACACGCGGCTCGCGCCTGGCCGTGGTCGTCAAGCCGATCTCTTCGCCCGTGGTGCATGCATTCTGCACGCGTGTGCGGGAGGCGGCCGGCCTCGTGCTCATCGCCCCGCGCGGAGCCATGAGCGCGGCGCGCACGGCGCTGTCGGGCGGCGCGGCGGTGGCGATGGTGATCGATCAGGTGCCGGACCGCGTCGCGCACGGGCTCCGTGTCCCGTTCCTCGGGGCACCGGCGCTTGCCGATCGCGCGCCCGCCACGCTGGCGGTGCGCGCGAACGCGACCGTGCTCGTGGTGGCGGCGGCGCGTCCGCGGGCGGGCGGCGTCCAGGTCGTCGAGCTCCTGGCGACCCTGGTGCCTCCTGCCGCGGGACAGCCCGGGCGCGGCGCGTTCGTCGCGGACGCCACGCGCGCCGCCCAGGACGCGCTCGACGCCTTCGTGCGCCGGCATCCCTCGTCGTGGCTATGGCTGCACCGGCGGTGGCGCGAGCCTCGCGGCGAGGCACGCCTGCCGGCCTCCGGGGCGACGCTTGTGGCGACCGGACAGCGCGGGTAGGACCGCATTCATGCAGAGCGGAACCGATCCCCTCGTCATCGCCGGGCGCAGCTTCACGAGCCGCCTCATCGTCGGCACGGGCAAGTACAAGGACGTCGCCGAGACGGAGGCCGCGATCGACGCCTCCGGAGCGGAGATCGTGACCGTCGCGCTCCGCCGCGTCGACCTCGCCGATCGGTCGGGCGGCTCCCTGATGAGCCTGCTGACGCGCAAGAAGTGGACGCTCCTGCCGAACACCGCGGGCTGCTACACGGCCGACGAGGCGGTGCGCACCCTGCGCCTCGCGCGGGAGCTCGGTCTCAACGAGGCGCCGCACATGGTGAAGCTCGAGGTGATCGGCGACGCGAAGACGCTGTACCCGGACAACGAGCAGACGCTCGAGGCCGCAAAGATCCTCGTCAAGGAGGGCTTCGTGGTCCTTCCGTACTGCATCGACGATCCGATCGTCTGCCGGAAGCTCGAGGACCTCGGCTGCGCGGCGGTCATGCCGCTCGCCGCGCCGATCGGTAGCGGGCTCGGCATCCGTAACCCGCACAACCTCTCGATCATCCTCGAGCACGCGAAGGTGCCGGTGATCGTCGACGCCGGCGTGGGCACCGCGAGCGACGCGGCCATCGCGATGGAGCTCGGGTGCGACGGCGTGCTCATGAACACCGCCATCGCGCACGCGACCCATCCCGTGCTCATGGCGCAGGCGATGCGCGAGGGCGTGCTCGCGGGGCGCAAGGCGCGGCTCGCCGGGCGCATGCCGCGGACCAGGTACGCGAACGCGTCGAGCCCCGGCGCCGGGCTCATCGAATGATGCGCGTGGGCGCCGGGGTGATCCTGCTCGCCGCTCTCGCCGGGCGGGCGCCGATGCAGTGCGGCCACGGCGGCTCGGCGGGGACCGAGGCCGAGCACGAAGGCTCACCGGGCGACGCGCTGTGGTCGCTCGCCCAGGACTTCGAGACGAAGGGCAACCACGATGCGGCGCGGCAGACGCTCGAGACGCTCGTCGCGAAGTACCCGTCGAACCGTCACGTGCCGGCGGCCCGCGACCAGCTCGCGGCGATGAAGTGAGGGCCCCTGGGCCCGTGCTCTATCTCGTGACCGATGCGCGCGCCCCGCTGGCGCGCACGCTCGCCATCGTCGAGGCCGCAGCCGCCACGCTGCCCCCGGGCGCCTTCGCGGTGCAGCTCCGGGACAAGGCGGCGGACCTCGCGTCGCTCCGCGCCGCCGCCGAGG
>JAQBQL010000073.1 GCA_028287035.1 Labilithrix sp. | reverse complement strand
CCGGGATCCCGGTCGGTCCGCCGCCGGCGTTCGGCCGGCCGCCGGGCGGCGCGCTCGACCCGTCGAACCCGCTGAACGCGGCGGCGACGCCGTACCGGGCCCCGCAGCCGCCGCCGCCCCAGCAGCCGCAGCGCATCGAGGTCGACGAGCTGAGCCTCCAGGAGGCCCGCAAGGGCGCCCGGAAGCAGGGCCTGATGGGCGGCCTCGTCGCCGCCGTGGTGCTCGGCGCCATCGGCTACATCGCGGGCGGGGCCATCGAGAGCGGCAAGGGCCGCACGAAGTCCGTCAACGACGCGCACTCGCTCGCCGAGGACGTGAAGAAGTCGGGCGAGCAGCTCAAGGTCATCGCGGACAAGGTGGACGCCGGGCGTAACAGCCTGGTGAAGGACAAGAAGTTCCCCGACGCCCTCGCCAAGGAGCTCGGCGGCATCAACGTCGACTTCGACGGCAACAAGCTCGCCGGCGTCCGCTTCAGCGGCTACTCGCAGGAGACGACCGCGTCGCTCATCGAGTACATCACGCAGGTGCAGGCCCTGAACGACCGGAAGACGGCCATCATCGGCCTCCTCTCCCGCCTCCAGAAGCCGATCACCGAGCAGCTGACGCAGGGCCAGAAGACGAACATCAACTACGTCGTCTTCTTCGGTCGTCAGGATCCCTCGAAGAACCCGTTCGCGATGCTCGCGCCGCTCACGAAGCCGATCGAGGCCGCCAACCCGGCCGCCATCGCGCTCCCGACCGAGTTCACCGCGGTCGACCCGACGACGCGTCAGAACATCTCGGCGCCCAAGTACACGACCGGCGGGCTCGACAAGCCGTCGGCCGTCTACGTGCTCCCGAAGTCGATCGAGGCTGCGTGCCCGAGCGAGACGTCGGGTTCCATCGCGCAGCTGGGCAGCCAGCTGAGCCACGTGGTCACCGACATCCGCGGTGAGCAGGCAGCGGGCGGCGGCGACGTCGTGCAGGATCCGAAGCCGGGTCTCGCCGAGCGCGCCGACAAGCTCTACGCCGCGCTCATGAAGGTCCAGTAACCGCCGTCCGGGCAGCGCGCTCGTGACCGACTCTCGCCCCTCGCTGCCGGGCTCCGTGAAGGGGCCGGCAGCCCGCGAGGCGCAGGCGAACGTTCCGAACGTGACCGCGCTACGGCTGGTCGGCCCCGGCGCCGACCACGCGCGTGGGCGCGCGCTCGCGCCGTTCGGGGCGCGGTTCACGGACGACGCCGAGGGGTGCGCGGTCGCGCTCGGGACGGACGACGCGATCGACGTGGCGTCGGTGGCGCGGGCGCTGCCCGCGCGCGATGCCTTGCCCCCGGGGGCCATCGTGGTGGTGCTCGCGGACGTGCACGAGAAGCCCTCGTTCGGCGGCCGGCTGCGCTCGGCGCTCGGGCGCGCGCCCCGGGTCCCGCGGGCACTGCGGGCGAGCGCGCTCGTCGCGTGCGGCTTCGTGGGCGTCTCCGCGGCGACCGATCCGGCGACGCGCGGCGATGTCGTGTGGGGCTACGCGCCCGCCTAGCTTCGCGCGCCTTCGTCGGCCTCCGTGGGCGTCGGCTCCTTGCGAACGATCTCGACGCGCACGACGCGGGTCTCGTCGGCCTCGCGCACGATGAGGTCGTAGCGCTCCAGCTTCACGGTGGCGCCGACCTCGGGCACGCAGCCGGCGCGGTCGATGATGAGGCCGCCGAGCGACTCGTACGCGCCGTCGTCCGGGAGCTTGATGCCGAGATGCGCCTCGAGGTCGCCGAGCGGGATCGCGGCGTCCGCGATGAACCGGCCGTCGGCGAGCTTCTGGATCTGGGGATCGTCGATGTCGTACTCGTCGCGGATCTCACCGACGATCTCCTCGATGATGTCCTCGAGGGTGACGATGCCGCCGGTGCCGCCGAACTCGTCGGTCACGACGGAGAGATGGAGGCGCTTGCTGCGCATCTCGCGGAGGACGCTGAGCGCGGGCTGCGCCTCGGCCACGAAGAGCACGGGCTTACGGATCAGGTCCTCGAGCTTCGTATCCGCGGTGCCGGCAAACGAGTTGTCGAAGAGATCCTTCACGTAGAGAAGCCCGACCACGTTGTCGAGCGTCTCGCGGAACACCGGGTACCGCGAGTGGCCGTCCTTGCGCACGTGCTCGAGGACGTCCGCGAGGGGCATCGACACCTCGAGGCTCGAGACGCGCCGCCGCGGGATCATGACTTCACGCGCGGTGAGGTGCTTGAAGTCGAGGACGTTGCGGATCATGGTGGCGGGCTCCTTCTCGAGGGCGCCCTCCTTCTCGCCCTTGTCGACGAGCCACTCCACCTCGGTCTCGGTGAGCCGCGCGTCCGACGCGCTGTGGCGCTCCGGGACCTTCGACCCGATCCATTTGCCGAGCAGGGCGAGCGGCGCCGCGATGGGGGCGACGGCGAGCTCCAGCGGCCTCAGGACGCGGAGGGCGATCCGACCGACCTGCTCGGGCCGGCGCCGCGCGATGGTGGACAGGATCTCGGCGCTCGTCGCGTAGACGAGCACGGCCGCGCCCACGGAGGCGATCGCGGCCTCGGTGACGCCGAGGAGCGGCTCGAGCGCATGCGACATGACCACGGAGGCGATGCTGAGCGCGACGACGCGCGCCACGAGCCAGCGTGAGAGCACGCGCAGGGGGTCGGAGGCGTAACGCTTGAAGGTCGCGTCCTCGTCCTGCTCGATGAGAGCCTGCAGGCGCGCTTCGGGGAGCGAGGTGAGCGCCGCGTCGGCACTGACGAAGAGAGAGCCGACGGCAGCCGCGACAACGGCCAGTGCGATCGGTCCTAGGGGGATGCTCAATTCGTCATGTGCTCCGGCGGCTCACGTGGCCGCACGCCGACTGCCGATGCAGACGCTAGCGTGCACGTTTCGAGCATTCAAGACGGTTGCCTGTGACGACGTGTCGCGGCCGCGCTGCGTGAGCCTGCGCAGGCTCGCAGCGCTCGGATCGAGGGACGAATTTCTTCGTTCGCGCAACCGGCGGAGGGGCCGGCCGACCCGGTCCGGCGATGGAGAGCTCCGCGTCTGCCCGGTCCGCCACGAGCCCGTCGGCTGCCGCCACGTCCACCGCGGCGCCCGCGGCGAACGGCCGTGCCCCCGCGGCGGCACGCACCGGGAAGGCCTTCTCCCGGCTTCTCGCCGGCGCGAGGCACGGCCCGTCGGCCGGGGGTCGTGGGCCGGAGGATGCGCTTCCGCGCCTCCGCGGGGAGGGCCATGCCGCCATGCTCGGTCCCGCCGCTGGCCTGTCGCCGCGGGCCGGAGACACGAAGGCCGCGGAGGTGCCGGGTGCAGAGCCGCGCGATCGCGGCGGTGCTGACGGGCAGGAGGACGCGAGCCACGACGACCGCCGGCAGGACGCGCGCGATCTCGACCTGCTCGACCCTGCGGCACGTCACGCCGCGCTCCTCGCGCCGCCGGTCACCGTGACGCCCGCGGCGCCCCCTGCGACGAGCACCGAGGCGGCGGCGCGGCCGCGCACCCTCGAGGAGCTCCTTCCCGCCCTCGTGAAGCGCATCGCCTGGGCCGGCGACAAGGACCGCGGCACGGTGAGCTTCGAGCTCGGCGCCGGGGCGTTCGCGGGCACCAGCGTCACCGTTCACGCCGACGGCGGGCGGGTGCGCGTCGAGCTGAGCGGCGTCGAGGGCCCCGACCTCGATCGCCTGCGCGCCCGGCTCGGCGCCCGGCTCCGACAGAGCGGGATCGACCTCGAGAGCGTCACGTGAGCGGCGCGCGGGCGAGCGCCGCGACCGACGGGTTCTTCCGGCGCTTCCACACGAAGCCGTCGAGCACGTAGTGGGTGAGCTGGGGCAGCGCGAGGAGCGGCACGATGACGAGCTTCGCGGCGCCGCTCTCCCATGGCTCACCGAAGAGCCACGCGCGCTCGTGCCAGACCGCGCGGTCCCAGAGCAGCTCCTCGACGAAGGCCGCGAGCCACAGCACGGTCAGGAACGGGACGATGCCCGCGGTGAGGCGCTCGCCCCAGGTCGGCGCGGGCCGCGGCTCGCTCGCCACGCGAGCCTCCCGACGCGCCCGCGCGTGCAGGAAGACGAGCGCGAAGTAGGGGATGCCGTGCATGAGCACGTTCGTGACGGTGAACGCGTAGTCCGAGTCGAAGTGGACGATGCCCACGTACCAGGCGGCGGCGGTGGTCGCGACCACGAGATCCTTGCCGGGCTGCGGCGTGCCGCGTAGCCACTGCGCCCCGGCGCGCACCGCGTACGAGCCGAGCGCGACGACGTACGCGGCGGTCGCCGCGGGCATCACGAACGCGGGCAGCGCCACGACGTCGCCCGCGAAGAACCACGAGAAGTGCTTCGGCAGGTGCGTGTGCCAGTGGAGGAGCGGCCACAGCGTCGCGGCGTGGATGGCCGCGGTGTCGATGACGCGCCCCAGGCGTCCCGTGTCGCCGGCGCGGGCGCGGTAGAGCGACACCCACCCGTACTGCTGCCGCACGAAGTGGAAGATCGCGAGGTAGGCGAGCGCGCGCCAGAACGTCAGCTCCCCGCGGGCATAGAGGGCGACGCCCGCAGCGAGGCCGAGCGGCGGAACCAGCGCGTAGAGCCACGGCCGCGATCGCCGCTCCGCCCGATCGAGGTACGTGCGGAACATCGTCGACCAGACGTGCGCCACGTCGCACAGCACGACCGCCGGCAGCCAGGCCCAGCCCGGCGTCTCGTCGTCGAGCACCCCCGTCAGCGCGCCGACGCCGAGCGCCGCGAGCGCCAGCACGAACGCCCCGAGGAACACCGACAGGTCGATGCCGCGCGAGAACAGCCAAGGCGTGCGCGCGCGCGCGACCGGCGGGTCGAGGAGCGAGGTCGCCACCGCCATCGAGCCTAGCCCCGCCCCGACCGGAGCGCCGCGAGCGCTTCGTCGGCGGCGCGCACGCCATGATGGAAGGCCTCCTCGAAAAGCGAGACGCCGCTGAGATCGGTGTGCGCGAAGTGGATGCCGCCGAGCGGCTGGCGCGCCCGCTCGCGCGCGCCGCCGAAGAGGAAACCGGGCGAGGGGCGCACCATCGCGTGCCCCCACCGCGCCACGTCGAGGCGCGTGACGAGCTCGCGGAGATCCGGATGCGCGACCTCGAGGTCGGCGAGCGCCACGTCCGCCCACTCGTCGCGTCCTGCCTGGAACAGCCGTCGCCGCGCCGCGCGCGGGTCGGCGTCGCACAGCGGATGGTAGTAGGTGAGGACCGTGGGTCCGTCGTCGCGGCCCGTCTGGTGGGTGGCGCACACGTACCCGAGCGAAGGGCTGTCCTTGATGACGTTGTCCCACGCCATGGCGGCGGCGCGGCCGCGCGACCTCGGCCGGGCGCGCAGCGTGAGGTTCGCGACCATCCACGCGCCGTACTCGAACTCGGCGAGGTGCGGAGGCGGCGCCTCGCGATAGGGGCGCAGGCACGCGCGCGCCACGAACTGCGGGGCGGCGAAGATCACGCGCTCGGCCCGGAAGCCGCGTGCGAGGGGCGGCGTGCCGATCGCGGTGACCTCGACGACCGCGCGCCCGTCTTCGCCCGTGACCGGCGCGACGTCGTGCGCGGCGAGGCCCGTCCTCAGCTTGTTCCGTACGCGATCGGCGAGCTTCGTGACCAGCCACCCGTTGCCGGCCGGCCAGGTGATGACCGCCTGGGGATCGCGACCGGCGCCGAGGAGGCGCGACGCGTAGTAGTGGAGGCCCGCCCACGCGCTCGTGTTCTCGGCGCGGGCCCCGAAGTCGTCGCGGCACGCGTAGTCCACGAGCCACAGCAGCCGCGGCGAGGTGAGCCCCTGTGCCGCGAGCCACGCCGCCATGCTGACGCGGTCGAGCGCCGTCAGATCGGGGTCGTCCGAGCTGCCGGCGGTCGGCACCGCGAAGGCGCGGCGCCCGCGCGCGTCGCGCCGGTCGGCGTAGCGTTCGACGATCTGCTTGAAGCGCGCGAGCTGCTGGCGATCGTCCTCGCTCTCGCCGGCGTGCGGGTAGAGCCCGTCGTGCCACGCGCCGTCCACGAAGAGCCGCTCCTGGGGCTCCCGGCACTGCGCCTCCTCGCGGAAGAGGGGCTCGCCGGCCGCCGAGGTGCCTTCGACGAGATCGAGCTCCCGGAGCAGGCCGAGCAGCTCGGTGTTCTCCTTCATCGGCGCGGTGATGTAGTGCGCGCCCCACGGGTACGCGCTGGTCGCGTTGGCGCCGCTCCGCGCGGTCCCGCCGGGCGCGCTGTCGAGCTCCAGGATGACGAAGTCCTCGTGGCCGTTCGCGAGGAGCCGGCGCGCCGCCGCGAGACCGGCCACGCCGGCGCCGACGATCACGATGCCGGTGCGCTCCCACTGATCGGCGGGCACCACCACGCGAGCGCCGTCGCGAACGCGGTGCCCGAGCTCCTCCGGGCGGAACGCGAGCTCGCCGTCGGGGAGGCGCCGCGGCTTCCGGCACGCCGCGGCGGCGAGGGGTACGCCGAGGAAGGCGGCGAGGAGATCGCGCCGGGAGAGCTCGGCGCCCATCAGTCGGTGGCTCCCGCGGTCCAAGCCTCGCCGCGCACGAACGCGACCGCCAGCGCCACCAGCACGAGCCCGGCGAGCGCGCGGAGGACGGCCGGTCGCTCGACCTTCACGACGAACGTGGCCGACAGCGCGACCGCCGCGTTGACGCCGCCGGTGAGCACCGAGGTCCGCACCAGACCGAGCCGCGGCACGAGCACGAGCGGGAAGAGGAGCGAGGCCGCGAGCGCGCCGAGGTAGTCGAAGGCGAGCGCGCGCGCGACGACGTCGCCGAAGCGCCCTTGCGAGCGCGGATCACCGGCGCCGGCGTTGCGGAGGATCCGCACGAGCAACGGCAGCTCGAGCCCTACGAGCACCCCGACGAGGAACACCGCCCCGAAGAGCAGCGGCCGGAGCGGCCAGTGCGCGGCCACCGCGAGGAGGAGCAGCGGCACCGAGAGCCCGCCGACCAGCGCGAGGAGGAGCTCCGCCTGCACGTAGCGGACGCTGGCGCGCGCCTCGAGCGGCCGCGCCGCCCACGCGCCGACCCCCATCGCGAACAGGTAGACGCCGAGCACGAGCGAGAACTGGAGGACCGCGTCGCCGAGCAGGTAGCTCGCGAGGGTCCCGGCGAGCAGCTCGTACACGAGCGCGCACGACGCGACGGCGAGCACGTTCGCCAGCAGGAGCCGCTCCTTCGTCATGCCGGCACGGGCGGAAGCGCCGGTCCTACCCGTGGATCGCGGAGGAGACGATGAGCGCGATGCCCAGGATCACCGAGGCGATGATGATCGCGAGCGCGGTGTTCTGGTCCTCCTCGATCTCCTTGCGGAGCGAGAAGGGCGTCACCTTCACGATGATGAAGAACGCCAGCGCGAACAGCACGATCCCGAGCGCGCTGAAGGCGAGCGCGCTCGCCAGTGTCTTGATCATCGTGTCCATGGGTCTCCTTCTATCTCCGTTTCGGGGTCCTTGGCTGGTTCGGCGCGCGGCCCGCCGGCTTCGGCAGCACGCGGCGGCCGAATGCCCGCGCCACGTCCGCCGGAGGCACGTACGTGCCGAGTGACCAGGTGATCTCGTCCTCGCCGGCCTCGCACGAGAGCACGTCGGGCACGTGGACGTAGTCGCGCGTGGTCACGACGTCACCGATCGCTGCGGTCCACGGGAGCTCTCCGGTCGCCCACGCGAGGCGCGCCTCGCCCTCGGACCAGGGCTCGAACGTGCGGCCGTCGAAGCGGGCTCCGTCGTCGGTCGAGGCGACCGCGCCGGTCGGCACGCTCCGCACCAGGTTCCAGTGCCCGTCCGAGACGACGAGCCAGCGCAGCCCCTCGGCAGGCGCGTGGAGGACGTATTCTTCCCACGTGTAACGGTCGCCCTCGGAGACCGCGCTCCGTTGCACGATGCCGATCACCCGGAAGCGGGCGGTCGTGGTGCCTTCTCCGGTCGCGAGCTCGCCCTCGTCACCGACCTCGAGCCACGTCTCGAGCCCCGGAGGCGCCGCGACGGTCGGTGCCGGAAGGAAGGTCCGCGGCTCGCGGCGCGGGCGGAGGCCCAGGTCGGCAAGGCGCACCGGGTCGCCCACGAAGACGAGCGGCGCGCCGCTCCTCGACCCGTAGTCGAGCGTCGCGACCACGCCCGACGGCGCGGACAGGTCGGCGTAGCGGTAGGTGCGCGGCGCGTCCGGCACGTCGCCCCACGAGGCGACGCGCTTCGCCTCGCCGCGCTCGGTGACCACGAGGTCGGAGACGAGCGGCGCCCCGACCGCGAGCGCGTCCCACGGGGGCGCGATGGGCCGCTCGGTGAAGAGCAGGAAGCCCGCCGCGGTCTCGGCGAGGGTGGCCGCGCGCTCGTCGTCCTCGAACGCGAGCGTCCACTCGTTCCATGCGCCGCCCCCCGCGCTCGTCACATGCGTTCGCCCGGCGAGCGTGAACGGCCTTCCGCGAAGCTTCCCGCGTGCGCCGAGCGAGAGCACCGTCGCCTGCTCGCGGCGCGCCTTCTCGCTCATCCGCCGCTCCGGACCGCGCCGGCGGGAAGGACCCCGCGCTCGGTGACGCGCACCACCACCTCGGCGGCGCCGAGCGCACGAGCGAGCTCGGTCGCCCACGGGAAGTCGGGCCGGGGCCGGCAGCAATACAGGTTCAGCGTCGCGACGCGGTGCTCCGGGTACGTGTGGATCGTCAGGTGCGACTCGGTGAGGAGGTACACGCCCGTGACGCCGCCCTCGCCGCCGAACTTGTGCCAGACGCCCTCGCCGATGACGCGCAGATCGAGCCGCCCGAGGATGGACTCGAGGAGCGCGCGCACCCCCGCGACGTCACGCAGCGCGTCTGCGCTGCACCCGTGGGCATCCACCAGCCATTCGGTACCGACGGTCATGACCCACGCGGGAGGCTATCCGCTCGCGCACCACCGGAAAAGACCGTATGTTCGCGCGTCATGGCGGTCGCGAGCGGACCCTGCCCGAGCTGCGGCTCACCCATCGAGTTCCGCGCTGGGGCGTCCATCTCGCTCGTCTGCCGGTACTGCAAGCACGTCGTCGTCCGCACCGACCGCGATCTCCGGAACATGGGGCGCGTCGCCGACGTCGCCTTCTCGGACGCGGCGCTCGCGCCCGGCGACACCGGGACCTTCCGCGGCCGGAGCTTCAGCGTCGAAGGGCGGCTCGTGCTCCAGCACCCTCAGGGCGGCACCTGGGAGGAGTACTTCACGGTCTTCGAGGGCCGCGAGCGCGCGTGGATCAGCGAGGCGCAGGGCTTCTGGCAGGTGGTGAGCGAGGTGAGCGTCCCGGCGCCCCCGCTCGCCACGCTCCGCCCGCAGATGCAGGTGCCGCTCGGCGCGCGCATCTTCACGGTGGGCGAGCAGAACCAGGGCACCTTCCTCTCCGCCGAGGGCGAGCTCCCGTTCGCCGCGGAGCCCGGCACGCGCCGCTTCTTCGCCGATCTCTCGGCCCCCGGCGGCGCGTGGGCCTCGATCGACTACGGCGACGGCCGCACCGCCCCGCAGGTCTTCATCGGCGTCCAGACCTCCTTCGCCGAGATCCAGGTGACCCCGCGCGGCGGCGACCGTCCCGCCGCCAGGATCGCGACGAAGGACATCACGTGTCCGGGCTGCGGCGCCCCGCTCCCGGTCCTGTCGGCGGGCACCGAGCGCGCGGCGTGCGTCCACTGCAACGCCCTCAGCGACGTGAAGCTGCAGCAGGTCGTCGCGCGGCAGGGCCAGGCGCGCGAGCGGCCGAGCATCCATCTCGGGACGCGCGGCGTGCTCCCGTTCGCGGACGGCCACGGGCTCGCCAACGTCGAATGGGTGGTGCTCGGCTACGTCGAGCGCTCCACCGGCGCGGTGTCGAGCGACGACTGGTTCGGCTGGCAGGAGTACCTGCTCTACAACGTGCAGCACGGCTACCGCTGGCTCGTCTTCGACGAGGGCAGCTTCTATCTCATCACGCCGCTCGCCGCCGGCGACATCGACGCGAGCCGCGCCCCGGTCTTCGTGAGGCGCGGCAACATCCAGTACCGGAAGCGCAACCAGCAGGAGGCGCGCGTCGACTTCGTGCTCGGCGAGTTCTACTGGAAGGTCGCAGTCGGCGAGACGGTGTGGGCCGAGGACTACGAGAACGGCCGCGCGATCGTGAGCTGCGAGCGGAGCGGAAACGAGGTGAGCTGGTCCTTCGGCGCCATCGTCCCGACCGCGGTGATCACGCAGGTCTTCGGCTACCAGCCCAAGGCGAGCGCGTACGGCGCTCCCGCCTCGAGCGGAACGGGCGGCAGCAAGCTCGGGACGCTCCTCGTCCTCGTCGTCCTCGGCGTCATGCTGATCGGGGCGCTCGAATCGTGTGACGACTGCGACGGCGGCGGGAGCGCGTCGACGTCGAGCGGCGGCATCCGCGGCGTGGGCGGCAGCTCCAGCGGCGGCTTCGGCGGAAAGTGACCCGCGTCCGGCTCGATGGGTGAGCTGCTCCTCTACGTCACGGTCGTCCTCGTCGCGATCTGTGGCCTCGTCTACGAGCTCGTCGCCGGCGCGGTCTCGACGTACCTGCTCGGCGACTCGGTCACCCAGCTCTCCACGATCATCGGCGTGCACCTCACCGCGATGGGCGTCGGGGCGTGGCTGTCGAAGTACGTCGAGGAGCGCGTCGCCGAGCGCTTCATCGATTGCCAGATTGCCGCGTCGCTCGTGGGCGGGCTCGGCGGACCGGTGCTCTACCTCGCGTTCGCGACGACCTCGCACGTGCGGCTCGTGCTCTACGGAATGGTGACCGTGACCGGCATCCTGGTCGGCGCCGAGCTGCCGCTCTTCATGCGCGTGCTGAAGCGGCGCGTCTCGCTGCGGGACGTCGTACCGCGGGTCCTCTCGTTCGACTACGTGGGCGCCCTGCTGGGATCGCTCCTCTTCGCGCTCGTGCTCCTCCCGAGCCTCGGGATCCTCCGCACCGGGATCGTCTTCGGCATCGTCGGGGTGCTCGCCGCCCTCTGGGGGACCTGGGTGCTCGGCGCCTCGCTCGTCACGCGGCCGCTCCGCATCCGGGCCGCGGTCGCCGGGGCGGTGCTGCTCGGCGCGCTGGTCGCCTCGCAGCGCATCGTGAAGGTGGCCGACGAGGCGCTCCTGCTCCATCCGGTGGCCTTCACGAAGCAGACCGCCTACCAGCGCATCGTGCTCACGCAGGCGCGCAGCGGCGTCAGCCTGTTCCTCGACGGGAACCTGCAGTTTGCATCGATCGACGAGTATCGCTACCACGAGGCGCTCGTTCACCCGGCGTTCGCGGCGGCGGCCCGCCACCGGAACGTGCTCGTGCTCGGGGGCGGGGATGGCCTCGCGGTCCGCGAGATCCTGCGCCACGAGGACGTCGCCTCGGTCACGCTCGTCGACCTCGACCGCGGCATGACCGACCTCGCGCGCGAGCTGCCGCTGCTCCGCGAGCTCAACGAGCGCTCCTTCTTCGATCCCCGCGTCAAGGTCGTGAACGACGACGCGATGGTGTGGATCACGGAGCCTCACGAGGGCATCCCCGCCAAGTTCGACGTCGTCATCGTCGACTTCCCGGACCCGAACAACTTCTCGCTCGGCAAGCTCTACACGGTCCGCTTCTACCGCCTGCTCCGGGAGCGGCTCGCCGAGGGCGCGGTCATGGCGGTGCAGAGCACGTCGCCGCTCGTCGCGCGCCGCTCGTTCTGGTGCGTGGTCCGGTCCATCGAGGCGGCGGGCTTCGCCGTGCGGCCCTACCACGCGCTCGTGCCGTCGTTCGGGGAGTGGGGCTACGTCCTCGCGAGCTTGCAGCCCGTGCCCGTGCCCTCGCACGTCCCGCCCGGGCTGCGGTACCTCACCGATGCCACGGTGGGATCCCTCTTCGACCTCGCGCCCGACATGAGCGCGGTGCCCGTCGAGCTGAACCGCCTCAACAACCAGATGCTCGTGCGGTACTACGAGGAGGAGTGGCAGCGCTGGGCGCGCTGAGTCAGGCCTCGCGAAGGACGCGCATCACGTTGTCGTGGAGGATCTTGCCGACGGTGCGCCGGCTCATACCCGCGGCGAGGAGCGCGTCGGTGAGCAGCGGAAGGCCGCGCGGATCCTTGAGGGGACGGGTCGGCACGATGAAGCCGTCCCAGTCGCTGCCGAGCGCGGGCGCGTCCTCGCCGACCACGTCGACGATGTGCTTCAGATGCTTGACGACCGGCTCGAGGCCGTCGCCGCCGACGAACCGCGGGCAGAAGATGACGCCGACCACGCCGCCCTTGTCGGCAACCGCGCGCAGCTGGGCGTCGTCGATGTTGCGCCAGTGCTCGAAGGCGCCGAGGACGCCGGTGTGGCTCACGATCGGGGGCTTCCGCGCCACGAGGCAGGCATCGAGGAAGCCGGCCTTGTTGACGTGCGAGAGGTCGACGAGGACGCCGCTGTCCTCGCACGCGGACACGAGCCCGTAGCCCCACGGCGTGAGGCCGGCCTCGTCGTTCCGGCCGCGGCCATAGGCGGGATGGCCCGCCTCGTTCGACGAGAAATGCAGCATGCCGATGTAGCGAACGCCGCGCCGGGCGAAGACCGCCACGTTGTCGAGGTCGCCCTCGAGCGCGTGGGCGCCCTCGATGCCGAGGAGGGCGCCGATTGCGCCCGCCGCGTTGCTGGCCGCGACCTCGCGGGCCTTTCTCACGAGGCGCATCGCCCCCGGCTTCCGGCCGATCTGCTGCTCGAGCGCGTCGATCTGCTCGTGCACCACCTTCGCCATGCCCTTCACGCGGTCGGCGAGCGGGAGCGACACGAGGCCGAAGAACTGGGCGCCCATGCCGCCTTCACGCATTCGCGGGACGTCGACGTGGCCGCCGAGCGCGGCGAAGGGCAGCGGCGGCTCGTGCGCCTTGTGCAGGTCGTAGCCGGTCCATCGCGACCACATCAGCGTGTCGGCATGGAGGTCGATGGGCGGGTGCTCGGCGTGGAGGCTTCTCGCCTCGTCGGACCCTTGCATGATGCGTTTCAGCCTCGCGCGGCGGCCTGCCGAGGTCCACCGGTTTCGGCCCCGTCACCCCTGATGGGCCGCGGGTTTGTGACGAAATCGGGAGGCAGGGCAGGGGTGTCGCCACTAGAGTGGCTGCGCGGGTCGCGGGAGATCGTTCGCCCCGCACGCGCATCGAAGAGGCTGCCATGATCGTGACGTCCACACTCGAGCTCGTCGGCCAGACGCCCCTGGTCCGCCTCCGGGGCGACTGGGTGGACGCGCCTCCCGCAGGCCGCGCGACGGTGTGGGCGAAGATGGAGCACCTGAACCCAGGCGGCAGCGTCAAGGATCGGATCTGCCTCGCGATGATCGAGGACGCCGAGGCGCGCGGCGCGGCGAGGCCCCCGGGACCCATCGTCGAGCCCACCAGCGGCAACACCGGGATCGGGCTCGCGTGGATCTGCGCCGTGAAGGGCTACCGGCTCATCCTGACCATGCCCGAGAGCATGAGCCTCGAGCGGCGGCAGCTCCTCGAGGCCTACGGCGCGGAGATCGTGCTGACGCCCGCCGAGCAGCAGATGGACGGGGCGATCCGGAAGGCGCTCGAGATCGCCGCCGCCTCGCCGGGCTCCTTCATGCCGTCCCAGTTCGACAACCCGGCCAACCCCGCGGTCCACGCGCGCACCACCGCGCACGAGATCGTGACCGCCATGGAGGGCCTGTCGATCGACGGGTTCGTCGCCGCGGTCGGCACCGGCGGCACGGTGAGCGGCGTCGGCCCGGCGCTCCGCCGTCACAACCCCGCGGTGCGGGTCGTCGCGGTGGAGCCCGAGGCCTGCGCCACGATCTCGCGCGGCGAGCGCGGCCCCACCAAGATCCAGGGCATCGGCGCCGGGTTCGTGCCCGGCAACTTCTCCCGCGAAGCCGTGTCCGAGGTCCGCACCGTCACCGACGAGGACGCGTGGCGAACGAAGCTCGAGCTCGCGCGCGGCGAGGGGCTGCTCGTCGGTCCGAGCGCCGGCGCCAACGTCTTCGCCGCCTTCGCGCTCGCCGCGGAGCTCGGGCCGGGCAAGAACGTCGTCACGGTGCTCTGCGACACGGGCGAGCGGTACTTCAGCCTCGACGAGTTCTTCCCGGGCGTCACCGTCCGTCACGCACCGGCGGGGCTCCGGTGACGACGCTGGCGCGCGCGCGCGTCCTGCTGGTCGGCATCGGTGGCCTCGGGTGCCCGGCGGCGCTCGCGCTGGCGTCGGCGGGCGTCGGCACCCTCGCCATCGCCGACGACGACGACGTCGAGGCATCGAACCTCCATCGCCAGATCCTCTTCCGTGACCAGGACGTGGGCCGCTCCAAGGTCGTCGCCGCCGCGGGAGCGCTGGCGCGGATCGCTCCGCAGCTCGTCGTCGAGCAGCTCGGCACGCGGCTCCTGCCGCACAACGCGGTGGAGCTCGCGGGGCGGTACGACCTGATCGTCGAGGGGAGCGACAACTTCGCGACCAAGTTCCTCGCCGCCGACGCGGCGCGGCTCGCGGGCAAGCCCATCGTGCACGCGGCGGCGGTGCGCTGGCACGGGACGGCCCTGGCCGTCGCTCCCTCGGGGCGCCCCTGCTACCGCTGCCTCTTCGAGGACATCCCGCGCGAGAACGCGCCGAGCTGTGCCGACGCCGGCGTCATCGGACCGATGGTCGGCGTCGTCGCGGCCGCGCAGGCCGACCTGGCGCTCGCGATCCTCCGCGGCGACGCGTCCGTCTTCGGCACGCTCGTGACGTTCGACGCAAAGGCGCTCGTCGCTCGTCGCCGCCCGCTCGCGGCGCGGCGCGGCTGCGCGCTGTGCGGTGACGACGCAGGGCCCGCCATCCGATCGATCGAGGCTGCGCGCTACGCCGCGGCCGACGCCTCCTGACCCTGAAACCCCGAACCCCCATCGAGCCCACCATGGACACCACCGTCAGAATTCCCGCCGCCCTCCGCAGCCTCACCGGCGGCGCCGACGAGGTGCAGGCCTCCGGCGCCACCGTCGGCGCGCTCATCGAGGACCTCGAGCGGAAGCACCCCGGCATGAAGGACCGCCTCCTCGACGAGAAGGGCGTGCGCCGCTTCATCAACATCTACGTCGGCGAGGAGGACGTCCGCTTCAGCGGCGGGCTCGGCACCGAGCTGAAGGCCGGCGAGCAGGTCAGCATCGTCCCCGCGATCGCCGGCGGGCGCTGAGCGGCGTCATGGGCAGCGCGCGTCACGGGCGGCAGGTGCGCCTGGCGGAGGTCGGCGAGGCGGGCCAGGCGCGTCTCGAGGCGGCCGAGGTCGTGCTCGGCGGCGCGCCCTCGCTCGCGCGTGACGTCTCCGCCGCGTACCTGTCGGGGGCCGGCGTCACGGTCCTCGTGCGCGACGGCGAGCCCGGCGAGGATCCCGCGCTGCTGGCGGCCCTCGCGTCGCTCGGCATCACCGATCCATCGGCCCGCGAGGTGGCGCTCGGCGCGCTACGGGCGGTCGTCGTCATGCGCGAGCTCCTCGGCGTCGGGGCCGTCCCCGCAGCAGGAGCGTCGTGACCGTCCTCCGCTCGCGCCGCATCGAGTCGGTCGTGGACGCGGTCGGCAACACGCCGCTCGTCCGCCTGCGCGTCGTCACGCGGAACGCGCCCGACGTTCCCGTGTACCTGAAGCTCGAATTCGCGAACCCCGGCGGCAGCGTCAAGGACCGCGCGGCGCTCCGGATCTTCCAGGATGCGCTCCGCGACGGGCGCCTCAGGAAGGGTCAGACCCTGATCGACTCCACGAGCGGCAACACCGGGGTCGCCTACTCGCTCTTCGGCGCGGCGCTCGGCATCCCGGTGAAGCTCGTGATGCCGTCGAACGTGTCGAAGGCGCGCAAGGACATCACCCAGGCGTTCGGCACCGAGATCATCTACTCCGACCCGCTGGAGGGCTCGGACGGCGCGATCCTGCTCGCGAAGAAGCTCGCCGCCGCCGAGCCGGACAAGCTCTTCTACCCCGACCAGTACGCCAACCCGTCGAACCCGCTCGCGCACTACCACGGCACCGCCGTCGAGATCCTGCGCGACCTCGGCGACCAGATCACGCACTTCGTGGCCGGCCTCGGGACGAGCGGGACGATGATGGGCACCGCGCGGCGCCTCCACGAGCACCACCGGCCGATCCGCTGCGTGGCGGTCGAGCCCGACTCCGCGTTCCACGGGCTCGAGGGCCTGAAGCACATGGCCTCGAGCATCGTGCCGCCCATCTACGACCCGAAGGTGCACGACGAGCTCGTCGCCGTCACCACCGAGCAGGGCTGGGACATGTCCGACCGGATGGCGCGGGAAGAGGGGATGCACGTCGGGCACTCGTCGGGCGCGAACGTGCACTGCGCGGTGCAGATCGCCGAGCGCCTGCAGGCCGAGGGCAAGCCCGGCTGCGTCGTGGCGATCGCGTGCGACCGCGGCGACCGCTACTTCTCGCCCATGAAATGGGAGAAGCGCCACGTCTGGTGAGGGCCTCGCGATGAATGCCGAAAAGCATCCCTGGATCCTGGGCAACCTGACGGTCACGAAGGCGGTCATGGACCGCGTCGACGAGGAGGCGCGCGCCGCCTACGGGCGAGACGAGGAGAGCTGCGGGCTGCTCCTCGGGCCGGCCGGCGAGCCGCTCGTGGTCGATGCCCTCGTGCCCTTCGAGAACCGCGCCAACAAGCTCCACCGGCTCGACCCCGAGACCTACCCGCGCACCGGGCGCATGTACTTCGACATCGATCCGCTCAAGGTCGAGCGCGCGGTCCGCGAGGGCGAGGGGAATGGCCGGCCGGTGAAGGTCCTCTATCACTCGCATCTCGACGTCGGCGCGTACTTCTCGGACACGGACGCGCAGGCCGCGACCATGGGCGGCGCAGCGCCTTCGTACGATCTCGCGTACCTCGTCACGAGCGTGCGTCAGGGCGTCGTCGACGACCACAAGCTGTTCGTCTGGTCGGCCTCCGGCGGGCGCTTCGTGGAGACGACGCTCACGATCCTCTGAGCGCGTGCGGCGCCCGGGCCTCCGGCGCTACCGATGGCGACGCGTGCTACGATCTTCCCGGTGGCTCGCCTCCCTCTCCGCCTCGTGATGCCGGCCGTGCTGGCGGCGGTCATGGCGCCCGCCGAGGCCCACGCCGACTCGTCGCGCGAGGTCGCAGCGCGCGTCGTCGAGCAGTGGCGCGCCGCCGGAGCACGGGTGACGCTTCTTCCGACGCGGTTCGTGTTCGACGACGAGACGAGCCTCGTCCCGGTGCCGCGGCCCGAGGCCGGTGATCCCGCCGTCGACGCGGCAGGCTGCACGCACATCGCGATCATCGGGGCGCGCGGGGTCAGCTTCCGCGCTCGGCTCTCCGACGCGCTCAGTGATCCGCTCGCCCCCGAGCTCGGGGGCCGTGCCGTGAGCACCGCGGGCGTCGTCGAGCTCCGGCGCTGCGGCGCCGCGCGGCCGGTCCGCCATCTCGTCGTGACGAGCGACGCTGGCCGCGGCGCGCTCGAGATCATCGTGGCGCACTCTCCGGCGGCGCTGCCGGCGCTCACCAGCGTCATCCCGGAGCGAACGGGCGGCGCGCTCCCCCCGGTTCCCGACGCCGGCGCGCTCCCGCCGCTCGCCTCGCAGGACAAGCGAGCCGAGCTCGCCGAGAGCCGCGCCAAGCGCGAGGGCGCGCTCGTGCAGCCGCGCACGCCCATCAAGGCGGGCGACACCGGCGGCGGTGAGGAGGAGCTGACGCTCGCCCCCGGCTGTCACCGCGTCGAGCTGTTCGCGCGCGATCCGCGCCCCGACCGCCTCGGCCGCCGGTTCCGGCTCGACGTCGATGCCGAGCTGCGGGATCCGGCCGACAGCGATCGCGTCCTCGCGCGTGACCGCACCGAGGCGCCCGATGCCCGCCTCGAGGCCTGCGTCGGCCGCGCGTCGCCGGTGAGCCTGGTCTTCGCGGGCGCGCCGCCCGGAGGCCAGGTCGTCTCCACGCTGGCGTCGTGGCCGCTCCCCGAGCACCTGCCGGCCCTGTGGGGCAGCGGCGTGCGCAGCAAGATGGCGCGCGTCATGTTCACCCGGCACGTCGCGCCGCCCGAGGCCGAGCCGGTGTACCTCGCGCAGGGAAGCTCGGGCACGACCCCGCTCCCGCTGCAGCTCGAGGTGGGCGGCTGTTACCTCGCGGTGGTCGGCCTGACCCACGGGCACGCGCGCGCGCTGCAGATCCGCACGGTCATCGGCGCGCGCGAGTCCACCGACGAACGCGGGGTCACGGAGGAGGCGGCGCTCAGCGCGTTCTGCGTGAGCGCGCAGGAGAGCGCGCGCGTCGAGGTGCACGCGCGCGGCACCGCGATCGGCTGGGGGCTCGCGGTCTACCGCATGAAGAGCGCGGTCTGGGAGGCGGGTCGATGATCGGCGGTCGTCCCGGCGCAGCCCTCCTGGCGCTGGTCGCCGTCGCGGGGCTCGCGGCGTGCGCGGGGGGCTCCTCGGCGAACGCGCCGGTGGTCACGGCGCCGCCGCGCGCGCCGAAGGTGGCGCTCGGCGCGCTCGAGGCAGGGCCGCTCCTCGGCGATCTGCCGTCCCGCGTCGCGAAGCTCGGCGGCGGGCCGCTCGCCATCGTGGCATCGGGGCCGATGAGCGAAGGCGAGCGCCTCGGGGCCTTCGTCGACATCCCGAAGGACGCATGCCTGCTCGCGTACGGGCGCGCCTCGGGCTCCCTCGAGGACATCGACCTCGCCGCCTTCGCCGAGGAAGGCAATCCGGTGGCGGTCGACGAGGGGCCGGATCCCAGGCCGACGCTCCTCCTCTGTCCGCCGCATCCGTCGCGCGTCTACGTCGCGGCGCACGCCGCCAGCGGCGAAGGCCTGTGCGTCGTCGGTGCTCAGCTCGTGCCGAAGGAGCGCGCCCCCGAGATCGGCCGCGCCGCCAACGCGCACGGAACGACGGGCTCGGCGCCTCGCACGCCCGAAGCGTGGCCGGGCCTCGAGGAGCAGGTGCGGGCGCATCGCGCGGCGATCGGCGGCACCTGGGAGGAGCAGCGCCGCCTCGCCATCACCGCGGACAACCGCGCCGTCTCGGCGGTGGGCTTCACGATCGACGAGGGCGGCTGCACGGACGCGCTCGTCGTGCCCGACGACGACGTCGCGATCATCGACGTCGACGTGCTCGATGCCGACGGGCGCCTCGTCGCACGCGCCAAGGACGGAGGCCCCACGCGCTCGGTGACGGTGTGCTCGCCCACCGCGATGACCGGATCGCTCCAGGTCCGCCCGCACCTGGGCCGAGGGCTCGTCGCGGCGGTGATCGCGCGGACGAAGATCGGCACCGCGAAGGACGTGCTCGCCCGCGCCGACGTCGCGTGGGTGGCGCCGGTGCTACCCCTCGAGCAGACGCGCGCCGCTCGCAATGCCGCCCTCGCGAAGGCGGGCTACGCGGCGCCGTCCGCGTCGGCCAGCGGTCAGCTGCAGCTCGGGCGCCGCCTCACCGTACCCGTGGAGCTCGCGGGTGCCGCCGGCTGCACGCGCATCGACGTCGTGGCGGGCGCGCCGCTCGCGCTCCTCGACGTGGCCGTGTGGGATGACGCGGGCGCGCTGCTCGCGAGCGCCGAGGGGGCGAGCGATACGACGCTCTTCGCCTGCGGGAGGGGCAAGGCACGCGTCGACCTCGGCACGCGCGGCCGCCCTGGTCCGTTCACCGTCCTGACGCGCGCCGAGAGGTGGCGCGACCCGATCTTCGCCGCGCACCCGCTCGCGGCGAGCCGCATGCTGGGCCGGGCGGCGGGCGGGCCGATCGGCACGTTCGAGGGCGCAGGAGGCGTGCGCCAGGCGAGCCTCGATGCCTCGCACCAGTACGTGCAGAATGCAACGGTCCCGCCCGGGCAGTGCCTCCGCGTGGCGATCGGCGTCGAGGGCGAGGGAACCGGCCTCGAGGCGCGCCTCACCGACGTCGCGTCGGGCGAGGAGCTCGACCGCGCGCACGGACAGACCGCGGGCCTCGTACGGGCCTGCGCCGGCGCCGCGCCGCGCCAGGTGCGCCTCGAGGTCCGGGCCACTGCGGGCAAGCTCGACGCAGTCCTCGGCGACCGCGTGACCGCTTCGCAGTAGGCAGTCCGGCTCAGCGCGCGAGGGCGCGCATCAGGGCCTCGTCGGCGCGGTCCGCGTCCACGTCCGTCATGCTGAGCGTCGCCCCGGTGCGCGGGACGAACGAGATACGGACGCGCCCCTTCGCGCTGGGGAGCACGCTTCCGAGCACGAAGTCGATCGCGACGCCGGCGATGACGACGAGGAGCCCGGCGAGCAGCAGGGAGGGGGAGGCGGAGCGGACGCCATCGCCCAGCGTCCGCACGCCGAGGTAGCTCCCGATCGCCAGCGCCAGGAGGCCCGCATAGAACGCCGCGCGCGGGTAGCGCACCTCACGGACGACGCGCGCGAGGCTGCTCTTCACGATGACGTGCTCGCGCTCGCGGAGGACGCGGCCCAGCATCTCGGTGCGCGTCTTCATGCGGATGCCGGCCTCGGACACCGACACCTCGGCGGGGCGACGGTAGGCGAGGGCGACGCGGGCGACGAGACGTGCCGCGCCCATCACGAAGAGGAGTCCGGTCACCGCGAGGAGCGTCGTGGCCACGGGGCCGCGCGGCGGCGCGATGGCCTCGCCCTCGAGCCGGAGCTCGCGCGAGGTGCCGCCCACGGTCGCTCCTTCCAGCAGGCGCGAGAGCATCGGGTCGCGGAGCTTTCCGGCGAGGTCACCGGCGACGCGATGCGCGGCGGGCGAGCTCGAGGCGGCGAGCGCCGCCGAGCCGATGATCGCCTCGCCGCGCCCCAGCGAGGTGCCCTTGCCCTCGTCGATGCGCTTGATGCGGTGCCCGATGGCGATCCACAGCTCGTCGGCATCCTCGCCGAGCGCGCGGTCGAGCAGCGGCGTGGCGTCGAAGGCGGTGTGCGTGGCGAGCCAGAGCACGTCGCCGGCGAGGCGGTCCTCGTCGTTCCGGCGGGCCTCGGCGATCGCATGGGCCCAGACGGCCGACGCGAGCGCGCGCTCCGCGTCGTCCTCGGGGCCTTCACCGAGCACCTTGAGGACGTTGCCGAACGGGGTGTCCGCGTCGGCGCGCGCGAGCCGCGCCTCGTCGGCGAGGACGCTCACCTTCTCGATGTGCGTCCAGCCCGGGCGGCGCGCCGCGGCCGCCTCGTCGATGACCTTCTCGGCGATCGCCACGAGATCAGGCAGACGCGCCGAGCGGGCGAGGGCCTCGTACGCGGCAAGCGGGCCGGCTTCGCCGGAGAGGCTCGGCCGCGAGCCCTTGCCGCGGATGCTCTCGCGCGCGACGCTCTCGCGGCCGCTCGCCACGTCGGCCTCGGGCTCGGGCGTGACCGGAGCGGCGAGCGCCGCGGTCTCGGGCGCGCGCGTCACCGCGTCGCCGTCCTCGCGGGCGTCGTCATCGCCCGCCGCCGGGGCTGCTACGTCTGCCTCGCGGACGACCGCTTTCGGCTCCGCGGTGTCGGTCTCGTCCTCTGCCATGACGCTCGCGTTCCATCGTCTACCCGAACGCCTGCCGCGCCACCACCTATTCTCGTGAGGAGCCCGCGCCTGGGCGCCCGCAGAAATTTTGGCCCTCGCCCGGCGGCTCCGATAGCGGTCAGACCATGAAGTCGAAGACCGAGCTGCTCTCCGAGCTGAGGACCATGCTGGCGGACGTCTTCGCCGCGAAGGCCTCCGGCGAAGCGTACGGGCGGCTCGCGCGCGCCCACGGGTACGTCGACGGCTTCATGCGGGTCCTCATCGATCTCGGCGTCGCGACGAAGGCCGAGCTCCTCGACGTCGTGAACGCCGAGCGTGAGCGCTCGAGCGGCGTCGAGCTCCGGCCGGCGGTCGCGAGCTCCGACGTCGCCGCCTGAACGTCGCAGTCACGGCCGAGCACGGCTCTTGCTCCACGCGTCTCCAAGGAGACACGTCATGCCCCAGACTCCGTCCTCACCTACCTTCCCGACCGCGACCGCCCCGGCCGAGCACATCCCGGACGAGCGGAAGCCGGGCCGCTCCTTCGAGGACCCCTCCAAGCCCCTCGGCCAGGAGGCCCTCGAGCAGAGCGGCACCTCCGACCTCTCGGCCCGCGAGGACTTCCGCTCGCGTGAGGCGCAAGCGGACATGCCTCACAACGGTGTGTCGGAGCGCGCCAAGGCGGTCAGCGTCATGCGCAAGACCGAGGAGCTCATCGCGACCCACAACCCGGGAGCCAACGACGAGGCGAGCCTCCAGCGCTGCTTCGAGCTCGGCGCCGGGCGCGTCGGCCTCACGATCGAGGAGTACGATGCGCTCGTGAAGGGCGACCCCGAGCTCGAGAAGCTCGAGGCCCAGGTCCGGGAGGCGGCGCGGGCCAACTTCGGCAAGCAGCCGCCGCCGAACCTGCCGACCTCCTGAGCGGTCGCGCCGTCAGGGCGTGACGATGGTGACGTCACCGACCCGCGAGTGGGACGCGCGGTCGGTCTGCTCCCAGAAGTTCGCGACCTTGTCCTCGCCGGGGACGATCTGCGGGAAGTAGCCCGCGAACTTCCCGTCCTGGGCGAGCGCGCGCGTGGACCACGTGTGGCCGGCGCCGGACTTCGTGCCACTGGCGCGGCGCAGCTGTCCCACCGTGACATCCTGGTAGTAGACGGTGACGAGGTCGCCGTCGACGCGCAGCGCGGAGTCGTCGCCGACGAGGTGCTTGCCGTCGGGGAACGGCTTGCCGTCGACGCCCGAGCCATCGTCGATGATCTCGGACTTGCCGGGCTTGCCGGCGGTGACCGCGAGGTAGCGGAGCGTCTCGTCGAGGCCGCTCACGTACGTGACGTGCCACGTGCCGCCGTCGTCGATCTGGAGCGACGCGGCCACGCCGACGTCGCCGGTGTCGATGGCCGTGCCGTCGGTGCGTGAGCCGGTCTCGCCGTCGAGGACGGTCCGCGTCCAGGTGCCGCCGCCCTGGTCGGCGAGGGCGACGAGGTTACCGTGCGGGCGATCGTAGACGACGATGCCGAGCTTCCCGCCGCCCTGCGCGAGCGTGATGAAGTCACCGAACACGTCGGGGTACGTCTGCGTGCCGCTCTTCGTGGCCTCGCAGGTCGCCGCGCCGGCCGTGGCCACGCAGGCCTTGCCGGAGCCGCAGTCCGCCGGGGTGCAGCCCGCGGTGGTCGCGGTGCACGTGCCGGTCGTCTTCAGGCAGACCTGGCCGCCCGTGCACGTCGTCGCGCCACACGGGTTCGACTCCTCGACCGCCGCGTCCTCGAAGCGGAAGTCGCTGCCGTCGGCCGGCACCTCGCTGTTCGCGCGGGCCACCACGACGCGCGAGCGCGTCTTGCCCTCGGCGCCCGCCTCGACCTGGAGGAAGGCGACGACGGGCTTGCCGCCGACGACGAGCATCTTCGCGTACCGCCCCACGTCGGCGCCGGCCGCCTCGCGAAGCGTGAAGGTGTTCCAGTGGTAGCCGCCCTCCGCAGGGCTGCCGACCGCGAACTTCAGCTTCTTGTTGGTCGCGTCGTAGTAGCTGACCATCGGGCGTCCGTCGGCGGCCAGCTGGAGGCTCGTCCACAGGCCGACGTCGTCACCGGCGTCGACCTCGCCGTTGCGCCACGAGTCCTTCGCGCGCGCCGCGCACGTTCCGTCGGTGCGCGGAGGCGGGAGGCCATCGACCGTCTGCCAGTCGACGCGCTGCTTGCCGAGATCGTACTTGCCGACGACGAGATCGCCGAAGAGATCGCTCTCGCCCTCGGAGAGGAGCGCGTCGTTGTAGCCGGCCACCCAGATGGTGCCGTCGGCCGCCTTTGCAAGCGACGTGTACGATCCGGGCAGGCCGAGCTCGAGCGGCGCCTGGCACTCCTGCTTGCAGTCGGCGCCGCAGAGGACGGGTTGATCGTCGCTGTCGCTGCCGCAGCTGCAGCCCTGGCTCGAGGCCGCGACGACGCCGATCGATCCGATGGCAAGGAGCGTGCGGTTCATCCCGCCCGCGGCGCCGGCCGGCGCCGAACGCCGACGGAGCACCATGAAGGCGAGCCCGAGCACCGCGAGCGCCGCCGCCGCGTAGCCGTTGGGAGCGCGATCCCGTCCGCCCGGCGTGGAGCAGCCGCAGCCGGAGCCCGCCGCGGCGAGCGACCCGTCGGCACGGCCGCGGAGCTCCTGCGTCACGGAGCGCACGTTGCCCTCCTCGTCCTTCACCTCGACGGTGACTGTCTCCGCATGACCGACGTCGAGCTGGGCGAGCTCGCGGACCGCGCGCCACTCGCCGAACGGCTGCGCGTCGAGCCGGTAGCGCGCGACGAGCGAGGAGTCGGCGCTGACGAGGTCCCACGCCTGCAGGGTCGCGGTGGTGGCGCTGGTGGTGCCCGCCTTCACCGTGACGAACGGCGCGACGGCATCGATGACGAACGGCACCTCGGCGGGCGTCGCGTCCTCGGTGTCCGCGCGGCCGGCGACGCGCGCCGCAACGTGCAGGACGTGCCGCCCCTGGAGGAGCAGCTGGTCGTCCTTCACGACGAGGTGACGCTCGCGCGACCAGGTCGACCGCGTCCCGCGATCGATCCACCACGCGTACTCGACGGGATGCTCGCTGTTGGCCTGCGGCGAGGCGAGGTCGACGGTGAGCTCGGGGAGGGACGCGCGGTCCATCGTCGCGAGCTGCATGTGCTCGGCCGGGACGGTCTTCGACACGAGGACGGCCTGGGTGTCGGCCTCCATCGTGGCGGCGCCGCCGGTCTTCGACATCGTCGCGAAGATGCCGACGAAGTCGTCGGTGCCCTTCGTCAGCTTTCCGATCTGCCCGATGTCGAGCCCGAGCCCGAACGTCGAGAGCGCCGTCGAGACGTCGATGGGCGAGAAGCCGCTGCCCACGAGCTGCTTGCCGAGACCACCGAGCAGCCCCGAGAGCGCCCCGGCGACGAGCCCCGGATCGTCCATGAGCATGTCGGCGTTCGTGACCTTGCCGTTCTGGACGACGATGTCGCCGAGCGCCGGCGTGATGCCCGCCTTGCTCGTCTGCAGGTTCACGGGGATCGTGAGATCCGACTCGAACGTGAACACGCGCACGAAGCGGTCGAGGTGCCAGAGGTAGAAGTCGAGCGCGAACTTCGGCAGCGTGATGCCGAGCAGCGGGTCGGCCGGGCCGGTGCCGCCGCCGATCTTCACCGTGGGCGGCGCCTGGGGCCGCGTCGTGATCGCGGCCGCCGCGTCACCCTGCTCGAACGTGAGCGTCTTCAGTGACGGGATGATGATGCTCAGCAGCGCCGAGCGGAGCATGTCGATCTGCTCGCTCGAGACGCCGAGGCACAGGAGCCCCGAGTTGTAGACGCTGCCGAACGCGTAATCGAGGAACCGCCCGGACAGCGCGAGCCCCACGTGCGGGGCCGTCGCGGGATCGGCGGTGGTCGGCGCGAGCTCGTCGGGGAGCGGGATGCCGGTCGGCTTCGTGAGCTCCGCGAACGGCACGCACTTCGAGACCGGCTGGGGGACGGTGCCGCCCAGCATGCCGAGCGTGATGCCGTTCGGGGTGCGGCCCTGCGCGTTGGCATCGGCGTTGGGGAACGGCTTCATCGAGCCTCCCGCGGCAAGGCCGAAGTCGAGCCCGCCCGTGGTCCCCGGCGAGATGCTCTTGAGGAGCCCGCCCAGGTTCACGTGCGAGTCGGTCCCGAGCAGGGTCGAGACGCACTTGGTCTTGTCGGAGTCGAACACGCAGTGGGTGTTCGACGCGTCGGGCGACGTGTTCGTGGGGCACGACGGCACGAGCGCCGGGTTCGGCGCGGTGCACAGGCTGTCGGCGAGGAGCGTCTTGACCTGGCTCGTGAGCCCGTTCTTCAGCGGATCGACGACCAGGCCCTTCACGAAGCCCGCGTTCGTGATGGCGCTGCAGACCTCGCTGGCGAAGCCGCAGCTGGAGCAGACCTTGACGTCGTCGGTCGACAGCGCCGAGAGATCGATCTCCGCCTTGTCGATGTCGATCTTCATGTAGCCGTTGCGCGGCGAGGTCGTCTCCTCGACGAGCGGGATGGTGATCCCGATGGGCAGCGCGTGCGGCGTCACCTGGGGCTTGCCGTCGTTGCAGCCGCCGTCGCCGTAGCCGATGAACAGGGTGATCGTGCCGATGCCGAACTCGCCGCCGATGATCGGGTCGGCGCGGACCTCCGCGGCGACCGGGGTGTTCTCGAGCTTCACGGGAAGGACGCCGCGGAGCTTCACCGCGTTCGGCTTGATCGAGTCGATCTGGAACGTGGCGCCGCCGATGTTCACCTCGGCATGGCAGCGCGGCGGGTTCGCCTTCGGGTCGGGGCCGTCGGGGCACACCGCCGGGTCGATCAGGATCTTGCCGATGCCGATGTTCGCGATCTGCGTCTTCGGCGGATCGATGGTCGGGATGTCGACGCCGAGAATGCCGCCGGGCGCGGCGATCAGCTTCGTGACGATCGCGGGCAGCTGCTTCTCGACGAAGTCGAGACCGGGACGCGAGACGCGCACGGTCGCGGCGTTCTCGATCGTCTGGTCCTTCGGGAAGCCGCCGGGCAGGGGCGTCATGCCCGCGCAACTGCTGCAGCCGGACGAGCAGCCGCCCCCGCTGCACGACGCGACGAGAAGGAAGAAGAGAACGCCAAACAGGTGGCGAAAGCGGGTCAGCATGAGTCCTCCTGCGCTGCGCATGGAGGCGTGACCTCGAACGCGCGGACCCAGCACGGGAAGCGTTCGTGGCCGCGCGCTCGCCGCGAGCCCTTTACACAGTCTAAGGCGAGCGCACGCGAAGAGCACGCGCCAGAAGGCGACGCCTACAACCAAGTGGGATAACGCGACGCGTAGACCTGCGGCCCGCGTCAGGCGTCCTGCGTCACGGCCCGCGTCAGTCGCGCGTCAGTCGCGCGTCAGCCGCCGTCGCCCGCGTCGGCGGACGCATCGGCGCCGGACGCGTCCGCGCCGCCATCGGCGGGCGCCGCCGCACCTGAGCAGGCCTCGATGACCCCCTGACCGTCGAAGATCTTCGCCGCGCTCGCCGCGAAGGTGGCGGCGAGCCAGGTGCTGTCACCGCAGCTGCCCGGCTGCTTGTCGACCGAGCAGTAGTCGCCCTTGTAGACGATCTTGCCCTGGGCATCGCGCGCGCAGACGTCGCTCTCGCCGGAGAGGAACGAGCACAGCGACTTGTTGTTGAGATCGCGGATCTTCACCTGATCCGCCTCCTCGAGCGTGATGTAGCCGCCGAGGGACCCGGAGGTCTTCCACTTCGAGCACAGCGAGTCGTCGAAGCAGTTCGAGTCGAGCGCCTGGCGATTCAGCTTCCCGATGCACTGCCCCTCCTCGGAGATCGTGACGCCCTCGAGGCGCACGTCGCTGATCGGAAGGAGCACCACGCTGCCGATGTCCTGCGAGAGGAAGATCGGGATCGACAGCTTCTGCGGGTCGAGCGACCGGAAGGTGTCGCCCTCGAACGCGATCTTGGTACTGATCGGCGCGACCTTCAGCGCGCCGCTGTCGAAGCGCGCGAAGCAGAACCCCTGACCGATCGCGTCGTTCGGCGGCGGCGCGCCGCCGGTGACCAGCGTGCCGTTCGCGCGGTCGACGCGCAGCAGCCACGTGAAGAGGCCCTTGCCGTTCTCGCCGCACGACTTCTCGGCGAGATCGATGTTCAGGGTGACGACGGTGTTCTGGATCAGATCGCCGGCGAGGGTCGCGGGCGTCGCGATCTTCAGGCGCCGGATGCGGAAGTCCTGGACCGTCTTCCCCTTGTTGTCGCCGATCGGCAGGCACGTCGAGGCGCTGCCGCAGCGCGCCTCGTCGATGCTGCACGCGGGAGCGGCCTGCGTGCAGCGGTTCTCGGAGTCGTCGCACGTCGGAGGCGGGAGCTTTCCCGCGGTGGCCGCGCACGCCCCGCCGCCGCCCGCCGCCTGCTCGGGCGAGGTGCGGAGGTGCGGGTCGTCGGAGCAGGCGAGCGCGACGCATGCCGCGCCGCCGAGCCCGGCCAGCCCGAGCGCCACCTGTCCCCAGAGGCCCCGACGTGCGCGACGCGTGCTCACGACGGCAGACCCACCGAGCCGCCCGTCTCCACGAGGGCCATGAACTGCTGCATGCGCTTCTTCAGATCGTCCTGGGTGACGGTCATCAGGCGGCGCGCTCCGATGCCCTCGACGCAGAACGAGCCGAGCGCGGAGCCGAAGTACATCGCGCGGCGCATCATCGGATGCTCGAGCGTGCCCACGCGCGTGATGTAGCCGAGGAGGCCTCCTGCGAAGGAGTCGCCGGCGCCCGTGGGGTCGACCACCTCTTCCAGCGGATACGCGGGGGCGAAGAACGCGCCGGCGTCGTCGAAGTAGAGCGCGCCGTGCTCGCCGCGCTTGATGATGAGACGCGAGGGACCGCGCTTCCGGATGTCGGCCGCCGCCTTGACGATGTTGTGGATGCCCGTGAGCTCGCGCGCCTCCTCGTCGTTGATGACGAGGAGATCCACCTTCTTCATCACCTCGCCGAGGAGCTTGGGCTCACCGGTGATCCAGAAGTTCATGGTGTCGGCGACGACGAGCTTCGGTTTGTCGATCTGACCGAGCACCTCGAGCTGGAGGGCAGGGTGGATGTTGCCGAGCAGCACGTACGGCGACGAGCGGAAGGACGCGGGGATCTTCGGCCGGAAGTCGGCGAACACGTTGAGCTGCGTATCGAGCGTCTCGCGCGTGGACAGGTCCGCCGAGTACTTGCCGCGCCAGCGGAAGGTCTTGCCGCTCGCCTTCTCGAGGCCCGCGAGGTCGACGCCGCGCCGCTGGAGGTCCTCGGTCGCCGAGGCCGGGAAGTCGTCACCGATGACGCCGACGAGCCGGGTCGGGGTGAGGAGCGAGGCGGCAATCGACGCGTACGTCGCGGCGCCCCCGACCACGTCCTCGAAGGTGCCGCTCGGCATCTCGAGGTCGTCGAACGCAACGGAGCCAACGATGAGAAGGTGATTCTGGTTCATGGGCGGCGCGCAGCCTAGCACGTCATCCGAGGAGCCACTTCAGCCGTTCGCGCGCGCCGTTCGCGATCTTCTCGGGCGCGGTCATGACCGCGCCGCGCGATGCGCCGCTCGCGATGCTCAGCGCCGGATCCGGGAGCGCGGTGGCGAGGCCCGCCAGCATCGCCTTGGCGAGCGCGACGTTCTGCTTCATGGTCGCGACGACCTGCTCGACCGAGACCGCGTCGTGGCCCTCGTGCCAGCAGTCGTAATCGGTGGCGAGCGCGAGGAGCGCGAAGGGGAGCTCCGCCTCGCGCGCGAGCTTCGCCTCGGGCGCCGCCGTCATGCCGATCACCGACGCGCCCCACGTCCGATAGAGCCGGCTCTCCGCGCGCGTCGAGAACTGCGGCCCTTCCATGCACACGTAGGTACCGCCGCGGTGCACGGTGGCGCCGGTGGCGTCGGCGGCCTTTCCGACGGCCGCCGCGAGGAGGGCGCAGGTCGGGTCGGCGAAGGGTACGTGCCCGGTGATGCCGTCCTCGAAGAACGTCGTGATGCGGCGCTTGGTGAGATCGATGACCTGGTCGGGGACGACGAGGTGACCGGGGACGATCTCCTCCTTCATCGAGCCGACCGCGCTGATGCTGACGAGGTGCGTTGCGCCGGCCGTCTTCAGCGCGCAGACGTTCGCGCGGTAGTTGATCTGGTGGGGCGGGACGGCGTGCCCGCGGCCGTGGCGCGGAAGGAAGAGGAGCCGCGTCCCGCCCGCGGTGGTGCCTTCGACGAGGACGTCGCTCGGCGGGCCGTACGGCGTGTCGACGGCGAGCTCGCGCACCCCGCTGAGACCTTCCATCTCGTAGAGGCCGCTGCCGCCGAGGACCCCGAGCGTGTACGTCATGAGGACGCGGCTTAGCGAACGCGCGCGGCCGCGCCAAGCAGCTTCCCGCCGCTCAGGGCTTGGCGACCTTCCAGATGCCGCCGGTCGCCCGCGTCACGAAGTACACGGCGCTGTCGTCGACGGTCACCGCGGTCGGCCAGGCGTCGCCGCTCCAGAGCGGGTCACCGGCCGCGCAGCAGCCCGAGAGCTCACAGGTCACGACGCTGCCGCCGAGGTACGGCTGGTCGTCGCCGTCGCCCTGGTTCGCCCAGTACACGCGCGTCGCGTCGTACGAGACGCCGAACGGCCGCTTGTTCGTCGAGCCGCCGAAGTCGCACGGCGCGACGGTGCCGGAGCGAGGAATCCGTCGCACGACGCCGCCGCTGGTCTTCTTGATGTCGTAGGACGTGAAGAGCAGGTAGTCGGCGGTCCCCTTCAACGTCCCGGGATCGGCGAACTCGTTGGGGTACGTGGAGACGACGTTCGCGCCTCCGTCCTCGAACGCCTCGAAGAGAGTGGTGTGTCGCGGCGAGTTGGTCAGGGCCGCGGTGTAGAACGCGTGGGCGTCGTCCGCGTAGCAGTTGGCGCCGAAGCCGAACCCGCTCCGGTGGACGGTGGGCACGGCGCCGTTGACGGACCGCATGAGGCCACGTCCGTCCGTCGCGTCCTCGAAGTAGATGGTGGTGCCGTCGAGGGACATCGCGCTCGAGCCGGTGCTGGCCGCGATGAGGTGCGGCGTGCACGGCGCGGCGCCCTTCACGGGGCAGGAGTAGAAGCCGCCGGTGCCGGTGCCGGTCCCGGCCGGGCCCGTGTCCTCGACGACGAAGTAGAGCGTGTCGCCGAGGACCACCGAGGCGACCGCGGAACGGAGGTCGACGTACTTCTCGGGAAGCCCGCCGGCCTTGGCCACCCGCCAGATGCCGCCCTCCTCGGTCACGAGGCTGACGTAGCTGGTGGCGAAGACGCTCTCCGCCGAGGTCGACACGTCATAGAGCGGCGCGTTGCTGACCGCCGCGAGCTGGACGGCCTGGCAACGTCCGCCGCGACACTCGCCTCCGGCGCAATCGTGGCCGCACCGTCCGCAGTTCTTCGCGTCGGTGTCGACCTGCGCCGTGCAGGCCGCAGCGTCCGTCCCGGCGTCGCCCGTCGCGGGCCCGTCCGCCGTGCTGGCCTCGGGCGCGCCGCCGTCGCCGAGGTCGTCGTAGAAGATGTCCTTCGTACCGATGAGCGCGCCGCACCCCGTGCCGAGCACGAGGAGGGAGCCGAGCACGAGTCCGAGGCGTGTCGTCGAGCGGCTCGTCATGTCAGAAGACCCCCAGCACGGAGAGATTGGCGGACCGCCCGTCGGTTGCCGGCACGACGCGGAGGCCGGCCCGCGAGCTGCTCGCGTCGCGCGGCGCAGTGAGGACCAGAATGGCGCCGCCGACCACGCCCGCCGCGCCCGCGATGAACGCGATCGTCGACACGACGCCGAACGTCTTCGCGCTGTCGTTCGCGTCGACGGCGTCGCGGCTCCCGCAGGCGCCGTCGTCCGGGCACGCGTCCTTCGAGTCCTTGTTCTTGTGGATGGCGATGAGGCCGGTGATGGCGCCTGCCGCCAGCCCGGCGACGCCGATGCCGCCGACGACGAAGCCCGCCGTGCGCTGGCCCGCGCCCTCGTCGTGGTGCGGCGCGTGCTCCTCGGGCGCGGCACGTGGCGGAGGGGCCGCGGCGGCCGCGACCGCCGCTGCCGGAGTCGCCTCGAGCGCGGGAACGACGACCTCGGGCCGGTCGCCGTCCTTCGCCACGGTCACGGTGGTGGTGAAGGGCTTCCGTCCTGGCGCCCCCGCCGCGACGGTGTGCGTGCCGGTGTCGACGGGAATCGGGATGCCCCAGCTCGCCGGCGACGTGGGAGCCCCGTCGCGCGTGACCTCGATCTTGTCGGCGGGAGCGACGACGTTGATGGTGAGCTTCGCAAGCCGCGGCTCGAGCGCAGCGGCGCGCTGCGTGGCGAGCTTCTGCCACTCCGGGCGGTTGATGGCCTGGGCCGCCGACGCCGCGTCCTTGAACGTCGCCCAGGCGCTCGCGCTCTGATGGTTCTTCTCGTAGCAGTCGGCGAGGTGGATGAGCGTGCCGGCGCCGCGGTCGAGCCGGTTCGACTCGGCGAACTTCGGGCACGCCTCGGCGAGCTTGCCCTGGGCCGCGAGCCGCTTCGCCTCCGCGAAGAGAGCCTCGGCTGCGGCCTCGTCGCCCGCGCGCGCCGGGGAGACGTGGACGAGGAGCCCGGCGACGAGCGCGGCTCCGGTCAGGAGCCGGCCGAGCGTGGGCGTGAAGGGAAGGCGTTGGCGTCGGCGTCGGCGTCGCATGGAGGGCACCCGCCGATGGTATGTCAGCGACGGCCGATGTTGCTGAGATCGTCAGGCTTCGCGGCGGGCGTCGGCGGCGTCGTCTTCGCGCCGGGCTTCGCGGCCGGTGCGGGCTTGGACGGCGGCGCGGCGGTGACCGGCACCCGTCCCTCCGGCAGTGACGATGCCGCGGCGCTCGACGGCGGCGCCGCCGTCACCGCCGCCGTGCTCGCAGGAAGATCCTTGCGCCCGGCAGGCAGCGGGATCGCTTCGCCGGGCGGCGACGCGGACCCGGCGGCGGTGCTCGCACTGGCGCGAGCATGCCTCGTGTAGAGCACCGCGCCCGTGCCGCCGAGCCCGAGGACGATGACCGCGAGCAGGGCCGCGAGGACCAGCGGAGCGCGCGATGGCGACGCGCGCGGCGCCCCCGTTCCGGGCTCGACCTGCGTCTCCCCCCACGCCACCGACGTACCGCCGCCGTGCCCGGGGACCGCGACGCGCGCCGACGACGCGGCCGCCGGAACGTTGCTCGGATGGCCCGGCTGGCCCGAGGGACGGACCGCGAGCGGCCCGGTACCCGGTCCCTGCGACGGACCGCGGGCCGCCGCGGCATGCGCGTAAGGTCCCGACCCGGTGTCGGACGGCGGGAGCCCGCGCGAGGATCCCTGCGCGACGCGCAGCACACGCTCGCCCATCCCGGCGTAGTGGGCGCTCGCGAACGGGGCGAGCGCGCCGACGAGCTCGGCGACGCTCGAGAACCGCTCCTCGCGGCGCTTCTCGAGGCAGCGGTGGATGGCGTAGGCCACGCCGTCCGGGACGTCCGGCCGATCGACCCGCACATCGGGCGTCGGATCCATGAGGACGACCGCGACGAGGTCGGTGACCGTCACCGCCTGGAAGGGCACCTTCTTCGTGAGCAGCTCGTAGAGGATGACGCCGAGCGCCCAGATGTCGGTGCGTACGTCCACCTCCTTCGAGGCGCGCAGCTGCTCGGGCGACATGTAGCTCGGCGACCCGATGATCTCGGTGGTCCGCGTGAGCGACATGTCCTCGGCGCCGTTCGCGCCGTCGTCCTTCGAGATGCCGAAGTCCAGCACCTTGACGAGGGGTCGTCCGTCGACCGTCGCCGCGAGGAACAGGTTCCGAGGCTTCAGGTCGCGATGGATGATCCCGGCGGCGTGCGCCTCGGCCACCGCCTCGCAGGCCTGCAGCACGTAGTCGACGGTGTCGGTCACCGACAGCGAGGGGCCGTGGTCGATGAGGTCGCCGAGGTCCTGGCCTTCGAGGTACTCCATCACCATGTAGGGGCGGCCGTCCTCGAGCTTCCCGACGTCGAGCACGCGCGCGACGTGCTCGCTCCGGAGCCGAGCCGCGGCCCGGGCCTCGCGCTCGAAGCGGCCGAGCGCCTTCTCGTTGGCAAGGGTCGCGCTTCGCAGGAGCTTGATGGCGACGCGCTGCCGTAGCGCCTCGTTGGTCGCGGCGAGCACGACGCCCATCCCGCCCTCGCCGAGGAGCCGCTCGATCCGGTACTTGCCGGCGAGCAGCATGCCCGACGTGATGGAGGGCGACTTGTCGATGGCAGGCTGGGTCATCGGGGCGCGGCGCGGTTGCGGCTCGGCGAGCATAACGACGTGACCGCTCGGCGGTCGACTACTATGGAGAACGCCGATGCGTCCCGAGCTGTTCCGCCTGATGGATGTAGGTTTCCCGTCCTACTTCGTCCTCCTTCTCTCGGGATTCCTCTTCGCGACGGGGCTCGGCGTGCTGTGGGCGCGTCGCATCGGCCTGAACCCGGACGTGGTCGTCGATCTCGGGCTGGCGATGCTCCTCGCGGGCGTCGCAGGGTCGCGCATCCTCCACGTCCTCGCCGACGGGTACTTCTGGGACTACGTGCACCTCTGCACCGATCCGGCGAAGGTCGACTGGCCGCTCGATCGCGGCGAGTGCGTCTCGGCGGTGTACGACGGCGTCTGGGACGCCGCGAAGGGCGTGTGTCACCCGCGAACCACCGACTGCTTCGCGTGGGCGAAGTTCTGGGCGGGAGGCCTCACGTACTACGGCGGTTTCATCGGTGCGACCGCGGCCGCCGTCGGGCTGCTCCAGCGCGATCGGTTCCCGTTCTGGAAGGCCGCCGACATGGCAGGCTTCGCGATCCCGATGGGGCTCGCGTTCGGCCGCATGGGCTGCCTGCTCGCGGGCTGCTGCTTCGGCGCGACGACCTCGCTGCCGTGGGGCCTCTCCTTTCCTCCGCGAAGCCCGGCGAGCGAGGAGCAGGCGAAGGCGCATCTCATCGAGAGCGTGCGGATGTGGAGCCAGCCCGTGCATCCTACACAGATCTACGAGTCGGCCGCGTCGCTCGCCATCGCCGCCGTGTGTCTCTTCTACGTGCTGCCCCGCAAGCGGTACGACGGCCAGGTGTTCGCGGCGTCCCTCGTGCTGTACGCGGTCGCACGCTTCTTCGTCGAGATCCTCCGGCGCGATGCGCGCGGCGGGGCGGCGGGGCTGTCGACCTCACAGCTCATCGGCATCGGTCTGGTCGTGGCAGCGGCGCTCGTGCACCGCGCCCGGGCCCCGCGCGCGGCGTAGCACGTCGCTTGCACCAGCCGCGGCCCGAGGAGAACAGGACCATGGGTGAAGACGTACGAGCGAAGCTCATCGAGGCCGTGAAGAAGCTCGACACGGTGATGCTCACGACCGCGGCGACCGACGGCACGATGCACGCGCGCCCGATGGCGGTTGCCGATGCCGGCGAGGGCGGCGAGATCTGGTTCGTGACCGGCAAGCAGAGCGAGAAGACCCACGAGGCGGCGAGCGACTCCGCGGCGCTCGTGACCGGCCAGCAGGGAAGCCTCTACCTGACGCTCAACGGCCGCGTCGAGGTGGTCGAGGACCGCGCCAGGATCAAGGCGCTATGGCGGGAGCCCTGGCGCGCGTGGTTCCCGGACGGCGTGGACGATCCGGGCATCACGCTGCTCCGCCTCCGGCCCGAGCACGGCGAGTACTGGGACAACACCGGGACGAAGGGCGTGCGGTACCTCTTCGAGGCGGCGAAGGCCGTCATCGAAGGGACGAAGATGGACACGGGCGGCAAGGAGCACCACGCGAAGGTGGCGCTCTGACCCGGCGGGGCGTTCTTGCCCCGCGCGCTCAGCGTCCGAACCGCAGCACGATCCCGAGCCAGCCGCGCGCCAGGTAGAGCGCGTTGATGCTGACGTAGATCCAGAAGAACACGTCGAGCCGGCCGAGCGCCGCGAACGCCCAGATGTGGCTCGGGTAGTGGTTCAGGAAGCGGAGGAACGTCGTCACGACCTGCGCGACGCGCCGGAGCGGCGAGCTTGCCTTTTGCTCGACGTGCGCCTCGTAGTGCGCCTCGACGGTGGTCTCCTTGCCGGAGAGCTCGGGGCGCCGCACGAAGTTGGTGAGCGACACGGCCGAGGCGATGACGACCGAGCCGGCGATGCCGGCGAGCAGGAACGCGGAGGCGCCCGCCGGCCACATGGTGCCGTCGAGGCCGAGCCCGCCGGTGCGCCACAGGCGGATGCCGAGCGAGGCGGCGAGCAGGAGCGCCTTCATCTCGTCGGTGAAGAAATCGAAGAGGTGCCCTTCCTTGGACGCGATCTTCTTGTGGCGCGCGAGCATGCCGTCGACGCAGTCGAGGCAGTAGCTCGCCTCGAGCACGGCGATGGCGACGAGCCCGCCGACGTAGCTGGGCAGCGCGACCAGCAGACCTCCCGCGACGATGAACATCGCGAGGTTGATGAGCGTCACCTGGTTCGGGGTGAGCCCGGTGCCGGCCACCAGCGCGACGATCTGCGCCGCGATGGGGCGCATGAGGAAGACGTTGAAGACGAGGTCGTGCTTCTTCTTCGTCGCGCGGTAGATCTCGATTCCCTTGCCGAACATCGGCCGCGGAGCCTACCCGATCCGGCGCGCTACCGGGACGGCGCCTCGATCGCGCCGTCCGGCACGAGGATCGACAGGCACGTGGCCGAGCCTTCCGCCTTCGCGATCTCGGACAGATCGGTGGTCCAGACGGTGAAGCCGCGCTCCTCGATGCGGGCGCGCGTGCGAGGGTTGCCGCTGGCGGTGATGACGTGGTCGTTCGCGAGGACCACGTTCGCGGCGCCGGGCTCGTCCTCCGCCACGGGGACGAGCGTGAAGCCCTCCAGATCGAGCAGGTCCACCCAGCGTGGGTTCACGAGCAGCGACCCGTCGGGCAGGGCGGTGCAGGCGGTCTTCAGGTGCAGGCACCCCGTCACCTTCACGACGCGCATGTCGTAGCCGAACGGGCGGAGGCAGGAGCTGAGCGCCTGGAAGCCGCCGGCGTTGGTGCGTCCGCTCGCGCCGACGAGGAGGGTGCGCCCGACGCGGAGCACGTCGCCGCCGTCGAGCGTGGCGGGCAGGGTGAGCCGCGCCACCTCCTCGCGGTGCTTGCGGAGCTCGGCCTCGACCGCCGGGATCTCGGCGCGGCGCGCGCGGGCGCCCATCGACGTGAGCACCGCGACCTCGTCGAGCACGACGGCGGTGTCCTCCACGAACACCGCGTCCGCGCACCCGAGGCTGCCGTCGAGGACGACCAGGGACGCCCCCGCCCGCGCGAGCAGCGCGCGGTAGGCGGCGTGCTCCTCGGCGACCTTCGCGAGATCGATGGGCGCGACGTCGACGAACGTCCGCAGGGCATCGTTCATGTGCGGCGAAGGCAGGTGCGTGACGGCGACGAGCGGCATCGAGGATCCCCTGAGAGAAGAAAACTGCAGCGGGGCTTTGCGCGGCGCATACATGATGCTACATGCAGCCCCCACATGAAACTGAACCTTGGAACGGCCAACTTCTTCGCGCTTTTTGCTTCCGTCGCCCTCTGCAGCTCGGCTGTTGCCGGGTGTGCGGCCGACACCGACCAGAGCTCGGACGACGCGGCAGAGGAGATGGTCGAGCAGTCCGACAGCGACCTCACGGGCGCCTCGAACTCCGGCTTTTTCGTCGTGACCCGCCAGGTGGGTGAAGGCTTCTTCGTGAAGCGCGTGAACCAGGTGAAGACCGTGTGTGGCGACGGTTCCTCGCAGCCGGAGTGCTACGTGTCGGCGCTCACGATGACGGGCATCGGCCTGTCGGCTCGTGAGGAGCAGGAGGCGCGCGCCTCCCTCGTCAACGGTAGCGCGCTCGTGAAGGCGGCGACGTACAAGAAGACGATCGCCGGCAAGATCGTCTCCACCCTGAAGGCGAGCCAGGTGTGGGTCGGCGCGACCGGCTCGGCGCCGAGCGGCTCGTTCTACCGCGTCGCCGACAACGGCATCCGTTGCATCACGGCGCCGTGCCCGACGACGACCGCCTACCAGCTCAACGGCCACGACGACCACAACGTCCTCACCACGCACCTCGAGTCGACCGCCTCGCTCGCGAAGCCGGCCGATCTCGACCTCGCGCAGCAGGCGCTGACCACGAAGGACGGCATCCTCGTGGCGGGCGGCATCGCGATCCCCAAGTGCGTCGCGGGCTCGACGACCTGCGGCCCGATGGTGATGGCGCAGGAGTTCTACCTCCGCGTCGTCGCTCGCGAGGGCAAGGGCTGCGGCGGTCGCGGCAGCTCGTCGTGCAACGCCGGTCAGTTCTGCAGCTGGAAGGCGACCGACATCTGCGGGGCGTTCGACGCCGGCGGCGTGTGCTCGTACCGCCCGCAGATGTGTCCGCAGATCTACCTGCCGGTCTGCGCGTGCGACGGCCAGACGTACAGTAGCGCGTGCCATGCGGCCGCCGCCGGAGCCTCGGTGTCGAGCCTCGGCGCATGCAAGGATTGAGAACTGCTTGACAACAAACGCCAGCTGGCTAAGGTGCGCCCGGCCTCGGCCAGCAAGCGTCACTCGCTTTCCCTGATGGGGGATCGTCTAATGGCAGGACGACGGATTCTGGCTCCGTCTATCAAGGTTCGAATCCTTGTCCCCCAGCCAGCCTCTTGTGGTTGACACTTACTTCTTCACTCTGCTTAGAAGGCCTCCGGAAACGGAGACTCGGAAACGGACACTAGGCCCCATCGTCTAGCGGTTAGGACACCGGCCTCTCACGTCGGGAACATGGGTTCAATTCCCATTGGGGTCACCAGGGCAACCTGAGCGACCGTGAGAATCAGGGCTCGGTCCGGAAGGATCGGGCCTTGTTGCTTTTGTCGGGCTCGTGCGGTCTACCGGGCTGCCGATGCGAGCCCTGCGCGTCTATCTCACAGCCCTCGTGGTCCTCTGCGGGATCCTGTGGGGCCGCGAGGTCCGTGCCGAGGTGTTCCACGCGCCGGTGGGTGGGCGGGCGATCGCCTTCGGCCAGGGCCGGGTCCTCTGCGGCGCTCCCCCCGCGGGATGGACCGTGGAGTCGGGCGGTCGCGCGCTCCGTCCGCCGGTCGACCGCAGCGCGCTCGGTCGCATCGTCGACGCCACGCTCGCGGCCTCGCCCGCGGAGTGCGTGACCAACAGGACCGACGTGCGCCTCGTGGCGACCGGCAAGATCCCGGTCGTGAACCGTCCGGCCAGCGTCTGGTACGTCGACGAGGGCCGCCTCGAAGCGGAGGGGGCCTCGCTCGACGGCAGCATCATCAGCTGGCCCGTGCCCGCGGGGCTCGAGGCCGATCGGTGCGGCGTCACGGCCGACGCGAATGCGCCCAGGTTGCCGGCGGGCGTCGAGCGCTGCGTGTGGAGCGTCGCCCGCAATCTCACGACCGACCCCTCGGCAAGCCCGATCCGCCTCTGGCCGGCCGGCTCGCTCGTCTCCACCGATGCCGTCGTGTTCGACGCCGAGGGAAGGCGCGTCGCTCCCGCGGCCATGGTCCTCGCGCCGAAGAAGGTGCAGGTGAGCGCGCTCCTGCCGATCACGCCGGCGGTCGATGTCTCGCAGGGGTTCGGCCTGCTCCCGTTGCTCCACCCCGAGGCCGCTGCCGAGGTGGAGTGCCGCGGCGCCCCGTGCCGTCTCGACAACGGCCAGCTGCGCGTGCAGGCGCCGCCCGAGAGCGTGTCCCAGGTGGAGGTTCGCTTCACGGTGGCGCCCGGCATCACGACGCCGAAGCCGGGGCCGCTCGTGTCGCGCGTATCGATCCTCCGCTGCCCGATGGAGCCCGTCTCCGGCGCGGTGTTTCGCGGGGTGCCCTCGGCGCGGCTCATCATGAAGGTCGGCGCGGCCTGCGCGAAGGATGCCGAGGCGCTTCACTACTTCGTCGGCGCGCGGTCGATCGACGTGGCGCAGAAGATCAACGTGCAGGACGTCACCTACGTCGTCCTCGCGGTGGGCTCGGTGGACGCGGCGACCCTCCCGCTGACCGCGGTACGGCCTGGCGTCGACGGCGCAGTGGTCGCGGCTTCACGCGTCGACACGCGCCTGGCTCCCACGCCCCGCAGCGTGCTCGAGATCGCCGGGTTCCCGGGCCTCGACTTCGTGCCGTTCAACCGGGATGCGGTCGCGCACTTTCCGAAGGTCGAAGGCGGCGAGCTCGTGCTGCTGCCGGTCGACGGCGTCTATGCGGTCGAGCGGAACGGGGGCGTCACGCGCGTGCGGGGTGACCACAACGCCGCGGGGCTCGCGACGCTGCAGCTCTCGTTTCGCGCGACGGCGCTTCCCAAGCCGCTCTCCGACGTCGACCTGGCGCTCTTCTCGGACCCCATCCAGCGCGCCGTGAAGGAGGCGAACGAGCCGGCACCCTTCGATCTCTCGGCGACCACCGCGCAGCCGCTCGCCGAGCTGCTCTGCAACGACGAGCACGGCCACACCGAGCGCGTGATGCCAGGGGTGCAGCGGCGGTTGCCCTTCGCGATGCGCGACAACTGCCGCCTCGTCATCCATCGCGAACGCCTGGGCAGCGAGCTCGGCGCGCAGAAGCTCCGCGTCGAGATGGAGGTCCGGCAGGTCGACAGCGCGGTGCGCGGCGATGCGGCCATCAGCGAGCGCGTCGTGCTCCGGCGCGGGGCCGAGCCACGCATCTCGTGGATCAAGGGGGTCCGCGCGCCGTACGACCGCGTCGTCGTGCGGCTCACGCACGAGGGCGACGAGACCCATTACCTCGGGGGCGAGTCGCTGCTGAAGAACGCGCCGGCCGTGCAGTGGTCGATCGTGTTCGGCACCGGGCGCGTCCGCATCTACGCGACGTCGGCCATCCCCACCGGCCTCTACCGCTTCGGCGGCACGCACGGCTCGGGAGCCATGGCGCTCAGCTTCGGCGTCATCTCCCGCTTCACGTGGGTCAACGAGGAGGGCAAGGAGGGCCTGCTCGGCCTCGAGGCTGGCGTCATGGCGTTCGGCCTGACGGGCGACACGAGCACGAGCGGGTCGAACCTCACGCAGGTCGGCGGCGTGGCCGGGATCGGTCTCGCGATCCCGCTCGCCAACGCGTCCCAGGCCGCGCAGGCGTCGATCAACCTGCACGGCTGGTACGAGCAGCGGCTCACCGGGGGCGGCGCCGACAAGGGGGCGCCAGGAGCCTTCATCTTCGGGCCGAGCATCTCGATCGGCAACGTGGGCGGCACGTTCTAGCGCGCGCGAGGTGCGGAACGGTCGGCTCGCGCGGTCAGAAGCCGGGGGTCCGCGCCACCGATCCGGGCGCGGGCGCCGACGTCGTCGCGGTCGCGGTCGGAGAAGGCGGGGCGGCGGGCGGGGCCGCAACCGAGCCGGGTGCTCGAGGCCCACGACGCGGCACGCCGGCGTTCGGCGACGCGGCAGCAGGCGGAGCGCTCGCGTCGGCCGCGTCGCGGGGCGCTGCGCTCGACACGACGCTCGCAGCGCCGAGGCCCGCGCTCACGCTGCCCGTGCTCACGCTGCTCGCGGCGCTCACGTTCGTCGCCGCGCCGCCCGCCGCGGGCAGGGTGGCCCGCGCCGGCGAGCTCGCGGCGCGACCGGGCCCGGTGAGCAGACCGGCGAGGCCCGTCGCCGCCACGCCCGCGGTGACGAAGAGGACGACCAGGATCGGCCAGCGCCTCCGCAGGCCTGGCCTCGTGGGCCGCGTTGCGGAGTCCGGCGCGGCCGCCTCGTCCTCGGCGACGGCCACCGTCCCTCCGGGGCGCGGCGCGTTCGGCGGGAACGAGTTGAGGTTGCTCGTGACCGTGTGGTCGTGGGAGCTGAGGGGAGGTCGCTCGCGCTTCAGGTGCTCGGCAAGGCCCGGCTCGGTGCTGCCCACGGCCGCGAGCAGCCGATCGGCGAGCTCGTTCGCGGTCGCATGGCGGACGTAGGGTTGCTTCGCGAGGACCCGCCGCAGCTCGAGCCACAGCGGTGGTGCGATCGCCGGATCGGGGTCGACCTCGAGCTCGAGGACGCGCGCGAGCGCCGCCGAGGCCGTGTCGCTGTGGAACGGATTGGTGCCGGTGAGGAGCTGGTAGAGCACGATGCCGGCGGAGAAGAGATCGCTCCGGCCGTCGAGATCGAGCGCGCGGACCTGCTCCGGGGACATGTAGCCGGGCGTGCCGAGGGCGTCGCCGGCGCGGGTCACGATGGACGAGGCCGCCGCCTTCGCGACGCCGAAGTCGATGATCTTCGGGGTCAGCTGCCCGTCGGGATCGACGTGGAGGAAGATGTTGGACGGCTTGAGGTCGCGGTGGACGACGCCCTGCTCGTGCGCGTGGGCGAGGCCGCGCAGCACCGGCACCATGAGCGCGACCGCCTCCGCTGCCTCGAGCCGCCCGCGCCGCGCCGCGTAGTCGGCGAGCGTCTCGCCGCGGAGAAGCTCCATGACGAGGACGAGCGAGCCGTCATCCTCCTCGACGAGATCGTAGACGCGCGTGATGTTGCGGTGGGCGAGCAGGGCGCCGAGGCGCGCTTCGTGGCGAAAACGCGCCGCGCCTTCGACCTCGCGCGTGACGCCCGGCCGCAGGATCTTGACCGCGACCTCGGCGTGCGTGCTGAGGTTGCGGGCCACCCAGACCGAGCCCATGCCCCCCGTCGCCACGCAGCGGCGAAGCACGAGCCGCTTGCCGATGATGTCCCCCGCGTCGCGCGGCGACGCCTTCACGGCAAGATGGGGCGCGGCCATGGACCCCACGCAGTCTAGCGCGGGCGGCGCGTCAGCCTATGGGCACTTCGCCTTGCACTGAACGGTACCTTGCTTGGCACAGCAGACCTCACCCACTGCGCAGCCGGCGGCCTCACATGCGGCGCAGCCCGCCGCCTCGCACGTACCGACGCAGAAGACGGTGCCGCAGCACTTCCCGCCGGACGGCGTCACGCCGGTGCATGCCGGGGCAGGGGGCCCGTCGCCGGCGGCATCCACCGCGGCGTCGTCCGCCCCGCCGTCGGCCGGGCCGCCGTCGTTCGTGGCGCCCGCGTCCTCGGGCCCGAACCGCAGGGCGGGCACGTCCGCGCACGCGACGAGGATCGCCGCGAGGGACGAGCCAGCAAGGACGCGGTGCAGACGATCCGGGTGCTTCATCTCACAGGCCTCGCGTGAAGGTGAAGGTCGCGCCGCCCGCGACCGGCAGCAGCCCGACGGCCGCGGGCGGGCGATCGCTGGAAGGGGCGACCGCGAAGAGCACGAAGCCGGTCGCGACGAGCGCGCCGCCGACCGCGAGCAGCGAGACCCCGATGGGCCCCTCCACGAGCGCCCGATCGTGCGTGCTCTGCAGCTCGTCATGACGCGAGCTGGGGCACGTGCCGTCGGGACAGCTCGATCGCAGATCGGAGATCGTGCTGGCGCGGATCCCGAGGACGATGGCCCCTCCTGCTGCGACCGCGCCGCCCGCGATCATCGCGCCGATGCCGAGGGTGCGCGTCGGCGGCGCGCCGTCGGAACGGGCGGACGCGCCGGGCGCTCCGAGCTGCGTGACCGCAGGATCCAGCGCGATGCGTACGTCCTGGGAGCTCCCCTCGACCACCGTGACCTGCGCCCCGAATGGTCGCGCGTCGGGGGCGGTGGCGGTCACGACGTGGACGCCGGGATCGACCGGGTACGACGCGCGCTCGGCAGGCCCGACCGCCACGCCGTCGACGCGCACCGTGGTCGCGGGAGCCAGCACGGTCGGCATGAGCAGCCGGAGGTGCCCGATGCGCCGTGCGAGGGCGCTCGTCTTCGATCGCGCGGCCAACTCGACGTCCTTGGTGGCGGTCGTCGCCCCGGCAAGCGCCGCCGCGCTCGCATAGGCGTCGGACGCCGCGACGAGCCGTCCGGCGCCCTCGAGCGCGCTCGCGATGCGGAACCGGATCTGCGGCGTGTCGCGAAGAGCCTTCACGCGTTCGTACTTGGCGAGCGCCGCGGCGAAGCGCTGGTGCTCCTCGTCGGCGAGCGCCTCCGCGAAGAGCGCCCGTCCTGCGGTCAGCTCGGCCTCGGACTGTGCCGCGGCCGGTCGCGCGAGCGCCGTGCTCCACACGAACGCCAGCCAAACGAGGAGGGAGCTTTCCGCGCGCATCTGCATCCGCCAGCGTCTAGGATACGCCATCCTTATGACCGACGAACGGCTGCGTGATTCGACTGAGGTGGCGCCTGCGATCGTGTCGCAGAACGCCGGAGGCATCCCGCGCATCACGGCCGTCTCGGGCCCCGGCGCAGGTCGCGCCCTCGCGATGTCGCACGCGACCGCGACGGCCGGCCGCCACGCCACGAACGACCTCGTGATCGAGGACGGGCGCGTCAGCGGCGTCCATCTCGAGCTTCGCCGCGTGGGCGATCGCATCAACGTGCGCGACGCGTCGAGCACCAACGGCACGTGGTTCGGCGGCGCTCGCGTGCGCGAGGTCGACGTCGGCGCAGGCATGCAGCTCCAGGTCGGCGACACCACGCTGCGCGTCGACGTCGACGACGCGGCGCTCCCCGCCGCGGTGAGCGACGAGAGCTCGTTCGGCACCCTCGTGGGTACCTCGACGGCGATGCGCGAGATCTTCGCCGCCATCGAACGCGTCGCCAAGAAGTCGCTCAACGTCGTCATCCAGGGCGAGGCGGGCACCGGCAAGGAGGAGCTCGCACGTGCGCTCGTCGCTCGCTCGTCGCGCGCCGAGAAGCCGCTCGTCGTCATCGACGTCACGGGCTTGCCCCCTTCGCTGCTCGAGACGGTCCTCTTCGGCGACGAGCAGGACGGCGTCGCGACGCCCGGTCTCCTCGAGGCATCGAGCGGCGGCACGGTGCTCGTCGACGAGGTGGGCGCGCTCCCGCTGCCGACCCAGGCGAAGCTCCTGCGCCTCCTCGAGCGGCAGGAGGTGATGCGCGGGGGCCGTCACGTGCGCATCCCCCTCGACGTGCGCGTGCTCTCCGCGACGACCCGCGATCTGCGCCACGAGATCGAGCACGGCCGCTTCCGCGAGGATCTCTACTTCCGGCTCTCGCAGGTCCGCATCTCGGTGCCGCCGCTGCGCGACCGCAGCGAGGACATCCCGCTGCTCGCCGCAAAGCTCCTCCAGGCCGCCGGCGCGAACGCGATGATCGAGGCCGAGGCGCTCACCGAGCTCGTCTCGCGCCCGTGGCCCGGCAACGTGCGCGAGCTGCGGAGCACGCTCGAGCGCGCCGCCGCCCTCACGCAGGACGACGTCATCCGCCGGGTCGATGTCGCGGGCGAGGGCTTCGGCTTCCGCGGCACCCCGGACGAGCGTGGCGCCCTCGATCTCTCGGGCGCCTTCAAGGTCGCGAAGGAGCGCGCCATCGAACGCTTCGAGGCCGCATACCTCGCGGCGCTGATGCGCCGCTGCAACGGCAACGTCTCGCTCGCCTCGCGCGAGGCGGAGATCGCGCGGCACCACCTCCGCGAGCTGCTCCGCAAGCGCGAGCTCTACGGCATCGCGTGGGACAAGGAGAAGGACGAGGGCTGAGCCCTCACTCCTTCGGGATGCAGACCTTCCGGTTCTGCGTGCCGCCGCCGGACGAGCGGCAGCTCGTGGCGCTTCCTGCGTAGCTCTGGCAATAGGCGTCGGCGCTGCTCGCGGCGTCGGTGGCGCCGCCGTCGTAGTAGCCGGAGGAGGCGTTCGCGGCGATCGCCCGCGCGATGTCGGCGTCCTCGCAGCTCAGGAAGCAGTACTGCGCTCCCTGGTTCTCGAACGGGGAGCAGACCTCCTTCACGGACGTGAGGCACTCGCCAGGAACGGCGCAGCAGTCGCCGTCCGTCTGGCATGTGTGCGTGCAGTAGCCGTTCTCGATCTTCGTCAAGCACGTGGCCTCGCCGACCACTCCGCCGTCGGCCCCGGCATCCACGCCCGCATAACACTGCGCCGCCGCCGTGCAGCTCTGGCCGGCGGGCTCGACGCCGCGCGGTCCGCTGTCGGAGCCCGCGCTGATGCCGCTGTCGTCCGACCCGCTGCAGGCGGGCGTCACCACCGCCCCGATCGCCGCGACGAGAGCGGAGAGCGACAGAAAGGCGGCGCGCGACGAGGAGGTCTTCATTGCCGTTCATCGTCGGCCCGAGGCGCGCCGTTGTCGATTGGTCACCTGTCGAGCCCGTGGGTGGTCACGCGATCGTTCTGCGCCAAGCTCCGACGAAAATGAACGGTTCCGGACGGTTGCGATGGCTCGGTCGCACCGCATCCCGTACCGCTTGAGGGGTGAGGAGATCGCCATGACGAAGCTTCGGTGGATCGGTTTCGGGCTCGCGTTCGTCACCTCCGCGGCGGGGATCGTCGCCGGCTGCGGCAGCGACAGTGACCCCGAGGCCCCGGGAGCGCCGGACGGCGCCAGCGCCGAGGCGGGTGACGCGAGCGCCGACGGGTTCGTGGATGCCATCACGAACGACGGCAGCATCGACGCGGCCGAGTGCAAGATCGTCGGTCAGGCGTGCACCTCGGCCGTCGACTGCTGCAGCGCCGCCTGCGGGACGGACGGCGGAACCGCGGGCGTCTGCGAGCCGCCGAGCGGCAACTGCCACCTCCCCGGTGACACCTGCGCCTCGGGCACGGAGTGCTGCACGGGCTCGTGCGTCTCCGGCGCCTGCTCGAGCAAGCAGTGCGTGCCCGACAAGCCCACAGCCGGCACCTGCTTCAAGGACGCCGACTGCTGCAGCGGCATCTGCAAGCCCGATGGTACCGGCGCCGGGCTCTGCGCCTCCGTCAACCCCGGCTCGGCCTGCCGCACCACCGGCAACCCCTGCGGCACGAGCAGCGAGTGCTGCTCGAACCTGTGCTCGGGAGGCCTGTGCTCGGACGCGGTCTCCTTCTGCACGCAGAAGGGCGACATCTGCGCGGCCGACAGCGAGTGCTGCACCGGCAACTGCCTGAAGGCCGCGGGCGCCGGGACTGGCACCTGCGGTGACGCGACCGGCGGCGGCGCAAGCAACTGCTCTCCGTCGGGCACGGTCTGTCAGGCGGGGAGCTCGACGACCGCGGGCAGCCAGTGCGAGGTGAGCTGCTGCTCGCGCTCCTGCGGCCCCTACGGCGGCCTCAGCGGCTTCAAGGTGTGCCAGCCCCCTTCCGGCTGCCGCCCGACCGGAGAGGTGTGCCGCATCGACGCCGACTGCTGCGGAGCGCCCGGTTCGCCGGAGCCCACGGGTGGCATGGCGAATCACTGCAGCAAGGCGGCCGGCGCGGAGTTCGGGCGTTGTGACAACGGCAACGGATGCCGCGAGCCCGGGAGCATCTGCAAGGTCGGCGGCTCCGACTCGTGCAGCGCCGAGAACAACTGCTGCGAGACGCTGAATCAGCCGAGCGGCAACTGCAACAACAACCCGGCGAACTGCTGCCGCCAGGACGCCCTCGGCATCCCGCGCTGCCTCGTCGCGTACGTCGGTGACTGCTCGACGCCGCCGCCCGCCGGTAGCACCTGCGCCACCAGCGCCGACTGCTGCGGCAACCCTTGCATCGGCAACAAGTGCGCGGGCGCGACGTGCGTTCCCAAGGGCAGCGAGTGCACCTCGAGCGCCGATTGCTGCCCGGGCGTCTCCTGCTCGTTCCCGAGCGGCGGCGGCAAGGGCACCTGCGGCGGGACCACCACCACCGCGGACGCCGGCACGCCGGGCAACTGCGCTCTCTACGGGCAGACGTGCGGCGAGACGGCGGACTGCTGCAACGGCGTGCCGTGCACGAGCGGCCGCTGCCGTTACCCCTGAACCGGAGCTCGACGAGACCAAGCCATGCCCAAGTTGCTCCTCACGTCCTCCGCGGCGCTCCTCCTCCTCGGCACCGTGCTCGCGGTGCCGGCCTGCGGCTCGGACTCCGACGGATTCGGCGGGAGCGGTGACCCCGATGGGGGCAGCTGCGGCCCCTTCGGTTGCACGGTCGCCGACGGCGCGGACGGGCCGTGCGTCGGCCTCGAGTGTCAGCAGGTGACCTGCGAAGGCGCGGCGGTCACCTCGGTGAGCGGCGTCGTGATGGACCCGGCCGGCCGGGTCCCCATCTACAACGCCACGGTCTACGTCCCGAACGGTGTTCCCGAGCCGTTCGCGGAGGGAACGACCGGCTGCGACCGGTGCGACGGCAAGATCTCGGGATCTCCGGTGGTCATCACGAGCACCGACACCTCGGGCGCGTTCCGCCTCACCAACGTGCCCGTCGGCGAGAAGATCCCGCTGGTCATCCAGATCGGCAAGTGGCGCCGGCAGGTGGTGATCCCCGCCGTCGGCAAGTGCGCGGACACCGCGCTCGACGTGGGGCTCACGCGTCTGCCACGGAACCGCAACGAGGGCAGCATCCCGCGTATCGCGCTCGCGACGGGCGCGGCCGATCCGCTCCAGTGCCTCCTCCGCAAGATCGGCATCGACGACTCCGAGTTCGGTGTCGCGGGCAGCGACGCGCGCATCCATCTCTTCGCTGGCGGAGGCTTCGACGACAGCGGTACGCCGCGCGCTGCCTCGAGCAAGCTCGCGTCGGGCGAGGCGTTCCCGAGCGCCGAGTCCCTGTGGTCGACCGGCGCGGCGCTCGCGAAGTACGACGTCGTGATGCTCGCCTGCGAGGGCAACGAGAACGACACCGCCCAGCACAAGCCGGCCGCGGCGAAGCAGGCCGTCTACGATTATGCGGCCATGGGCGGTCGTCTCTTCACGACGCACTTCCACCACACGTTCTTCTCCGGATCACCCGATCCCGCTCCGAAGAGCGTCGCCCAGTGGACCGACAAGGCGCCGCCCGCGAGCGGCCCGCCGGCGACGACCACCATCGGCGCCGAGATCTCGGCCTCGTTCCCGAAGGCGGTCGCCATGAAGGAGTGGCTCTCCGAGCAGAACGCGCTCACCGGCGAGAAGTTGCCGATGGTCGACGCGCGCCACAACGTCGATGCCGTCAACGCGGGGGCGCTCGACTGGATTCACGCGACCAGCGAGAACACCACCGTGCCGGGGCTCGCCGGCTCGCGCGCGGTCCAGTATCTCAGCTTCAATGCCCCGGTCGGCGCTTCCGATGCGGACGTGTGCGGCCGCGTCGTCTTCACGAACCTGCACGTCGGCGCGGGCTCCGAGGGAGGCAAGGTCGACGATGCGACCGCGCCGTTCCCGACCAGCTGCCAGACCGAGAGCCTGAGCGCGCAGCAGAAGGCGCTCGAGTTCATGCTCTTCGATCTGTCCTCGTGCGTGCAGCGAGACGACGCGCCGGTCGCGAAGCCGCGCTGAGCGGCCCGCCCTCGCTCAGTAGCGCGGGTCGACGGTCATGCGGACCGCGGAGGCCTCGCGCGTGGTCGGGATCCCGTGCCTCGTGCTCGTCGCCTGCGACGGGCGGAGCGGGGCAGGGGGCGCCACGACGGCGTGGGGCGGCGCCGGCAGCGGAGCAGCCTGGCTCGTCGGCGGCGGCGGCGTACGGAGCGCCTCGACCGGCACCGTGGGGATGGGCTGGGCGGTCGCGAGCGGCGTCGGGCGCGCGGGACGATCCTCGCTCGGGGCGAAGGAGACGGAAGGCCGCGCGTCGGGGAGGGCGTTCGCCTCGGTCTCGGCGGGGCCCGTTCCCGCGGCCGCCTGCGTCTCGTCCGGAGCGGGGGCGACGGCCTCGTCCTGCGCCGCCTGCCGAGCAGCCGCGGCCTCGGCGATCGCGAGCGCCTCGGCGGCGGCGACCTGGGCGGCCTGGTGCTCGGAGGGCAGGTCCGCCGCGCTCACCGTCGTGATGGAGGCCGGCTCCTCCGCCGCGGCGGCGTTCGCGAACGTGGAAGGCCGCTGGACGTTGTCGACCGCCGTCCACGTGAGAAGGCACGCCGCGGCGGCCGCGGCGAAGGCGCCGGCCGCCGTGCGCCACGTCGGGCGGAACGAGCGGACCTTGGCAGCGCCGGGACGCGGCGGGACGGGCGTGAGCGACAGCGCCCGGAAGGCCCCCGAGTCGTCGGGAGCGAAGCCCTGCGGGATCGACGCCGGAGGCGCGTCCAGCATCACCGCCACGCGCTCGGAGAGCCGCTTCCCGGCGTCGCCCGCGAAGGGCTCGAGCGAAGCGGCGAGCTCCCGGACGTCGGCCGGCCGCTTCTCGGCCGTCTTCTGCAGGCACGACGCGACCACCGCGGCGAGCTCGTACGGGGCGTCGCGGAGGAGGGCCGGCTCGTCGTAGACGACGGCGACGATCATCCCGCTTACCGAGTCGGCCGAGAAGGGAAGGCCCCCGCTGATCATGCGGTAGAGGAGGACGCCGAGCGCCCACACGTCGACGCGGCCGTCGCTCTTCCCCGGGTCCTGGATCTGCTCGGGCGCGAGGAAGGCGGGCGAGCCGAAGAACGCCGACGCGGTCTGGTCGCCGATCGCGTCGAGCGGGCTCGTCGTCCCGAAGTCGAGCACGACGAGCCGCCGCGGCTCGTCCCCCTTCGCGTCGGCGAGGAAGAAGTTGTTCGGCTTCAGGTCACCGTGCACGAGGCCCGCCGCATGAGCCTCGGCGAGCGCCTCGCACGCCTCGAGCGTCCACCGCACCGCCTCCTCGACGGGGATCGTCCCGCGCTCCTCGAGCTCCTGCTCGAGCGTGCGTCCCTCGAGCTTCTCCGACGCCACGTAGGGCAGGCCGTCCTCGGTCACGCCGATGTCGAGGATGCGCGCGAGATGCGAGCTCCGCAGCCGCGACGCCTGGCGCGCCTTCTCGAGCCGGCGACGGACGAGGTCGGCCTGCGCGTCGGTGTACGAAGCGAGGATCTTGAGGACCACCGGCTCCTGGAGGTGGACGTTGCGGGCCGCGAGCGACACCCCCGAGCTGCCCGATCCGAGGAGCCCCTCGACGCGGTACTTGGCCGCGATGGTCTGCCCCGCCCGGACGTCGAGGCCGGGGACGAGGCGCGCCGGCTTGCCGGCGGAGTTCTTCGGGGAGGCGTGATCGTTCGCGGGCGTCATCGGTCGTGCTGCAATGCAGCGCTCGTGCCCTCCCTGGGCCAACCGGGATACCTCGAGGTCGAGCTGGAAATCGTTGGGCTTTCGGCCGCGCACGAGCGCGTCAGAACGTCCCGAAGTGCACCGACGTGACGGCAAGGCACGTCCCGCAGGCCGAGAAATGCCCGCTCGGGCTTGACGTGGCGCCCTGAACGCCTAGGTTGCGGCCCGACTCCTGGCACTCACCACGTGCGAGTGCTAACAGCTTCTGACAACCCTCCGAAGATACGAGCAAAACTCATGAAGATCCGCCCCCTCTCCGACCGTCTCGTCGTCAAGCGCACCGCAGAAGAAGAGAAGACCAAGGGGGGAATCATCATCCCCGACACCGCGAAGGAGAAGCCCCTCGAGGGCATCGTCGTCGCCGTCGGCAACGGTGCGGTCCTCAAGAGCGGCAAGGTCGTCCCCCTCGACGTGAAGGCGGGCGACAAGGTCCTCTTCGGCAAGTACACGGGCACCGAGGTCAAGGTCGACGGCGAGGACCTTGTCCTCCTCCGCGAAGACGACGTCCTTGCCGTCTTCACGAAGTGATCTGACGCCTTTCCCAGCAGAGAAGAGAGAAATTCCATGAGCGCAAAGCAGATCATCTACAGCCGCGGCGCACGCGGCCGCATCCTCCACGGCGTCAACGCCCTCGCCGACGCGGTGAAGGTCACGCTCGGTCCCAAGGGCCGCAACGTCGTCATCGAGAAGAGCTACGGCTCGCCGGTCGTCACCAAGGACGGCGTTACCGTCGCCAAGGAGATCGAGCTCTTCGACAAGTTCGAGAACATGGGCGCCCAGATGGTGCGCGAGGTCGCGAGCAAGACGAGCGACAAGGCCGGCGACGGCACCACGACGGCCACCGTGCTCGCGCAGGCGATCTACACGCACGGCCTCATGCTGGTCGAAGCGGGCCTCAACCCGATGGAGATCAAGCGCGGCATCGACCTCGCCGTCACCGCGATGGTCGAGGAGATCAAGCGCCTCGCCACGCCGACGAAGGACAAGGAGCACATCGCTCAGGTCGGCACCATCTCCGCCAACGGCGACAAGACCATCGGCGAGATGCTCGCGTCCGCGATGGAGAAGGTCGGCAAGGAAGGCGTCATCACCGTCGAAGAAGCGAAGGGCATGGAGTCCGAGCTCGAGGTGGTCGAGGGCATGCAGTTCGACCGCGGCTACCTGTCTCCCTACTTCGTGACCAACACGGAGAAGATGACGGCCGAGATCGACAACGCCTACATCCTCATCAGCGAGAAGAAGATCTCGCTCATGCAGGACATCATCCCGCTGCTCGAGCAGATCGCGAAGGAGGGCCGCCCCCTCGTCATCATCGCCGAGGACGTCGAGGGCGAGGCGCTCGCCACGCTCGTCGTCAACAAGCTCCGCGGCGCCCTCAAGGTCTGCGCCATCAAGGCGCCGGGCTTCGGTGACCGCCGCAAGGAGATGCTCCAGGACATCGCGATCCTCACGGGCGGCAAGGTCGTCTCCGAGGACCTCGGCATCAAGCTCGACACGATCACGGTCAAGGACCTCGGCACCGCGAAGCGCATCACGGTCGACAAGGACAACACCGTCATCGTCGACGGCGCCGGCGTCCCCGCGGACATCAAGGCGCGCACCGAGACCATCCGCAAGCAGGTCGAGGCCACGACCTCGGACTACGACCGTGAGAAGCTCCAGGAGCGCCTCGCGAAGCTGGCTGGCGGCGTCGCCGTCATCAAGGTCGGCGCGTACACCGAGACCGAGATGAAGGAGAAGAAGGCCCGCGTCGAGGACGCGCTCCACGCCACGCGCGCGGCCGTCCAGGAAGGCATCGTCGCCGGCGGCGGCGTCACCCTGCTCCGCGCCAGCGCGGTGCTCGCGAACCTCAAGGCCGAGGGCGAGCAGCAGTCCGGCGTCAACCTCGTCAAGCGCGCGGTCGAGGAGCCCCTCCGTCAGATCGCGAAGAACGCGGGCGCCGAAGGCTCCGTGGTCGTCGAGAAGGTCCGCGCGGGCAAGGGCTCGTTCGGCTTCAACGCCGCGACCGACACCTACGAGGACCTCGTCGCGGCGGGCGTCATCGACCCGGCGAAGGTCGTGCGCTCTGCGCTCGAGTTCGCGGCCAGCGTCGCGGGCATGATGCTCACCACCGAGGCGATCATCGCCGACAAGCCGGCGAAGAAGTCGGCCGGCGGCGGCGGCGGTGGTGGTGGCGGCATGGGCGGCATGGGCGGGATGGGCGGCATGGGCGGCATGGACGACTTCGACATGGACTGACCCGCGCGGCTCTCGCCCCGGTCCATGCGGCCGGCGTCGCGGGCGCATGACGCTGCGCGACAGACGAGAGACACGAGACGAAGCCTCGGCACCTCCTGGTGCCGGGGCTTCTTTTTTTTGGCCGTGTCGCGATACTCTGCCATTCGATGCTCGTGCGATCTGCGGCCTCCGTTGCGCTCGCTTCACTGCTGGCGGTCGCGGGCGTGATGGGCTCGGTGGTGACGGGGGGCTGTTCCTCGTTCTCGTCGGAGGGCGAGCCGGCGGAGGCGGGGAGCGATGCCGCCGTGGTCGGCAGCCCGGACGGCACCGTCGTCGCCGACGGCGGCGCGCTGCCGGCGGGCCTGCGGTACCGATGGAGCTTCGACGACGGTGCGCGGTCGACGGTGGGCACGCCATCGCTCGACTTCCACCTCGAGAACGGCGCCGAGCTCGTTCCCGCGGGCATCCACGGTAAGGGTCTTCACTGCCCGCGCGGCGCGTTCGCGGACACCTTCGAGACCGACACCCCGTTCGAGATCGGGCCCACGGGAGCAACCTTCGTCGTCTGGTTCAAGCTCGACGCCGTCGCCGGCGAGCCTGACGCGGAGATCGCTCCCGACGAGTTCCTGCACACGCTCTTCGCTCATCGGCTCGACTGGACGGCGGGCGGCGGCAGCGGCCCGGGCTACGCCCTCGGGTACCGCGCCGGTGACAACGCGCAGCTGTCCGGCGCCCGCACCGACGGCCAGCTGCGCACGTGGGCCGACGCCAAGGGCACGATCCCGAACGAGTACGGCTGGCACATGGCGTCGATGGTCGCGGTCGGGGAGACCGTCACGCTCTTCATCGACGGCGAGAAACGCGCCTCGAAGACCGGCGGGGTCCCCGTTTCCGCGGACGAGGCGGGGCCGGTGCCGTTCCGCCTCTGCGCGGTCGGAGCGAACCCGCTACGCGGCACGCTCGACGAGCTCATGATCTTCGACCGCGAGCTCGCTCCGGCCGAGGTCGCCGCGCTCTACGCGCTCGAGGGAGGGCCTTGAGCCTTTTGACTCCGCGTAATTCCGCAGGATAAGCTCGTGGAACGCGCGATGAGGGCCCCTTGCAGCTACGCGTAGTCGGCTGCCATGGCGGCGAGACGCCCCGGCACAGGACCTCGGCCTTCGTGCTCGACGAGCGTCTCGCGATCGACGCGGGCTCGCTGACGAGCGGCCTCGATCTGCGGCTCCAGTACGATCTCGAGGCGGTGCTCGTCTCGCACGCGCACCTCGACCACATCCGCGATCTCGCGACCATCGCCGACAACCGCGCCCAGCACGGCTGCAAGCCGCTCGTCGTCGCGGGCACGCGCGCCACGCTCGACGTGCTGAAGCGGCACTTCTTCAACGGGCTCGTGTGGCCTGACTTCACCGCGATCCCCTCGAAGAACGAGCCGACTGTCACGTATCTCGCGCTGAAGCCCGAGAAGCGCGTCGTCGTCGCCGGCTACGGCGTGAGGGCCATCGAGGTCTCCCACACCATCGACACGTGCGCGTTCATCGTCGACAAGGACGGCGCGAGCGTCGCGTACAGCGGCGACACCGGCCCGACCGACCGCCTCTGGGAAGCGCTCCGCGAGGAGAAGGATCTTCGCGCGCTGCTCATGGAGGTCAGCTTCCCGAACGAGCAGCAGCGCGTCGCGACGCTGAGCGGGCACCACACGCCGCAGACCCTCATCGAGGATCTGATGAAGCTCGGGCGCCCCCAGGACGTGCCGACGCTGCTCTACCACATCAAGCCGGCCTTCCAGGCCGACGTCGAGAAGCAGTGCGCCAAGCTGAAGGGCTTGAACCTCGGCGTGCTGTCGATCGGCGAGCAGCTGCTGCTCTAGCGAGCTGGGGGCTGATTCGGAGGTGAAAGGGTGCTATGTCCCCCGGTCCCCTTGAGCGCCCCCGTGACCTCGTCCACCAGCCCGCACGAAGACTATCCGGTTCCCGGCCTCGAAAGCGACGAGGAGGGGACGCGCGTCGTGCGCGAGGAGCTGAAGCTGCTCGCCACGGTGTTCAAGGCGCTCGGCCCCGACCCGGCGCTCGGCGGCTCCGGCGCGAGCGACAACGCGCGCCCCGCCGGCCCGACCCTCGCGGAGTCGCTCGCCGAGGACGACCGCAAGCTGCTCGAGCTCCGTGAGCTCGCGGCGAGCGCCAAGCCCGAGGACCTGCCCGCGTACCTCGAGCAGATGCACACGCTCGGCGCGGTGCGCGCCCATCGCGGCAAGAGCACCATCGGCTCGATCGATCGGCGGAGCCCCTACTTCGCGCATCTGCGCCTCGAGGAGACGTTCCAGCAGCGCGGCGGTCTCGGCGAGAAGCGCCGCCGGCGTGACGTGCTCATCGGCGGCAAGCAGTACCTGGACGCCGGCGCGGGCGTCCGCATCGTCGACTGGCGGAACGCGCCGGTCAGCCGGATCTTCTACCGGTACCGGGAGAGCGATCCCTACGAGGAGACGCTCGGCGACCAGCCCGTCGAGGGCGAGGTCGTCGCCCGGCGCACCGTCGCGATCGTCGACGGCCAGCTCCGCAAGGTGACCGCGCCGCAAGGCACGTTCGTGCGCGAGGCCGACGGGCGGTGGCGCCGCGGCGAGGCGCTCCAGGCGCGGCTCCGGCTGCCCGGCAAGGGCGAGGGCGCGGCCCCCGTTCCGTCGCTCCGCGGCAACACGACGAGCGCCGACCGGCTGCTCCCGTCGATCGCCGCGATGCTCGACAAGGCGCAGTACGATCTCATCACGAAGCCCGGGCTCGGCCTGCTCGCCATCCAGGGCAGCGCCGGCAGCGGCAAGACCACGGTCGGCCTCCACCGCGTCGCGTACCTCCACGCGTCGAACCCGAGCAAGTTCCGCCCGCAGAAGATGCTCGTCATCGTCCCCAACGAGGCGCTCATCCACTACACGAGCCGCGTCCTGCCCGGCCTCGGCGTCGAGGGCGTGCCCGTCATGACGTTCGCGCGCTGGAGCGTGCGCGTCGTGCACGATCTCTTCCCGCGCATCCCGAGCGCGATCAGCGACGAGACGCCCCCGCTCGTCTCGCGCGTGAAGAACCACCCCGCGATGCTCCACGCCATCGAGTCGGTGGCGCGTGACGTGAACAAGCGCCTCGACAGCAAGGTCGAGGCGGTCATGGGCACCGGCCGGTGGCCCGACAGCAAGCGCGTGATCGCCGCATGGCAGGGCACGCACGGCGTCCCCGATCGCCGCGTGACGCAGCTCGCCCAGTGGATCAGCGGCAAGAAGGACCTGCCGGGCGTCGCGCCGGCGCAGGGCATCCCCGAGATCACGCGCAGCGCCGTCGAGTCGCTCGGCCAGGAGCTGCGCAACGAGGCGCGCGCCGTGCTGGGGGCGTGGGACGAGCTCACGACGAGCCGCATCCGTCTCGACGAGTTCTTCGGTGAGCACTTCGGTAAGGGGCAGCTCGATCAGGTCCACGAGTGGTGCGTCCGCCAGGCGCGCATCCGCGTCGAGCAGGACCGCGACGGCGAGAGCCCGTCGCTCGACATCGAGGACCACGCCCTGCTGATGCGCCTCTGGCAGGTGATGCGCGGGCCGCTGGTCGACGTCGAGGGGGGCGCGCTCACGCTGGCGCACCTCTTCATCGACGAGGTGCAGGACGCGAGCCCCATCGAGCTGAAGGTGATGCTCGACGTCGCGGCCGGCCTCAAGGAGGACGGACGCGCCGACCCGACGCAGCTGTCGGTCACGCTGGCCGGCGACATGGCGCAGCGGATGCGCGAGGACGACGACAGCGCGCTCGAGTTCGACTGGGACGCGACCCTCAAGGAGGTCGGCGTCGCGGGCGGCGCGGGCGTCATCGAGCCGCTCCAGGTCAGCTACCGCTCGACCGCCGAGATCACGAGCTTCGCGCGCGGCGTCCTCGGTCCGCTCGCGCACGAGGCGGAGCCCATCGCGACGCGCCACGGCCCGCCCGTGGAGCTCTTCTCGTTCGCCTCGGCCGGCGAAGCGGTGGCGTTCCTCGCCGACGCGCTGCGCGAGCTGTCGATCTCCGAGCCGGACGCGAACGTCGCGCTCCTCTCGCGGTTCCCCCAGCAGGCGGAGGTCTACTACGAGGGCCTCATGCGCGCCGAGGTGCCGAACGTGCGCCGCGTTCGCCGGCAGGACTTCACGTGGGAGCGCGGCTTCGACGTGACCGACGTGCGCCAGACCAAGGGCCTCGAGTTCGACGAGGTCATCCTGCTGGAGACCACCGCCTCGAGCTACAGCGAGACCTCGCAGGCGCGCCATGCGCTGTACGTCGGCGCCACCCGCGCCGCGCACCAGCTGTGGTGCATCGCCAGCGAGACGCCGTCCAGGCTCGTCGTCGACGCCCTCCAGGAGACGCCGGACCCCGGCTGACGACGCGGCCCCGCGAGGGGCCTTGCGCTACAGAAGCGAAGGAGCGCGGCGCGTGGGAGGCGCCGCGTTGTGGCCGGCCATCCGCGCCTGCGCCGCGATGAGCGTGTTCTCGAGCAAGCACGCGATGGTCATCGGCCCTACGCCGCCGGGCACCGGCGTGATGGCCCCCGCGACCTGCTTGACCTCGTCGTAGGCGACGTCGCCCGCGAGCCTCGTGCGCTGCGTCTCGCCGACGTTGCTCACGGGGAGGGTGAGCCGGTTCATGCCCACGTCGATGACGGTGGCGCCCGGCTTGACCCAGTCGCCGCGCACGAGCTCCGCCTTGCCGACCGCGACGACGAGCACGTCCGCCTCGCGGCACACCGCCGGGAGATCCGTCGTGCGCGAGTGCGCCATCGTCACCGTGGCGTTCGCGGCGAGCAGCAGCTGCGCCATCGGCTTGCCGACGATGTTCGAGCGGCCGACCACGACCGCCCGCGCGCCTTCGAGCGGCACGTCGGCGAGCGCGATGAGCTTCATCGATCCGCGGGGCGTGCAGGGCACGAGCGCCGGGCGCCCCGACGCGAGCATGCCGGCGTTCACCGGATGGAAGCCGTCGACGTCCTTGTGGGGGTGCACGGCATCGAGCACCTTCTGCTCCCGGATCTGCTTGGGGAGGGGGAGCTGCACGAGGATGCCGTCGACCTCCTCGTCCATGTTGAGGCGGTTGAGCAGCTCCATGAGCTCGCGCTCGCTGGTGCCCGCCGGAAGCACGTGGAGCTTGCCGCGGATGCCGACCTCCTCCGCCGCCTTCTCCTTGTTGCGCGTGTAGATCTGGCTCGCCGGGTCCTCGCCGACGAGGATCACCTGGAGCCCCGGCGGCCGCCCGTGCTCCGCCGTGAACGCCGCCACGCCCTCGCGCACCTCGGCCCGCACGGTCTCGGCGAGCTTCTTTCCATCCAGGATCTTCGCGGTCATCCGTTCACCCCATCTTGAACACGCGCGCGAGGATGCGATCGAGGTGATCGAGGTCCTCGTACGGGATCACGACGTCGCCCTTGTTGCCGTTGTCCTTCACGAGGACCTTGGTGCCCGCGGCGCGCGTCAGCCGCAGCTCGAGGTCCCGGTGCGAAGCGCTCTTGCTGCCGTCCTTGCCGGCGGCGGCCTTTCCCTTGCCGCCCGGGCTCGCCTTCGCCTTCGCGCCGCGCACGAGCGCCTCCGCGGCGCGCACGCTGAGCCGGCCGCGCACGACCTTGTCGGCCATGTCCTCGATCTTCGACGGATCAGGGGCGCCGAGCAGCGCCCGCGCGTGCCCCTCGCTGAGCTCGCCGGAGATGACGCGCGAGCGCACGCTGGCCGGGAGCTTGAGGAGCCGGAGCGAGTTCGAGATCGTCGTGCGATCCTTGCCGAGCCGCTCGGCGAGCGTCTCCTGCGTGTAGTGGTGCTCCTTCACGAGCCGGTCGAGCGCCTCGGCGAGCTCGACGGGGTTCAGGTCCTCGCGCTGGACGTTCTCGATGAGGGCGAGCTCGAACGCGCTCTTCGGCGTGACGTCCTTGACGACGACGAGCACCTCGCGGAGCCCGGCCTTCTGCGAGGCGCGCCACCGACGCTCACCGGCGATGATCTCGAACTTGTCCTGCCCGGCGACGCGGCGCACGACGATCGGCTCGAGGAGGCCGTGCTCCTTGATCGACGCGGCGAGCTCCTCGATCTTGTCCTTCGCGAAGAACTGGCGCGGCTGCCCCTTCATCGGGACGAGCTTGTCGAGCGCGCACTGGAAGACGCTCTTGTCGCCGTACGCGGCGGGCGTCTTGTCGCGCGCCGCCGGAAGGAGCGCGTCGAGGCCGCGGCCGAGGGCGCGCCGCTTGTCCGCGGGCGGGGCGGTCATGCGCGCACTCCGACGACCTTCTTCGGCTTCGGCTTCGGCCCGCCGTGCCGGAGCACGAGCTCGCGGGCGAGGGCGAGGTACCCCTGCGAGCCCTTGGACGACACGTCGTAGAGGATGATCGGCTTCCCGTGCGAGGGCGCCTCGGACAGCCGCACGTTGCGCGGGATGACGCTGTCGAAGACGAAGAAGTGCTTCTTCACCTCCTCGGCGACCTGGTGCGCGAGGTTGTTCCGCGGATCGAACATGGTGAGCACCACCCCCTCGACCTCGAGGCCGGGGTTCATGCCGTTCTTGACGCGGTCGATGGTGGCCATGAGATGCGTGAGCCCCTCGAGCGCGTAGTACTCGCACTGCAGGGGCACGAGCACGGTGTCGGCCGCGGCCAGCGCGTTCACCGTGAGCAGGCCGAGCGACGGCGGGCAGTCGATGAAGACGTAGTCGAACCTCGTGAGGAGGGGCGCGATCGCGTCGCGCAGCTTGAGCGCGCGGCGCGTGTCGTCGACGAGCTCGAGCTCCACGGCGACGAGATCCTGGGTCGCCGGGGCCACCTCGAGGCGGGGGACGTCGGTCTCGACGAGGATGTCCGCCATCGTGACCGCGCCGATCAGGACGTCGTAGATCGTCCGCTCACGGGTCCCCGGGCGCACGCCACATCCGGAGCTCGCGTTCCCCTGCGGGTCCATGTCGATGAGGAGCGTGCGTCGCTCCGCGGCGGCGACGCTCGCGGCGAGGTTCACGGCCGTCGTGGTCTTGCCTACGCCGCCCTTCTGGTTGACGACGCACACAACGCGCCCGCGGTTCGACGGTGCCATCAGTCGCACCATCTCTAGCCCGTCGATGGAAAACGGAGGCGCTTTTTTGACGCTGCACACCAGGAGCGTATGGTGTGACCAGATGTAGGCAAACGTAGTCACGGCGCAGCCGGGACGCGGTCGCCGAACGATTCACGAGAGGAGCGACGCAATGAAGGACGCGTTGGCACAGGCGCTCTGCGCCCCGAGCACGAACGAAGACACGAGCGCGGATCGGATCCTCGCCGCGTCGTTCTTCCGCTCTCGCCCTCTCCAGGCCGGAAGCCCCGCGACGGTCATCCGTCTCGAGGACCGGCGCTCGAAGGTTTCAGTTTCTTCCTTGTGATGACCCGGGAGGTTTGAGATGGGCGTGCCGAAGAGTTTCCGGAGCATGGCGGAGTTCGAGCGAGAGACGATCCGCCCGGACATGAAATATGGCTTCTCTCTCGATGACTTGATGCAGGACACGGCCTTCGAGGGCCGGTCGGACCTCCTCTTCGACGACACCGTCGACGAGTACGCCGACCCCGATGACGACGACGACGATTGATTGACTTGTCCCTTTCCCGGGGACCGTGACGGCAGTACCGCCCCCGGAGGACGCCTCTCCTCCGGGGGTTCTTTTCATTCGGGGGTCGACGGATCCCTGACGGTCACGCGGCGACCGCCGAGGACATGACGGCGATCCGGATGGGCGCCATGACGCCGTCGATGTCGCGGCGGAGCCGCAGGACGTCGGCGCTGCGCGGCGCGGTACCGAACGGACCGGCGAGGGCGCTGTCGTAGAACGCGCGCGCGAACGGGGCGAACGACTCGAACCGCGTCCACTCGCGCAGGGCGTCGAGCTCGAGGTCCTCGATCACCTCGAGCTCGCGAGCGACGCGGATCGACCATCGGTACGCGCGGGAAACCAGAGTCGCGGCGGCCGGATCCGGGTCATCGCTCACGAGCGAGGTCATGGTCTCCAGCGTCACGCGCACCCGCCGGAGCGCCATCACCATGCCGTCGAGCGCCGACGACTCGGTGCTCGCTCGCGACGCCCGGTGGGACGCACGCGCGCGGAGATGGCGCCCGAGCTCCGCGTCGAGCGCCGCCCACGCCTCGGGGGTGGTGGCCGGGGCGACGGAAGGAAGCGGAAGGGCCACGAGGCGCGCGTGACGCGGTTGCCGGAGCATGCGTCTCCTCCAGCACCGGCCGTGCCGAACACTGACCGTCACGGTGATGACGAACGCATTTCGCGCGCTTGCCCCCGTCGGCGCACTTGACCCTCCTCTCAGGGAAAGTAATGTCGCTCCCCCCAATGCTAGTTAGCGAGAAGCGCATCTCTCCCGTCGAAATGGAGCTGTCCATCGAGATCCCCGCGGACCTCGTGAAGGCGGAGGTCGACAAGGCCTACGTGAACCTCGGCAAGAAGGCCTTCGTGAAGGGCTTCCGTCCCGGCAAGGCTCCGCGCGACGTCCTCACGCGCCTCTACAATCCGCAGGTCGTCAACGACGTCGCGAACCAGCTCGTCAACGACACGCTGCCGAAGGCGCTGAACGAGAAGAACATCACGCCGGTGAGCCAGCCGCAGGTCGAGGCGAAGAACATCGACCCGAAGCAGCCCTTCTCCTTCACGGCGCGCTTCGAGGTGCAGCCCGAGATCGCGGACGTGAAGTTCGAGGGCTTCGAGCTCTATCGTCCGAAGGTCGAGGTCGCGGACGCCGCCGTCGAGGAGCAGCTCGAGGGCCTCCGTCAGCGCCACGCCGCCCTCAAGGCTCCGGAGCCGGCGCGTCCGGCGGCGAAGGGCGACGTCCTCACGATCGACTTCACGCTCTCGGTCGAGGGCAAGGAGATCAAGGACGGCGGCGGCCAGGGCGTGCAGATCGAGCTCGGGTCGGGCCAGGCGCTCCCCGAGATCGACGAGGCGCTCCTCGGCAAGAACGTCGGCGAGCAGGCCACGGCCGAGCACTCGTTCCCGGCCGAGCACCCGCGTGACGACTTCCGCGGCAAGAAGGGCACCTTCTCGATCACGGTCGCCGACCTCAAGGAGCGCGTCCTTCCCGCGCTCGACGACGAGCTCGCCAAGGATCTCGGCTTCGAGACCCTGGTCGCGCTCCGCGCGGACGTGCACACGAAGCTCGAGAAGGCGGTCAAGGACCGCTCCGAGACCTCGGTCGCCGAGCAGATCGTCGAGAAGCTGAACTCCGAGAACACCGTCGACGTGCCGCCCTCGCTGGTCGATCAGCAGTGCCGCATCATGGAGCAGGAGGTCCTGCAGAGCGCCCGCCGCATGGGCCAGCGCATCACGCAGGAGCAGTACAACGCGCTCCACGGCGCGATCCTCGCCGACGCCGAGAAGAAGGTCCGCGCCGGCCTCCTCATGGCCGCGATCGCGCGGAAGAACGAGTTCAAGGTCACGGACGAGGACATCGAGAAGGGCCTGGTCGAGCTCGCCGCCGAGACCGGGAAGAACGTCGCGAAGCTGCGCGTCGAGTATCGTGAGAAGTCGAAGCGCGACATCCTCATCGGCATGATCCTCGAGGACAAGATCCTCGATTTCATCGAGAGCAAGTCGCAGATCAAGGACGGCGACCCGCCGGCGCCGGTCGCCGCACCCTCGCCGGAGGGCTCGGCCGAACCCGCGACCGCCGCGGCAGCATCGAACGACGAGCGCGCATCCGAATCCGAAGAGAAGAAGGAAGGCTGAGCATGTTCAAGAGGCCCGAGAATCGTGCAGACGCGATGGCGGTGCTGGAGAGCGCGAATGCCTCCGGTTACCTGAGCCAGATCTCCTCGAGCGTTGGCGGTTTCGAGACCCGCGCGAGCGGCGTGCTCATCCCGAACGTCGTCGAGACCACCCACCGCGGCGAGCGCGGCTGGAGCATCTTCGACCGGCTCCTCAAGGACCGCATCGTGTTTCTCTACGACGAGATCCACGACATGCTGGCCAACGTGATCATCGCCCAGTTCCTCTTCCTCGAGAGCGAGGATCCGGACAAGGAGATCATGGTCTACATCAACAGCCCGGGCGGCGTCGTCTCGTCCGGTCTCGCGATCCACGACACGATGCAGTACGTCCGGTGCGACGTGTCGACGACCTGCCTCGGCATGGCCGCCTCGATGGCCGCCGTCCTCCTCGCCGCCGGCACCAAGGGGCGCCGTAACGCGCTGCCCAACGCCCGCGTCATGATTCACCAGCCGATGGGCGGGGCCCGTGGGCAGGCATCCGACATCGAGATCCAGGCCCGCGAGATCCGTCACCTCAAGGACGTGCTCACGGACATCCTCGCGAACGCCTCGGGCAAGCCCAAGGAGCAGATCCACAAGGACATCGACCGCGACTTCTACCTGAGCGCCGCCGCCGCGAAGGAGTACGGTCTCATCGACAATGTCATGCTGCCGCCGAAGAAGCGCAGCGACGGCACCAAAGAGAAGTAAGCCCTCAATTCGACATGCCGTACCGCCGTAGAGGCTGTGTGGTCGGTTGCCGCGAGGCACCGACACAAGCTTGCGGCGGTCCGGGTAGGGGCCTAAGCTTTTCGAAAGGGAAGAGGAATTCGTGGAGCGCCGTCGCGACGATCACAACAGCGGGAACCTGAGCTGCTCGTTCTGCGGAAAGTCGCAGAAGGAGGTCAAGAAGCTCATTGCAGGACCTACGGTCTACATCTGCGATGAGTGTATCGGGCTCTGCAACGACATCATCGCGGAGGAAGTGGAGAAGGACGAGCCGTACGCCGGCACCGCTCCCATTCCGAAGCCGTCGGAGATCAAGACGATCCTCGACGATTACGTGATCGGCCAGGATCGCGCGAAGAAGGTCCTCGCGGTCGCCGTTCACAACCACTACAAGCGCATCGATTCACGTGCGACCTCGGAAGAGGTCGAGCTCGCGAAGTCGAACATCTTGCTCCTCGGGCCCACCGGCTCCGGCAAGACGCTCCTCGCGCAGACCCTCGCCAAGATCCTCCACGTTCCGTTCGCGATCGCCGACGCGACGACGCTGACGGAGGCCGGCTACGTCGGCGAGGACGTCGAGAACATCATCGTCCAGCTCCTGCAGAACGCCGACCACGACGTCGAGCGCGCGCAGCGAGGCATCGTCTACATCGACGAGATCGACAAGATCAGCCGCAAGAGCGACAACCCGAGCATCACGCGTGACGTGAGCGGCGAAGGCGTTCAGCAGGCGCTCCTCAAGATCATCGAGGGCACGGTCGCGAACGTGCCGCCCAAGGGCGGACGGAAGCACCCCCAGCAGGATTTCCTGCAGGTCGACACGCAGAACATCCTCTTCATCTGCGGCGGCGCCTTCGTCGGTCTCGACCAGATCGTCCAGCGCCGCATCGGCCAGTCGACGCTCGGGTTCGGCGCCGACATCAAGTCCAAGAAGGACTTCAAGCTCGGCGAGCTGCTCCAGCAGGTGCAGCCGGAGGACCTCCTGAAGTTCGGGCTCATCCCGGAGTTCATCGGTCGTCTCCCGGTCATCGCGACGCTCCACGAGCTGAACGAGGAAGCGCTCATCGACATCCTCACCAAGCCGAAGAACGCGCTCGTGAAGCAGTTCCAGCGCCTGTTCGACATGGACGGCGTGAAGCTGAAGTTCACGAAGACCGCCCTCTCGGCGGTCGCGAAGGAAGCCCTCAGCCGCAACGCCGGCGCCCGCGGCCTCCGCGCCATCCTCGAGCACGCGATGCTCGACATCATGTACGACGTGCCGGGACGCAACGGCATCAAGGAAGTCGTGATCAACGAAGAAGTGATCACGAAGGGCGACGCCCCGCTCATCGTCTACCAGAAAGAGGCGGAGCTGGCCTGAGAGGGCCCTCCGCTCCTCCGACGCCTTCCGGCACCGCCCGCGCGACAGGCCGAGGCTTCTCTCACGAGAGCGCCTCGGCCTTCGCCGTTTGTATGGGAGCATGGCCGCGGTGAGCGAGCGCTACGCGACGTCGGCCGACGCTGCCCTGCTGGGCGACGTCGACCTCGAACGCACCATCCGCGCCGTACCCGACTCGTTCACCGTGCGGGGCATGTTCTTCACGCGGTACGTGGCGGCGCTCGGGGCCGAGTGGGAGGAGCTGCTGCCGACGCTCGAGGCGCCTGCGAAACACGGGCGCTACCACGCGTTCGAGAACTACCCGACCCGCGATTACCTGCGCCTGTTCGGGCGCGTCGCGGCGGCCCGCTTTCCTGGCTCGACGCGCGAGGCCTTCCGGCTCCTCGCACGCGGCGAGGTGGAGGTGTTCGCCGAGTCGACCCTGGGGCGCGTCACCTTCGCGCTGCTCCGTGACCCGGCAGGCGCGCTGCTCCGGTATCCCGACGTGTTCCGCGCGGTGATCCACGGGCCCCAGCTCACCGCGCGGCGCCTCGGAGACCGGCGCGTCGTCATCACGGACGACAATCATCACGGCTCCGTGGAGGTGACCCTCGGCGTCATCGAGGGCGTCGTGCAGACGTTCGACGAGACGCCCCGCGCCGAGGTGACGGTCGAGTCGGAGCGCCGCGTCGTCCTCGACGTGACCTGGTAGCTCGAGCGCCTCGAACGAGGCGCGAGGTTGGTAGCCAGGGGCGATCCGGGGTAAACCTTTGCCCCATGTTCTTCAAGAACGACGACGGCAAGCCGGGGCGCGACCTGAAGAAGCGGAGCGTTCCGCTGCTGCCCCTGCGGGACATCATCGTGTTCCCGCACATGGTGAGCCAGCTGTTCGTCGGTCGCGAGCGATCCATCAACGCGCTCGATGCCGCGATGGCCCGGGACAAGGACATCTTCCTCGCCGCACAGAAGAACGCGAAGACGAACGAGCCGACGCCCGAGGACATCTTCCAGGTCGGAACGCTCGGCACGATCATGCAGCTTCTCCGCCTGCCGGACGGCACCGTGAAGGTGCTCGTCGAGGGCAAGCGCCGCGCGAAGATCAAGAAGTTCCCCCAGACCGAGGAGTACTTCCTCGTCGAGGTCGAAGAGGTCGCGGAGCAGGGCGCGAAGGGCGTCGAGGTCGAGGCCTTGATGCGCAGCGTGCAGGCGGCCTTCGAGATGTACGTGAAGTTGAACAAGAAGGTTCAACCCGAAGTCCTGATGAGCGCGCAGACCATCGACGACGCCGCGCGGCTGTCGGACACGATCGTCGCCAACCTTCCGACCATCAAGCTCACCGACCGTCAGGCCCTCCTCGAGATGGAGGATGCGGTGAAGCGCCTCGAGCGACTCCACGAGCTGATGCAGGCCGAGATCGAGATTCTCCAGGTGGAGAAGAAGATCCGCTCGCGCGTCAAGAAGCAGATGGAGAAGACGCAGAAGGAATACTACCTGAACGAGCAAATGCAGGCGATCCAGAAGGAGCTGGGTGGCGGCGACCGCGACGAGTTCAAGAACGAGATCCAGGAAATCGAGGAGCAGCTCAAGACCAAGCAGATGAGCAAAGAAGCTCTCGCGAAGGTCAAGAAGGAGCTGAAGAAGCTCAAGATGATGCACCCCACGAGCGCGGAAGCGACCGTGGTGCGCAACTACATCGACTGGATCATCGGCCTGCCCTGGTTCGAGACGAGCGAGGAGAACTACGATCTCGTGAAGGCGGAGCAGGTCCTCGAGGAGGACCACTACGGCCTGAAGAAGATCAAGGAGCGCATCCTCGAGTATCTCGCCGTGCAGGCGCTGACGAAGAAGCTGAAGGGCCCGGTCCTCTGCTTCGTCGGACCGCCGGGCGTCGGCAAGACGTCGCTCGCGAAGAGCATCGCCCGTGCGACGGGGCGCAAGTTCCAGCGCCTCTCGCTCGGTGGCGTCCGTGACGAGGCCGAGATCCGCGGCCACCGCCGCACGTACATCGGCGCGCTGCCCGGCAAGCTCATTCAGAGCCTCAAGAAGACCGGGACGAACAATCCCGTCTTCCTTCTCGACGAGATCGACAAGATGTCGACCGACTTCCGCGGCGATCCCGCGGCGGCGCTCCTCGAGGTCCTCGATCCCGAGCAGAACAACGCGTTCAACGACCACTACCTCGATCTCGATTACGACCTCTCCGACGTGATGTTCATCACGACGGCGAACACGCTCGGCTCGATCCCGGTCCCGCTCCAGGACCGCATGGAGATCATCCAGCTCAGCGGCTACACCGAGTTCGAGAAGATGAACATCGCGGTGAAGT
>JAQBQL010000066.1 GCA_028287035.1 Labilithrix sp. | reverse complement strand
GCAGCCACTCGACGGCCCACAGGTTCTTGACGTCGCTCGTCCACGCCAGTGACCAGCCGAGCCGCGGCGACCGCCCCGCGGATCCGCACCTCGCCGGGGCCCTGCGTCTCGCGCAGCAGCCCGGCCTCCGGATCGGGGCTGATGGTCCCCGCGGTCGGCGCCGGGAGAGGGGCGGCCGGCGGACCCGCGGAATGCACGACGAGGAGCACGGCGGCCGCCGCCGCGAGCGCCGCGACGGTGGCCGACGCCGCCCAGGCGCGGACCCGGCGCGGAGGAACGGCGGGCCGACCGACGCCCGCCAGGATGCGGTCCTCCATGGCCTGCCACGCCGCGGGCGAGAGCTCGGGCCCCGCATCGTGCTGCTTCGCCTCGCGGACGAGCCGGTCGAGGCGGTCGTGATGGGACGTCATTCGTCCTCACCCTTCAGCGCCGCGGCCACCGAGGCGAGCGACGGCTCCTCGGCTAGCATGGCCTCGAGCTCCCGCCGTGCGTAGAAGAGGCGCGTTCGCACCGTGAGGACCGGCGCGCCCACCACCTCGGCGATCTCGGCGGGGCTCATTCCTTCGAGCTCGTGGAGCACGAACACGACGCGCTTCTTGTCGGCGAGCCGGCCGAGCAGCCGCTGGAACGCGCGCATGCGGTCGCGGCGCTCCACGTCCTCGTCGGGCAACGTCTGCCCGTGATCGGGGACGATCTCGCCGGGCAGCTCCTCGGTGAGGACCGGCCGGCTGCGCGCCGACCGCCGGTGCATGAGGACCACGTTCACCGTCACGCGATGGAGCCACGTCGTGAACTTCGCCTGCGCCCGGAAGTCCTTCAGGCTCCGGAAGACCTGCACGAAGACCTCCTGGACGACGTCCTCGAGGTCGCTCTGGCGGTCGATCATCCGGTAGACGAGCCGCGCGACGTCGCTCCGGTGCTTCGTGAAGAGCACCCGGAAGGCCGCCGGATCGCCGGCGGCGGCGCGGGCCACGAGCCCGTCGTCGACCGCCGCCTTCGGCGCAGGAAGGCTCACGCGGGGCCGCCCGGCAAGGAACGGAAGAGCGTCGGCAGCAGCGGCCACGGGAGGTGCGATGCGCGCCGCTCCCTCGGCATTCACCGCACTTGCGGGCTCGCCGGACAAAACGCCGCCGGAAAGTGGGCCGCCCACGCCGGTCCCGGCGACCTTCGCACCATGGCGATCGTCGCGGTCACGGTGCTGCTCGGGGTGGTGCTCTTCGACGCGCACGAGTTCATCAACCGGCGCGCGCGTGCGAGTCGGCGATACTGAGCTCACCCCACCAGCCTAGCCGAAGCTAGAAGGCGCTGCGGACGCTCAGAAGAGCGTCTTCAGCTCGACCTTGTCCTGCTTCTTCTGCTCGAGCAGGTAGTTCACGGCGCGGAGGATGCGCTGCTTCGCGGGCCCGCTGATCTCCTTGCCGGCGAGGGCGCTGGCGAAGGTGCGCGGCGTCACGGGGCGACCCGTGCGCGGCTTCTTCTTCTCGCCCTTGTCGCCTTCGACGGCGGTGCCCGCGGCCGCAGCCTTCTTGCCCTGGCGCTGCCCGAGCTTGATGGTGCGGTCCTCGCGCTTCAGGGTCTCGAGCTTGTGCGAGACCGCCAGAAGGCGGGCGGAGTTGAGCTTGTGCGTGGTGAGGAAGTCAGCGAGCTTGTTCGTGTCGGCCATGGCTTGAGGCGGAACGTTCTAGCCGGCATCCGGCCCGCCGTCACCCTGAACATCGGGTCCCGCGTCCCGACAGGGCCGGAATTCGACCAACCACTCGCCATCCGGGCAGGAGGCCAGGGTCGTGCTCTGGGAGGCATCGGGGAGCGTGCAGTCCGGGCTGCCGTAGGAACAGGTGACCTCGGGCTGCCAGCACGCCGGGCACGCCACGGCCGCGTTCGGCGCGACCTCCGGGCAGATCGAGCGCGGCGGCGGGTTTCCCGCGAAGAACCAGACGCCGCGCGTGCAGCGGGCGAGGCGCGTCCCGCAGGCTCCGAAGTCGCAGGTGGTGCCCTCGGGGAGCGTGCACTCGCTGCCCGCCGCTGGCGCCGCGCTCGGGCAGGCCGTCGCTAGCATGGCCCCGTCGGGCGCGCCGCCGTCGGGCGCGGGAGCCGCCGCGGGGTCGTCGCTCCCGCACGCCGCCGCCAGGGCGACCCCGCTCATCGCGAGCACGAGGACGGCCGCGAGGCGCGCGGCGCGGGTGACGGCGGAGGCCGGGGTGTGCGCGCGCGAGGCAGGTCCCGGGGTCACGGGCCCAGGATAGAGCGGTTCGCGAAGCCGTGCTAAGCCGCTGCTACACAAGGAGTCCGACCCATGGCTGGCGCGCTACCCCCGGTTTTCATCGTTTCTGCGGCCCGTACCCCGATCGGTGCGTATCTCGGCTCGCTCTCGTCCCTCTCCGCGCCCCAGCTGGGCAGCATCGCCATCAAGGCGGCGCTCGAGCGGGCGAAGGTCGGTCCGGAGCAGGTCGATGAGCTCTTCATGGGCAACGTGCTCAGCGCCGGCATCGGCCAGGCGCCGGCGCGTCAGGCGCTCCGCGCGGCCGGCATCCCCGACAGCACCCCGGCCACGACGGTCGGCAAGGTCTGCGGCTCGGGCATGCAGGCGATCATCTTCGGCCTCCAGCAGATCGCCCTCGGTGACCGCGAGATCGTGGTCGCGGGCGGCATGGAGTCGATGTCCAACGTGCCCTACTACATGGACAAGGCCCGTCAGGGTTACCGCATGGGCAACGCGACGCTCATCGACGGCATGATCCACGACGGGCTCTGGGACCCGTACGGCAACGTCCACATGGGCTCCTGCGGCGACAAGACGGCCGCCGAGTTCAAGATCTCGCGCGAGGCGCAGGACGAGTACGCGAAGGAGACCTTCCGCAAGGCGCTCGCCGCGCAGAAGGAAGGCCTCTTCGACGCCGAGATCGCGCCGGTCAGCGTCGCGCAGCGCAAGGGCGACCCGCTCGTCGTGAAGAACGACGAAGGCCCCTCGAAGAGCGACCCGGCGAAGTTCTCCGCGCTGAAGCCCGCCTTCGGCAAGGACGGCACGATCACCGCGGCCAACGCGTCCCCGCTCAACGACGGCGCGGCGGCCCTCGTGCTCGCCAGCGAGGCCTCGGTCAAGAAGCACAACCTGAAGCCGCTCGGGAAGATCCTGGGCTACGCCGGCCACGCGCAGGCGCCCGAGTGGTTCACGACCGCGCCCGCGAAGGCGATGGACAACGTCCTCGCCAAGACGCGGCTCGCAGTCGACGACATCGACCTCGTCGAGATCAACGAGGCGTTCGGCGTCGTCGCGATGGTGTGCGGTCAGCTCTCGAAGCTCGACATGAACAAGGTGAACGTCCGCGGCGGCGCGGTGGCCCTCGGTCACCCGATCGGCGCGAGCGGCGCCCGCATCGTGACGACGCTTCTCCACGCCCTCCAGCAGACGAGCAAGAAGCGCGGCATGGCCTCGATCTGCCTTGGTGGCGGCGAGGCCCTCGCGATGATCGTCGAGACCGTCTAGCCCGCTCGCGTCGCGATGCGACCTCGCGAGCTCTCGGGCTCCCTGCAGCGGTTCGATGTGCGTACGCCGACGCTCCCGCCGGCGACGCACACGAACAGCTACGCGCTCGGGGGCCGCGAGGTGCTGCTCGTCGAGCCGTCGACGCCCTACGAGGACGAGCAGCGCGCCTGGCTCGCATGGGCGCGCGGCCTCGCCTCGCAGGGCCGCACGCCGGTCGCGATCTTCGCGACCCATCATCACCCCGACCACGTGGGCGGGCTCGACGTGCTCGCGCGCGAGCTCGCGCTGCCGGTGTGGGCCCACGACGAGACCGTCACGCGGCTCGACCCCGGCCTCCAGGGGCTCGTCACGCGCCGGCTCGTCGACGGCGAGTCGCTCGTTCTCGACGGCCCCGAGCCCGACGCCTGGCGCGTGCTCCACACGCCCGGCCATGCGCCCGGCCACGTATGTCTCTTCGAGGAGCGCACGCGCGCGGTGATCGTCGGTGACATGGTGGCGAGCGTCGGCACGATCCTCATCGCGCCGGGCGACGGGGACATGCAGGTCTACCTCGCGCAGCTCGAGCGGCTGGCCGAGCTCGGGGCGGCGGTGGCGCTCCCCGCCCACGGCGATCCGATCGAGGAGCCCGCGCACCTCTTTCGCCGGTACATCGCGCACCGGCTGGCCCGGGAAGCCAAGGTGCTCGCCGCCGTCGTGGGCGCCGGGGCGGTCGGGGCGGACGCGGCCGCGCTCACGCCGGTGGCGTACGCCGACACGCCGCAGGAGCTGTGGTGGCTCGCGAAGCTGAGCCTCGAGATGCACCTCGAGAAGCTCGAACGCGAGGGCATGGTGGTCCGCGAGCCCGCCGCGGGCCCGGCGACGTTCCGCGCCGTGGTACGCTGACGTCCGTGTGGCAGCGCACCTTCGTCGGCGTGAGCGTGCTCCTCGGCGCGTCCATCGACGAGGCGATCGCGGCCTTGCCCGAGGGGCTGCCCGCCGCGGCCTCCGACCTCGAGGCGAAGCTCCGTGATGGCCGGCGGGCGATGCGGGCGCAGGGGCTTGCGGTGATCGGCCAGGAGGTCGCCGTCGCGCTCGGCGAGGTGACCCTGCGATGAGCCTCGGCCACGCGCGAATCCTGAAGGCGTCCACGTTCGATAGCGGCGCCTCCCCTGCCCCGGGCGGCAGCGGTGCGCCGGTCCGCGACCGCGTCGTCGCGCGGCGGATCCCGGCGGCGATCGTCGACGCGCGGGCCGAGGCCGAACGGATCCTCGGCGAGGCACGAGCCGCCGCCCACACGTTGGTCGACGACGCGACGCAGGCCGCGGCCGAGGTCCGCGAGCGTGCGGCGCGCGAGGCCCGCGAGGCCGCCGTTGCGGAGGTGGTCGCCGAGCACCTCGCGCTCCGCGTCACCGAGGAGCGCCGCGCCGAGCGCGAGCTCGATCGCACCATCGCCATCGCCGCGTTGCTCGCCGAGCGCGTCGTCGGCGAGGCCCTCGCGATCGACCCGGCCCGCATCGCCACGCTCGCCGAGAGCGCGCTGTCCGAGACGCGCGGGGCTCGCCGCCTCCGCATCGAGGCGTCGCCCGCCGACCTTCCGGCGCTGCACGGGATGCTCGCCGGCCTCGGCGACGCCATCGCCACCGTGGAGCCGTCCGCCGAGCTCGAGCGCGGCTCGCTGGTCGTCCACACCGAGCTCGGGCGCATCGACGCGCGCCTCGGCCCGCAGCTCGCGCGCCTCGCCGAGGCGCTTCGCGAGGCCCTGCGCGAGATCCCGGGAGCGGCGCGATGAGCGAAGCCACCGCCGACTCGCTGCCGGTTCCGCCCGCCCCGAAGTGGCGCACGAACCTCGTCCTCTTCGTGGCGACGGTGGCGAGCGTCCTCGTCACGGGCATGTACATCCAGGGTCCGGCCGAGGGGGCGCCGCCCTGGCGCGAGTCGCTGGCGAGCGCGCTCCACCCGGCCGGCATGATCAGCCGCGGCGCGCAGTTCGGGGGCACCCTGCTCGTCATCCTGGTGGCGCACGAGCTGGGTCACTACGTCGCCGCGCGCATCCACAAGGTCGACGCCTCGCTGCCGTTCTTCATCCCGCTGCCGATCCTGTCGCCTTTCGGGACGATGGGCGCGGTCATCCGCATGCGCGGGATCATCCCGACGCGCCGTGCGCTGCTCGACATCGGCGCCTCCGGTCCGCTCGCCGGCCTCTGCTTCGCGATCCCGCTCTACATCTGGGGCGTCGCGCACTCGCAGCTGTTGCCGATCGCGGGGCCGGGCGACGGGTCGATGCAGCTCGGCGAGTCGGTCCTCATGAAGGTCCTGGACCACGTCTTCGCGCCGCCGACGCCGGAGGGGATGGATCTGAACCTGTCGCCGGTCGCCTTCGGCGCGTGGGGCGGCATGTTCGTGACGATGATCAACCTGCTCCCGGTGGGGCAGCTCGACGGCGGGCACGTCGCCTACTCGCTCTTCGGCCCGCGCCAGGACCGGTACGCCCAGCTCATCCACCGCTCGATGCTGGTGTTCTTCCTGGTGGTCGTCTTCGGCCACGTGATGCGCGACGTGAAGGCGGGCTACGGCCTCTATTACCTGGGCCGGCACCTCGCGAACTCGCTCTTCTGGCTGGTGTGGTTCCAGGTGCTCGCGATCCTCGGCACGGTCGCGTCGGCGCGGAGCCGCGACGCCGAGCCGAAGCCGGGCACGCTGACCGTCCGCACCCGCATCGTTGCGCTCGTCGGGCTCGTCGTGACGGCGAGCCTCGCGCGCGACAACCGGTCTCCGCTGCTGCCGATCATGTTCTTCGCGGGCCTCGCCCTCCTGGTGGCGATGGAGATCCGTGGTGGAACGTTGCGCCGCCACGATCTGCTGGATCACCCCTCCACCGGCGCCGCGCCGCTCGATCGGCCGCGCGCCGCTGTTGCCGTGCTGACGCTCGTGATCTTCGCGCTGCTCTTCATGCCCGAGCCGTTCTCGATGTAGCTCGGCGGATCGCGCACGAGCGGAGTCTTCCGCCCGTGCGGCAGCGCGCGCGACGGCACGGGGCGAGCAGGTACGGGTCGACCCCGGAAGGATCCCCGAACATGCGTCGCACGCTGCACCTCGCTTCGCTCACCGCCATCGTCTCGCTCGGCGCGGTCATCGCCTGCTCTTCGCCGAAGGACGTCTCCGGCTTCGGCAGCGGCGAGGACCCGACCGACCCGGGCGGCAAGGACCCCAACAGCGGCAAGCTCGGCGGCTCGAGCGGATCCTCGGGCTCGTCGGGCACCGCGACCGGGTGCACGCCGGGCGCCGGTCAGTACGACATTCCGGGGGACGGCTGTGACAACGACGGCGACGGCAAGGTCGACAACCCGACCACGTGCGACTCCGCCTCGACGGGCGCCACCGCCTCCGACTTCGCGAAGTCGATGGGCATCTGCGACGAGGCCGGATCGCGCGGCTTCGGCGTCGTCTCGGCGACGTTCACCCGCGGCTACCAGCGCACCGACGAGCCGAAGGCCCAGCAGCACAACGCGCTCGCGAAGTTCGGCAGCGTGCTCGTCCCGCGCGAGGGCGCGAAGCTCGGCGTCCTCTCGACCGGCTACGCGCAGGAGTACGACGGCGCGCAGGGCGTCCCGTTCGGCGGCGGCGCGCAGGGCGTCGACTGGTGGGGCGCGCGTCAGGGCCGGTCGACCGGCGCGGCGCCGCCCGGCTTCCCGAAGGCGGCGAGCGGCTGCATGAACAGCAGCGACGTCAACGACGTCATCGACCTGCACCTCGAGCTGAAGGCGCCCGCCAACGCGACCGGCTTCAAGTTCGACTTCAACTTCCACTCCGGCGAGTGGCCCGCGTACATCTGCACGCCGTTCAACGACAGCTTCATCGCCTACCTGAACGCGAAGGGCTTCCACGGCGGCGTCGCCGACAACATGTCGTTCGACCCGAGCGGCAACCCGGTCAGCGTCAACAACGGCTTCTTCGACCGCTGCACGCCGAACGCGCCGATCGGCTGCGAGGGACCGAGCCCCGGCACGTCGACCTGCGCGGGCGGCGCCGGCGAGCTCGCGGGCACGGGCTTCGGCCTGACCGGCAACTTCTGCGGCACGAACACGGTGGCGGGCGGCGCCACCGGCTGGCTCACGTCTCAGGCGGCGGTGACGCCGGGCGAGACGTTCACGCTCGATCTCATGATCTGGGACACCGGCGACGGCGACCTCGACTCGTCGGTCCTGCTCGACAACTTCCAGTGGCTCGGCGAAGCCAACGTCACCACGCAGACCGGCCGCCCCCCGAAATGATCTAGCTCACGACCTCAGCGCTCGGCGCGCAGGGTGAAGCTTGCGGCCAGCCGTTCCGGCATCTCGCGGAGCTGGTACTCGCCGTCCGTCTCGACCATGGCCGCGCCGAGACGGTTCCAGGGCACGCTGCGATGCTCTTCGAACGATCGCAGTCGCATTCCTGCGTCTGCCACGGCCGTGAGTATCTCCCCGATCCCGTGGTTGAAGGAGATCGACTCCGGCGCGGCAAGCGGTGACTCGTGCTCCACGTACGTGCTGGAGTCGGTCGTCCGTGTGCCCGCATGGTCCTCGAAGTACGGGTGCTCGACGACGAGAAGACCGTCCGTTCGCGTCGGGGAGAGAGTGTTCAACATGGGGTGCCCATCGCGAACGAACAGGATTCCACCCGGGCGAAGGAGCTCGGCGACGACGCGGGCCCACCGCGCGATGTCGGGCAGCCAGCAGAGGGCGCCAACGCCCGTGTAGACGAGATCGAAGGTCCGGCCCGACAGCGCTGCGGGGGCGCCGTAGACATCGCTGCAAACGAGCTCCACGTTCGCGCCCGAAGACGCCGCAAGCTCCTTCGCGACCTCCAGCGCAGGCTGCGAGAAATCGAGGCCGACCACCGACCGCGCGCCGAGACGGTGGAGGGAGAGCGTGTCGGTGCCGATGTGGCATTGCAGATGGAGGACGTCGAGGCCCGTGATGTTGCCGAGCCGGGCCCGGTCGAACCGGACCACCCGCGAGATGTGGTGGGGGTCGGCGCGAAACGCGTCGAGGTCGTACCCGATCACGTGATGGGGAACCCGGCTGTTCCAGTTCGCGAGGTTGACGTCGAGATAGTTGCGCACGCGGCGATGGTCGCATGCGCGCGACGTTCCGTCCCGGCGCGAGCCTAGGTCACGACCTCGAAGTCCTCGATCACCGGGTTCGCCAGCATCTCGTCGGCCATCTTCTCGAGGCGGGCACGGAGCTGCGTGACGTCCGCCCCGTCCTCGAGCTCGATCTCGACGAGCTTGCCGACGCGCACGCCCTTCACGCCCTCGAAGCCGAGCTTCCCGAGCGCGCGGCGCACCGCGTCCCCCTGCGGATCGAGGACCTCGGACTTCAAGCGAACCAGGACTGTGGCCTTCATCTTCGATTCTCCGGCCCGGGTCAGAGCCCGAGGTTCTTCTGGATGCGGGGCAGCGGCGCCTCGAGGTCGGCCTCGAACGTCTCGCCGGTGATGCGCTCGAACGCCTCGATGTACCGCTTCGCGGCGCCGACGCGGACCTCGGGCGGGAGCTCGGGCGCGTCGCCGTCGCCCCGGTAGCCGAGCGCGGTGTAGAAGCGGCGCACGAAGTCCTTGTCGAGCGGCTCCGGGTCCTTGCCCTCGGCGAAGCGCTCGGCGTACGTGCTCTCGATCCAGAAGCGGGAAGAGTCGGGCGTGTGAATCTCGTCGATGACGACGATGTCCCCGTCCTTCGTCTTGCCCATCTCGTACTTCGTGTCGACGAGGATGAGCCCGCGTTCGGCGCAGATCTTCTGACCGGCCGCGAAGAGCTTCATGGCCATCTCGGCGGCGCGGTCGAAGTCCTCGGCCGTGACGTTGCCCCGCGCCAGGATCTCCTCGCGCGACGCGCTGACGTCGTGCTCGCCGAGCGGCGCCTTCGTCGCGGGCGTCAGGATGGGGCGCTCGAGCCGCTGGTTCTTGAGGAGCCCCTCGGGCAGCGAGTGCCCGCAGAACGAGCGCTCGCCCGCCGCGTAGTGCGTCCACATGCTGGTCGAGGTCGACCCCGTGATGTACGCGCGGACCACGAGCTCCACGGGTAGCGGCGTGCACTGGATGCACTCGAGGACGTTGGGATCGGGCAGCGCCAGGAAGTGGCTCTTCGCGACGTCCTTCGTGTGCTCGAACCACCACGCGGCGAGGCGGTTCAGCACCTGGCCCTTGAACGGGATCGTGCCGAGGATGCGGTCGAACGCGCTGATGCGGTCCGTGACGACGATGAGGCGCCGGTCACCGCGCGTGTAGTTGTCGCGGACCTTGCCCTCGTAACGCTCGCCGAGACCCTCGAGGTGCGTACCTTCGAGGGTCGTGCCGAGGTGCTCCTTGATGAGCTCTTCGCTCAGCATCGGGATGCGTTGGCGGCCGTCACTTCGCCAGGCGGACGTCGACGCGGCGATCCTTGCGCCAGCCGTCCTCGTCCGTGCCCTTCGCGTCGAGCTCGCCGCGCGAGGTGTCGTGGAGCTTGTCGCCCGGCACGCCGAGGCCGCCCAGGTACGAGTGCACCGAGCGCGCGCGCTTGGCGCCGAGGGTCATGTTGTACTCGGTCTCGCCGCGCGGGTCGGCGCGGCCCACGAGGTCGACGGCCTTGCCCTTGAGGGGACCGGTGGTGAGGCACTTGGCGATCGCCTCGAGGACGTTCTTCTCGCCCTGCGTCAGCGCGTCGGTGTCGTAATCGAACTTCGGCGCGTCCTCGATGTTCTCGAACTTGAGGTTGCACGCCTTCACGATGTCGTCGTCGACGTTGACGGCCATCTTGTCGGCGTTCGCCGGCTTCGCGGTGACCGGCGGGGTCGCGGCGGTCGGCTGCGTGGCGACGGACTCGGCGGGCTTCTTGTCGCCCCCGCAGCCGGTGGTGACGGACGTGACGAGCGCCAGCCCGAGGAGTGCAGTGAGAACAGGAGCGAGCGAGAGAGAGTTCTTCATGGCTGGATGGTTCCTCGGTGCGGGGCCGAACGAACGGGTACCCGCGCCGCGCCTTACATAATCCCGCTCGTCCGGGCGTTCAATGCACCCGTGTCCCGGGCGGCCTCGCCGGCGTCCAAGAGCGCGAGATCGTGGCCTTCTCCGGGGTTACTGGAGGACGCGCATCTTGTACTGCTCGAGGGCGCCGTTCGAGACGAGGCTGCCGTCCGGGAAGCGGCAGAAGCCGTCCTCGGCGCCCACCGAGTTGTGCACCATGACGATGGGCTGGTTCATCCGCATGCAGACCTTCGTGCCGGCGCTGGTGCGGCCGTCGAGGGCGCGCGCCGCGAGCTCCACGGGCTGGCCGTTCCGCATGAACGCCATGGCGGCGCACGTGAACTGCCCGGCCGCGGTGCGGCAGACGCTGCTCACCCGCACGTTCTCGCGCGGGTAGAAGAGGATGGGCACCTGCTGCCCGTCCTCGGCGATCCACACCTCGTTCTGGAACGGAGAGCTCTCGAGCTGGGCGAGCGGGCCGGTCCCGCTGCTCTGCATCGTCGGATCCGCCGCGCCGGCCGGGGTGGTCTCCTGGCAGGCTGCGAGGGTCAGACCGAGCACGACGAGGGCGATGCGCATGGCCCCGAGACTACCCGAGACGACGACTAGTTGACGGCTTCGCTCGGCGCCTGGGCGGGCGCATCGTTGTCCTTCGGCGCGGCGGCGGCGGGCGCGGGCGCGGTGGCGGCGCCGGACTCGCGCTCGGCGTACTCGCGCATGACGCGCTCGACCTCGGCATCCATCTCGCCGCGCACCATCTTCGACCACATCACGAGGTCACCGCGCAGCGACCACAGCGGGTACTTGAAGGTCGCCGGCTTGTTGTGCTCGATGAAGAAGTGGCTGACCCACGCGCCGCCATAGCCCGCGACGGGCGCGACGAGGAGGAGCCAGCGGCGCCGCGTCAGCAGGCCGCCCGCGACGCAAGCGATCGCCGCGGTGGTCCCGATGAAGTGCACGATGCGCGTCGACTTCTTCGAGTGCTCCTTGACGTAGAAGGGCCAGAACTCCTCGAAGGTCCGAAAATCGCTGTCGCTCATGGGGGAGAGAGCATGGCCCCCGCCCCCGCCCTTGTCCAGGCTCCCTGCGCTCGGGTTCGCTCGCTCTCAATCGCCGGGCGTGAGGACGATCGGGTAGGTGACGGTCGCGATGCCGCCTTCCGGCGACGGGAACGAGAGCGACTGGAAGCTCTTCACCACGCAGGCGACGACGTTCTGGTCGGGAAGGTCCGAGCCCGCATCCATCGACTGGCTGACCGAGCCGTCGCGGCCGATCACGAACGCCGTCGAGATGCGGCCGGTCAGGCCGGGGTTGTTGCGAAGGCCCTGCTCGTAGCACATGCGGAAGCGGCCGAAGTTCTGGCGGACGATGCGCTGGATGACCTCGCGCGGGAGGTGGCCCGAGATCTTCGCCTCGCCGTCGGGGCGAAGGCGGATCGGATGCACCGGGTGGCCGCCCTGGCCCGGACCGTGGCCGATGCCCATGCCGCCCTTGTCGCCGGGGCCGAAGCCCCACGGCCCCTTGCCGCCGCCGCCTCCGATCGTGCCGATGCCGCCGGCGCCGACGCCGAGGCCGTTGCCGCCGCCGCCCTCACCGACGCCGGAGAGGCCGAGACCGAAGCCGGCCGCGTCGTCGATGGTCTGGCCGAAGAGCGCGCCCTCCGCCGACTTGTCCTCGTTGCCGACCGCCACCGTGGCCCACGGCGACTTCGGGCCATTCGGGTCCGCGGCGCGCGACGCCCCGAGCAGGCCGATCATGCCGAACTCCGCGGCGAGCGCCGCCTCCTGCTTCGGGGAGAGCTCCGCGTGATCCTCGGTCCCCTTGATCGCCATGCGACCGTTCGTGGTGACGGGCCGCGTCGTCCCGGCCGCGCCGCTCTCGCCCTTGTGGGCCTCGCCGCCGACGCTGCCGCCCCCGGCGGGCGAATCGGACGGGGCCGTCTCCTCCTTCAGCTGCTCGGTCTCCCGCTCGGCGGACGCGTTCAGCATGCGCTGCATCAGCATCATCTGATCGCGGTCGATGGCCTCGGCGTCGTCGGCGCCGAGCTTCGGCATGAACATGGCGAGCGCCGCGACGATCGCCGCATGGCCGAGGAACGAGAGCCCGACGAACCCGGTGGCGCCGCCGGCGAGCTGCGCGAGAAACCCGACCGGCAGCACCTTGCCCGCGCGGACGGTGCCGATCTCGAAGGTGATCGGCTCGCCGGTCGTGCCGTCGGCGCGCTCGTGGCCGACCTCGAGGGTGACGGTCATGCCGTGCGCGAGGGAGATCTCGCGCGGGCCGGCGAACGTCTCGCGCGAGCCATCCCGGAGCGCGATCGTCCCGCGCGAGGCCGCCGGAGCGACGACGACCGCGCCCGGCCCGCGCGCCAGCACGATCGGCGCACGCTCCGCGCCGAGCACGTCGCCCGGGAGCGCGAGGCCCGAGCCCTCGCCCACGAAGAAGCTCGCGCCCTGCGCGAGGTGCGCGACCTTCAGCACCTGGCTGCCCCAGCGGACCGTCACCTCGACGGCGTCGACGTGCGACTCGACCTCGTCGGCCGACACCGCCGGCCCGCTCGCCAGGAGGGCGAAGCTCGGCTCACCAGGCGCGGCGGCATCGGCCACGGGCGCGAGGAAGACGTTCGAGAGGTCGAAGCGGGGAGCGAATGCGTGGGTGGCCATGATCTTCCAGTGAGGCGGCGCGCGCAGGGCGAGCCACCTCGGGTGAGGGTGCAGTTCGGAGACGGGGCGGACGCCTCACGCCGGACCGGAAGAACCGGCCCGCCCGCGCGCTGCATCGTCGTCTCCCGCACAATGACAGGGCGCCCCGGGAAAGGTTCCCCGCGCCTGTCGAAACTCCCGCGCGCTCCCTCAGGGACGGCTGATGTCGCCGATCTCGACGCGCCCGTACACGTACGTGAGGTCCCGGCCGAACGTCCCGGAGGGGTCGAGGCCGCGCACCCGGAGGTGCCGCGCGTCGCCCACGCGGGCCACGTCGGGGAGCGCCATGGCGTGCCCGACGTCGGCCGTGCCCACGAGCGTCGCCGCGCCCTCGATCGAGCGCCCCACCGCGATCGAGCAGGAGGAGGCCGACGCGCTCGTGCAGCCGAGGATGATGACGAGCTCCTCGTTCGGCACCGGCATCCACTTCCAGGCGCGCGTGAAGTGATTGGCGGCGATGCCGAGCACCGGCCGGAGGACGGGCTCCCACGTCGCGTGGAGCTCCTCGGGCGTGCCCACGGTGGCGAAGCCGGGGAGCCCCTTCACGGTGAGCTGCACCTGCGCCTCGTTCTTCGCTCCCGCGCAGCAGCGAAGCCCCATGGTCGGCGCGCGCTTGCCGGTCGGTCGACCGATGGCGTTGGCGCAGCGGCCGACCAGCTCGCCGGCGACCGAGTTGCCGCCGCGGAGGACGCCGAGCGACTTCTCGCGCGAGCCGCGTCCCCACGGGCTGTCGGTCCACTCCCAGACGCCGCCGTGCATGTCCGCGACGCCGAAGCCGCTCTTGCAGACGACATGCTCGCCGGCCGGGCGACGGGCCGCCTCTTCCGGTGCGACGCCGGTGCCGCACGCGGAGGCACGGTACACGTCGCTGTACTCGTACGAGAGGTTCTCGGGGCCCTTGCAGGCGCGCTCCCACTCGAGCTCGGAGCAGAGGCGCTTGCCCTTGGCGGCGCAGAGCGCCTCGGCCTCGTCACGGGTCACGTTCGACGTCGGGATCGCCCCCGGCTCGTTCGGGTACGGGAGGAGATCGATGTAGTATCCACCCATCTCCACCGCGGTCCCGGCGGGCTCCTCGTCGGCGACGCGCGGCGCCTTGTCGGCGGGGGTGCCGCTGCGCAGCGTGCCCGGCGGGACCCACGCCATGCCGGGCCTCGCCGCGCCCGAGTCACCCGTCCGCGTCCCGTCGGAGGCGGGACGGATCACGATCGCGCTGCCCGCGCCGGTCGTGCTCGCGTCGCCGGTCACGCTCGGATCGGGAGCTCGCCGCGAGCAACAGACCAGTGCGAGCGACGCTCCGGCGAGCGCGGCCCACGAGCCGGCGAGCGCGTGCGAGCGAGCCACGGTCAGTCGCCCTTCTCGCCCGGACCTTCGCGGAGCCCGAGCTCCTTCATCTTGAGCTGCAGGCCCTTGCGGGAGATCTTGAGGAGGCGCGCGGCGTGCGTGACGTTGTTGCTCGTCTGCTTGAGGGCGCGGCCCACGAGGTCACGCTCGAGGCGGCTCATCGCCACCTTCACGTGCTCCTTGAGGCCGCCCTCGCTCGACAGCGGCATGGCCGATGCGCCGGCGTCGCTCGGGGGCGCGATCGATCCGGAGCCGGGGCCGCGGAGCTCCACGGGCAGGTCCTCGACGCGGAGCTTCTGCGCGTCGCAGAAGAGCACCGCGCGCTCCATGACGTTCTCGAGCTCGCGGATGTTGCCGGGCCAGGAGTACGCCGAGAGGATCTCGAGCGCCTCCTGCTCGACGCCGGTGACCTGCTTCTTCAGGCGGCCGTTGAACTTGGCGAGGAAGTGCTCGATGAGCAGCGGGATGTCGGTCTCGCGCTCGCGCAGCGCGGGCAGCCGGATCGACACGACGTTGAGCCGGTAGAAGAGGTCCTCGCGGAAGGCGCTGGCCGCGATGAGCTTCTTCAGGTCGCGGTTCGTCGCCGCGACGAGCCGCACGTCGACGTGGATGGTCTTGATGCCGCCGACCCGCTCGAACTCGCTCTCCTGGAGGGCGCGGAGCAGCTTGACCTGCATCTCGACCGGGATCTCGCCGACCTCGTCGAGGAAGAGCGTGCCGCCGTTCGCGAGCTCGAACCGTCCCGGCTTGCTCGAGACCGCGCCCGTGAAGGCGCCGCGCTCGTAGCCGAAGAGCTCGCTCTCGATGAGCTCCTTCGGGATGGCCGCGCAGTTCACCTTGATGAACGGCTTGTCCTTGCGGGTGGAGTGCTCGTGGAGCGCGCGGGCGACGAGCTCCTTGCCGGTGCCGCTCTCGCCGGTGATGAGCACCGTGGTCGGCGAGTCGGCGACGCGCTCGAGCACCGCGTACAGATCGGTGAGGCCCGGCGAGCTGCCGATGATGCCGAACCGCGCGCCGGAGCCCGGGGCGGTCGCGCCGTCGCTCGCCGCCTCGACGTCGGCGAGCGCGCGCGTACGGAGCGCCTTCGCGACGACCTGGCGGACCTCGTCCTTGTCGAACGGCTTCGTGAGGTAGTCGAACGCGCCGAGCTTCAGCGCCTCGACGGCGGTGTCGACGGTGCCGTGCGCGGTGATCATGACGATCGGCAGCTCGGGCGTCTCGCGCAGCGCCTCGCGGAGGAGCGTCATGCCGTCGACCTTCGGCATCTTCAGGTCCGTGACGACCAGATCGATGTGGTTCTCGCGCAGCATCGTGAGGCCTTGCTCACCGTCCTCCGCGAGGAGGACCTCGTAGCCGTCACGCGAGAGCTGGGCGGCGAGGATCTTCCGCAGGTTCGGCTCGTCGTCGACGATGAGGACCTGCTTTTTCTCGGGAAGCACGGCCGGCAGCTTAGCATGGTAAAGGGGGGCGTCGTGGCGCCGAGCGAGCTCATCGGGGTCGACGGCCAGCGCGGCGGCCAGCGCGAGGAAACAGGCGTCCGCGTGCTGCGCGCGATCGCGGTGGGCCTCGGCGTCGTCCTCGCATTCCTGACCGCCTGGGTTGTGGTCGCGCGCTTCCGGCACCCCATCGACGGCGAGTGGATGACCGGCGCGATCCGCGACGGCGTCGAGCGCGTGCGCGACGGACGCGGGCTCTACGTGGCGCCGTCCGCGGAGTTCATCCCGTTCGTGTATCCGCCCGTCTACTTCGTGATCGCTGCGGCGCTCGCGAAGGTGATGCCGACGTTCATCGCGTGCAAGGTCGTCTCGATCGGTGCGACCGCGTGCGCCGCCTGGGCCATCGCTCGCATCGCGCGCGCCCTCGGGGCCTCGAGCTTCTGGCAGGCCGGCGCGCTGCTGCTCCACCTCGCCACGTACTCGCTCACGCTCGCCTTTTACGATCTCGAGCGCGTCGACGCGCTCTACGCCGCGGTGTTCCTCGTGGCGCTGGCGGTGCTCTTCACCCGCACGACGACGCTCGGCGCCGCGGTGTCGGGCGCGCTCTTCGGCCTCTCCTTCTTCACGAAGCAGGCGGGCCTCCTCGCGTTCCTCTCGGTGCTGGTGGGGCTCGCGCTCGCCGGTGAACGGCGGCGCGCGATGGTCTTCGGCGCGGCCGGGTGCCTCGTGCTCGCGGCGCTCGGCGGGTACCTCGAGATCGCGACCGACGGCTGGTTCCGCTACTACTGCCTGACGCTGCCGAGCGCGCACGGGATCCGCGCCGAGCGCGTTTCGATCTTCTTCGTGCAGGACCTGCCGAAGGCGTTCGCGATCGCGGCGGGCAGCATCGCGGTGAGCGTGCCGGTCCTCGCCTCGCTGGTCCGCCGGCGCCGCCTTCCCGTGGGGGCGAGCTGGCAGGACCTCGTCCTCGCCTCCGCGGTGCTCGCGTCGATGGTCGCGTCGTTCTCGTTCCGCGCGCATTCGGGCGGATGGGCGAACGTGCTGGTCGCATGGCTTCCGCTCGGGTGCGCCGCGACCGCGGTGGCGGCCTCGCGCGCCGAGCAGGCCGCGGCGGGCACGCGCGCCGCGCCCGTCGTGACCGCGCTGGTCCTCGCGGGTCTCGCCCTCCAGCTCGCCGGCGCCATCTTCGACCCGACCGAGCTCGCGCCCGATCGCGACGACGTCGCGGAGCGCCGCCGGTTCTTCGCGCTGGTTCGACAGCTCGAGCGGCAGGGCCAGGTGCTCGTCACCACCACCGGCGACGTCACGCGTCCTGCGACGAGCGCGCATGCCGCCGCGCTCTACGACGTGATCCGGGCGGGCGATCGCGCGCCTGCCGATCTCCGCGAGGGCCTCGAGGCACGGCGCTACGCCGCCCTCTTCCTGGGCAATCCCGACGAGACCGACTGCGGCACGAGCGCGTGCGACGAGCTCACGAGCCTCGTCGCGCGCTTCTACTTCGTGGCCGGGCGGCGGCACGAGCGGGACCGCAATGGCATGACCGGCTACGACGCGCGGCCGCGCTGGCTGCTCCGCCCGCGCCAGCGGCCGCTCTCCGGCGAGCTCACGAAGCCGCAGCTGCTGCGGCGGCAGGAGATCGAGAAGGGCTTCGCCGTGATGAAGAGCGCCCTCGTCCCGGCCCCGCGCGAGATCGCGCCCTCCGATGACATCGAGGACCTCACCGACCGCGAGATCGCAGCTCGCGCGTCTCCGTGATGGCGTGCGCGACCGAGCGGGATCAGGTCTCGCCGGCGCAGGCGCGCGCTAGGCTGGTGGGATGAAGCGTGTCGTCCTCGTCTACGTGCTCGCGCCGCTCCTCCTGACCGCGATCGCCTTCGTCGCGTTCCTCCCGGCGTGGCTGCACGTGCTCGACACGAAGCCGCCGGTCTCCGTCACGCCGACCGCGCACGTGATGGAGCTCGCCACCGATCTCGCGAAGACGCACCACGTCGCGCTCACCGGCGCAGCCCGCCCCGAGGCCGCGGTCGTGCAGCGGACGACGACGAAGATGAACGGCAGCGACGTGCCCGGCGACGAGATCGTGCTGGTGCCGATGGTGGAGGAGGGCTTCCAGCCGGGCCAGAAGGCGAGCGTCGTGCTCGCGACGAAGGCCGCCGACCTCCAGCAGACGCAGGCGGTCTCCGCCGCCCAGGGAACCGGCGGTCGCGTCGCGGGCGCGCCCATGACGGCGAAGGGCGAGGTGCGCAGCGTCCTCTGGGAGAGCGGCTTCACGCCGGCGCAGCGCGAGCTCTTCGCGGCCTCCGGCACGCCGCTCACCGAGAACGCCGTGCTCGTCACGCGCGAGGGCACGCGGAGCGACGGGTTCTGGGCATACGGCGTGGCCGGCCTCGCGTTCGTGCTTGGCCTGCTCGGCGCGGAGGGTTACCGCCGCGTGGCGCGCCGCGGCCAGCGCACCCGCGTCTAGAGCGAGAGCTCGTACAGCTTCACCACGTCGTCCCGGGTGACCGGGCGCGGGTTCAGCGTGTGACACGCATCCTGCATCGCCTTGTCAGCGAGCTTCGGGATGTCCGCCTTGGTGATGCCCTCGGCGGCGAGCCCGTTCGGCAGCCCGAGGCGCTCGCGCAGCGTGCGGAGCGCGTTGGCGAGGCTCGTGGCCTGGAGGTCGACGGCGCGGCGCACGCGTTCGATGCGGTCCGGCACGGTGGCATTGTTGAAGTCGCACACCGCCGGCAGGCACAGCGCGTTGGCGAGCCCGTGGTGCATGTGCTTCTCGGACGACAGCGGGTGCGCGAGCGAGTGGCAGACGCCGAGCCCCTTCTGGAAGGCGACGGCGCCCATCATGGCGGCCTTCATCATCCCGCCGCGCGCGACGAGATCGGCGCCCGCCTCGACGGCGCGCGGCAGGTGCTTGGCGCAGAGCTCGATGCCCGCGATCGCGATCCCGTCGGCCATCGGGTGATCGCCGAGCGAGAGATAGGCCTCGATGCAGTGGGTGAGCGCGTCGAAGCCGGTCGACGCGGTGACGCGCGGGGGCATGCTCACCGTGAGCTCCGGGTCCAGGATCGCCGCCCGCGCGAGCAGGTACGGCGAGAAGATCACCGTCTTCCGGCCCGTCGCGGCGAGCGTGACGACGCCGGAGCGACCGACCTCGCTTCCGGTCCCGGCGGTGGTCGGCACGTTGATGATCGGCGGGATGTTCGCGGTGATGAAGCGATCGCCGCCCGTCGCGTCGTCGTAGTCCTCGAGCGGTCGATCGTGGGTCGTCTTCAGCGCGATGAGCTTGCCGGTGTCGAGCGGCGCGCCGCCTCCCACCGAGATGACGATGTCCGCGCGATGCGAGCGGTAGGCGGCGACGCCCTCGGTCACGTTCGGCTCGACGGGGTTCGGGTCGACGCGGTCGAAGACCATCGTCGGGATGCCGCCGTCCTCGAGCGCCTTGCGGACCTTCTCGGCGATGCCGGCCTTCACGACGCCGGGATCGGCGACGACGAGGGCGCGCGTCCCCCCGGCCTTGCGAACGTGGTCGCCGAGGACGGAGATCGAGCCGTTACCGAACACGATGGTGGTGGGAAAGCTCCAGGTGACATGGCTCATGTGGGCACCGGCAAGCCTAGAACAATTCCCGCACCGGGCGGTCAGATCGACTCGAAATACCGCTTCAGCTCCCACTCGGTGACGATCCGCTCGTACTGCCGGACCTCCCACTCCCGAGTGATCACGTAGTGATCGACGAACGCGTCGCCGAGGATCTCGCGGGCGCCCTTGCTGGCCTTGAGCCACTCGGTCGCCTCCTTGAGGGTGCGCGGGAGGGACGCGTGCTCCTTGCCGACCGAGGTGTCGCCCTTGCCGGCGGGGGGCGCGTCGAGCTTCTTCTCGATGCCGTGGAGCCCCGCGGCGAGGCAGGTCGCGATGGCGACGAACGGGTTGATGTCGGCGGCGGTCTGGCGGTACTCGAGGCGCGTCGCGCTCGCCCCGCCCTCGATCGCGCGGATCGCGCAGGTCCGGTTCTCCGGGCCCCACGCGGCGGTCATCGGCGCCCAGACGCCCGGCACGTACCGCTTGTAGCTGTTGATGGTGGGCGCGTAGAGGGCGGTCAGCTCGGGCATCAGCGCGATCTGTCCGGCGAGGTAGCTCTTCGCGGTCGCCGAGAGCTTGAACTCGCCGGCGGGGTCGTAGAAGGCGTTCGTCTTCTTGTCCTTGTCGCCCTTCGGGATCGTCCAGAGCGACTGGTGGAGGTGACCGCTCGAGCCCGGGAGGTCGGCGTTCCACTTCGCCATGAAGGTGACGGCGAGGCCGTGACGCGAGGCGAGCGCCTTCATGTGCGTCTTGAAGAGGGCGGCCTTGTCGGCGGCGCGCAGCGCCTCGTCGTAGCGCAGCGCGACCTCGTAGACGCCGGGGCCCGTCTCCGTGTGGAGCGCCTCGATCTCGATGTCCATCGCGGTCATCTCGTCGAGGATCGCGTGGACGAAGTCGCGGTGCTGGTCTTCGCGGAGCCACGAGTAGCCGAACATGCCGGGGCTGAGGGGCTTCAGGTTGCGGAACCCCTTCTCGTGCAGCGTCTCGGGCGTCTCCTTGAAGACCCAGAACTCGAACTCGGAGCCGAAGGAGGCGGTGAAGCCCTGGTCCTCGGCGCGCGCGAGCACGCGCTTCAGCAGCGAGCGCGGGCACGCCGGGTGCTCCGAGCCGTCGGCGCTCGTGAAGTCGACGATGAACGCCGCCGTGTCAGGCTCGCCGGGCGGGAAGCGCAGGGTCGTCGTGTCGACCACCGCGTGCGCATCGGGATAGCCCGTGTCCCAGCCGGTGACCTTCGCGTTGTCGTAGAGGACGTCGGTGATGTCCCAGCCGAAGACGACGTCGCAGAAGCCGAAGCCCGACTCGACCATCCCCCAGAACTTGTCGAGCGAGACGAGCTTGCCGCGCAGCACGCCGTCGATGTCGAAGCCGCCGACCTTCACGTTCGTGATCCGCCGCCCGGTCCTGGCCTGCTGCTCCTCGAATCTCGCCTTCAGCGCCGCTGCGTCCATGCCGCGAAGGTACCACGAGGGACGTCGCGTCCACCGCCGCCGTCCGGCCGCGGCGCGGTGCAGCACGCGTCCCATCGGCGCCGCGACGCAACGTCCGCCTTGCCCGGGGTGGCGCGCGGGGCCAGGCTTCCTGGATGCGGCGGGGCACCCTTCTCTTCGTGCTGGTCGGTCTCATCACGGCCGGGGCGCTGCCTGCGCTCGAGGCACCCGCTCGCGCCGACCTCGCGGTCGATCCCGCGGTGGCAGTGCCCGAGACGCTGATGCTCGCGGCGGGCCAGCACGCGCAGCGGTTCGAGGACATGAAGCGCCGCGGGGCCTTCACGATGGCCGGGAAGGTCGAGCAGGTCGACGGCGACGGGTCGGTCTCCGACGCCAAGGAGATCCTGGTCCGGTCCATCCCGACGCCCGCGCCGATGGACCGCATCACGAACGTCATCCACTACACGGAGAACGGCAAGGACAAGACCGCGGAGGCCCAGCAGCGCGCGACCGAGCGCCGCGCGAAGCGCCTCAAGGACCGGTCCGAGCAGGAGGAGGCGCGGAAGAAGGATCTGCACCTTCCCTTCCTCCCGACCGAGCGCGATCGGTACGTCTTCACGGTGGCCGAGCGCGACGCCGAGCACGGGCGGGTGCGGGTCGCCTTCGTTCCCAAGGTCCCGGCGGAGAACGCGTTCAAGGGCTCGGCGTGGATCGACGAGAAGGAGGGCGAGCTCCTGTCGATGGGCTTCTCGCTCAGCAAGAATCCAACGTTCGTCGACCACGTGGACATCACCATCGTGTTCGGCCTGGCCTCGCCGCTCGGCCGCGCGCCGTCCCGCGTGTCGTTCGACGGCCGCGGCGGCTTCCTGTTCATCCACAAGCACTTCCGGGGTGTCGCCAACCTGTCGGAGCCGGCGGTCGCGTTCTAGTCGGGCGACTGCCGATTAGGAAGTCACGCGGCGTCGGCGGCAGCGCCCCTCGAGCTCTATCAACCTGCCGTCTCGCCAATCCCAAAAAATCAGTCGTAGAGCCTGTGGGAAGGGTGGGCAGCGGAAGCAGCGACGGGGGGCAGCGAGGTCAACTGCCCGCGTGACCTTTCAGTCTCGCAACGAGCTGGCAGGGCAGTTGTCCCCGCTGTCCCCCGGCGCGCCGCTGTCCACGCTTTCCACGGGCTGCAAGCCCAAGGCGCCCTCCCGCGCCGCGCGCTCACGCGGGCGCGAGCACCCGAAGCGCGTCGCGGAGCAGCTCCGGCAAACGCGGTTCTTCGCCAAACTCCGAAGTAGACGTCACGGTCGCGACGGCGCGCGCCGCCTCGTTCGTCTTGAAACCGAGCCCCACGAGCGCCCCGCGCAGCGTCTCGCGCGTCCGTTCGAGGAGCGGCGGAGTGCTCGCGCGGCGCGCGGCAATCTTCGCCTCGACATGGGCGCGTCCGAAGTCCTGCTCGGCGTGCAATCGGTTGTGCGCGCGACATCGCACCGCGAGATTGTCCGGATCGTCGGTGCCACCCAGCGCACGCGCCTGAAGATGATCCAGCTCCAGCATGTGCCTCGACGGGCAGCGGCGGCCATTCTCGTCATAAAATCCGCATCGCTGTCCGTCGCGCCCGAACACCGTGCGAACCGCCGCGCGTGAGACGCCGCCCTTCGCCGTGGCGGTCTCGGGCGTCGCGCGCGGACGCTCGGCCTTCCCGAGGCGCTCCTTTTCGAGCTTCGCGAGCAGGAGATCGACGGCCGCCTCCATCATGACGCCGAGATCGCGATCGGGCTGCCGATGGCTCAGGAGGTCGCGCGCCCTCTCCAGCTTCTCGTGCAGCCTCTCGCTGACGGTCATCTGCAGCGCATAGCGTGCCTCGCCGAGCGGCTCGACACGTGCGCGCGACGGCTCCGCGACAGGCGCGTTCACGAGGAGAGACGCCTGCTCGACGACGCGCTCGAGGCGCGTCGGCACGTCTGGGCGGGGCGCTCGGTCGACGAGGATCGCCTTCGCCTCGCTGGAGGTCTTTCCCGCAATCGACGCGACCAGCGAAGCGGCGTTCTCGTTCGTCAGGAGTCCGTCCAGCATCACCATGCTCGAAAGCGTGAGATGGCCCTCGGCGAGGTGGTCGAGCAGCGCCGGATGGCGGCGGACCATCTTGACTGCCACCGATCGCCGGAAGGCGCCCGACTCGCTCATCAGGAGAAAACGCCTGCAAAAGTCGTAGATGGATGTGTACGCCGAACGCAGCTCGAGCCGGCGGTCCTCGACTTCGACGAGCATCCTGAGCATCCGCGCGTCGATGCGGCGCTTGGCGGACCGCAGCGCTTGGAGCGCGGCGAGGAGCTGGTCGTCGGCGTAGGCGGTGAGGGCTCCGTCCTGGTCGGGCTGCATCTCGATAACGTAGTTCGCGAGCTGGCTAATGCCATATGTGGATACCGTATATTTATGATATTCGCATCGGGCTTTGCAGCGTGTGGAAAGCGTGGACAGCGGCGCGCCGGGGGACCGCGGGGACAACTGCCCTGCGGGGGTTTTCGCGAGACTGAAAGGTCGCGCGGGCAGTTGCCCCCTCTGCCCCCCGTCGCTGCTTCCGCTGCCCACCCTTTCCACAGGCTCTACGACTGATTTTTTTGGATTGGGGAGACGGCAGCGGCAGGTGACTCGCTGGCGGGGGGTCGCCGATGGGCGGCAGGACTGCCGATACGGCGGTCCCGGCACGCAGGTACTTCCGATACGGAAGTTGCGACTCGCGCTGCCGGTACGGCAGTCCCAGCGCTCAGAGCTCCGTTGCGAAGTCGCGCCCCGCACTTCCCATACGGAAGTACCGACTCCGAGCTCCGCTGCGAAGCGGTGCGGCTCGCACTGCCGATACGGAAGTTGCACCGCTCGGAGCTCCGCTGCGAAGCGGTGCGGCTCGCACTGCCGATACGGAAGTCACGGCTCGCAGTTCCGATACGGACGTGCGGCGCTACGCACCTCCGATACGGCAGTCCGGCAGTCCAGGCTACGGGCGGAGGTCCTTCACCTCGATCGCGCCGCGGCTCGTCACCGTGCGGCGGACGAGGGCGTTGGCGACCTCGTCGTCGGGGGCGAAGGGGCGGAGATCGTCGAGGGCGCGCGCCAGGATCTCGCGCTCGCCGCTCGCTGCGATGGTGACGGCACGGCCGCGCAGGAGGCGGGCGGTGGCGAACGCGAGCTCCGGGTCGCGCTTCGGGGTCGCGACGCGGGCCAGGCGGTCCTTGCTCGGCGCAAAGGCATCGAGCGCGCGTTTCCGGTCGCTCGAGCCGCGCGGTTCGGGCTCGAAGCGCGACGTGAGGCCGACCGGTACGAAGTGGCGTGCCAGGTTGCGGTCCCACGTCGGCTCGAACTCCGCGAGCACCGGGCGCTGCGAGGCGAGCTGGGCGAGGGACAGCTCCTCCGGCGGATTGCCGAGCGTCACGTCGCGGTACAGCGGGGCGAGCTTCGGCTCCGCGGCGAGCGCGCGATCGGTGACGCGCGAGGGCAGCGCGAACGTCGGGACGACCAGCAGATCCGCACGCAGATCGCCGGTGGCGCGCGCGGCATCGATCCGGCGCATCGACCCGGGACGCGCCACGACGAGCACCGCCGCGGCCGGGGCTGCGCCCCACGCGACCTCGTTCCAGACGAGCGTGCCTCCGGTCGCGCGCTCCTCGCGACGCGCCGCGGTCTCGTCGGCGGCACGCACCGGCAGCACGAGCTCGAGCACCACGACGAGCGCCGCGCTCGCATGCGCGAACGGCACCTTCACGGCGCGGATCGCGACCACCGCGGCGGCCAGCGCGACGCCCGCCATCACGTACGCGGCCAGCGTCGCGGCGAGGAGCGCGCCCGTCACGTGCCCCTGACTGCTCGGCGCGCCGAGGAGCAGCGACGCCGCGCCGGCGACCATCACCCCGCATAGCGACGCGAGGAAGAGCCGCGCCCGCTCGCCCGACCGGACCGCCGCCAGCACCGCGCCTGCGGCGGCGAGGACCAGGAGGACCGTGCCGAGCTCGGAGAGCGCCCACGGCCCGGGCGCCACGCGTGCGCCCGCCTGCTCCCCGAGGGGCGACGCCAGGAGCCGCGCGCCGGCCACCGCGATCTCGGGCGGCCGCCGGAGCAGCGCCGCCGCGACGCCGAGCGGCGCGAGACCGAGCAGGAACGCGAGCGCGGCATCGACCGTCACGCCCTTCGCGCCGGGCAGTCGCACGAGCCCGAAGAGCCACGGCGCCGCCGCGAGGAACGTGGCGAGCAGGACGAGCGGCTCGTACGACGCCGCGAGGCCGAGGCACAGCGCCAGACCCGGCAGCCCGCGAACGTCGCGCGCCGCATGCGCGCGCTGCCCGATCGCGACCGCCGCCACCACGAGGGCTGCGCCGGTCACGCTGCCGGCCGGCGCGCTCGCCTCGGACTGCCAGAGCGGCCCGAGCAGCGCCGAGAGCACGCTCAGCGCTGCGACCACCGAGGCGAGACGCGGGGCGCTCGCCGACCGTGGCACGGCCGCGAGGAGCGCCCGCGCCGCCCCGTACGCCACCGCGCCCACCACTCCGACCACCAGCGCCGACGCGAGGCCCGCCCGCAGCGCACGTGACCCCACCGGGACGAGCATCGGCAAGCCGGAGGCGAGCGCGTCGAGCCCGCGGAAGAGCCCCGTGAACCCGAGCCCCACCGAGCGCACGACGCCTTCGTCATGGGAGGCAGGCGCCGCCGACGCCGCCCCCGACGCCGCGAGCGTCGCCGGCAGGAGGGCGCAGAGGGCCCGCAGCGCATCGTCGAGTCGCGTCCACGGCGGGGGCGCTGGGGCGTGGGGCTCGGCGCGCTTCACGGAGGCCTCCGACCTTACTTAGGCAGCCTCGCCGCGGAAAGTTTCCGTGGAGCCGGGCGTGCTATATCCCCGCGCCATGGCACGGTTCATCGACGAGCTGAAACGCACCCATCGCTGCGCGGACCTGCGCGGGACCGACGTCGGCAAAGAGGTCGTCCTCTTCGGCTGGGTGGCGAGCTACCGGGATCACGGCGGCTGCGTGTTCTTCGACCTCCGCGATCGCGACGGCATCACGCAGATCGTCTTCGACCCCACGCTGGAGGGCGCCGGCGCCGACGTGAAGGACGCCTACGCGCGCGCCCAGGCGGTCCGCACCGAGTGGGTCATCGGCGTGCGCGGCATCGTCGCGGGCCGCGGCGGCAACAGCAACCCGAAGCTCCCCACCGGCGAGATCGAGGTGCGCGCCCTCGAGCTCACGATCTTCAACAAGATCGAGACGCCGCCCTTCGAGATCGCCGACGAGATCGACACCGGCGAGGAGAAGCGCCTCCAGTACCGCTATCTCGATCTCCGCCGCGCCCCGCTCCAGAAGACGCTCCGCATCCGCCACCGCATCAACCAGACGGTGCGCGGCTACTTCGACGGCCAGGGCTTCCTCGAGCTCGAGACGCCGTTCATGGTGAAGTACACGCCGGGCGGCGCCCGTAACTTCCTCGTGCCGAGCCGCATGAGCGCCGGCAAGTTCTACGCGCTCGCCGAGAGCCCGCAGCTCTTCAAGCAGCTCTACATGGTGGCGGGCTTCGACCGGTACTTCCAGATCGTGAAGTGCTTCCGGGACGAGGCGCTGCGCGTCGACCGCCAGCCCGAGTTCACGCAGATCGACGTCGAGATGTCGTTCGTGAACCAGGACGACATCTTCCGCACGATGGAAGGGCTCGTCTTCAAGATCTGGAAGGAGGTCCTCGGCATGGACCTCCACGACAAGTACCCGAGCGGCCGCTTCCCCCAGATGCCCTTCGCCGAGTCGATGGAGCGGTACGGCAACGACAAGCCGGACCTGCGCTTCGGCCTCCCCCACACGGACGTGACGGGCCTCGTCATCGAGAACGCCGGCGGCGGCATCCCGTTCTTCAAGGACATCGCCGAGAAGTTCACGAGCGGAAAATACCGTCGCGATCTCCCGACCGAGATCGTGAAGGCGCTCCGCATCCCCGCCGAGCATGCCGCGAAGCTCTCGCGCGCCGAGCTCGACAAGCTCGAGGACTTCGTGAAGGGCATGGGCTCGAAGGGCCTCGCCCGCGCGAAGATCGACGCCGCCGGCAACTGGGCGCAGTCCCCGCTCGGCAAGACCGTGACCCCCGAGCTCCGCACCGCGGTCAACGCCGCGACCGGCGCCCAGGAAGGCGACCTGCTCTTCTTCCAGTTCGGCAAGGAGGCGGTCGTGCAGACCGTCATGGCCAACCTGCGCGTCCACCTCGCGAAGAAGCTCGGGCTCATCCCCGAGAGCGGCCACGGCGGCACGTTCGAGTTCCTCTGGGTCATCAACCCGCCGCTCTTCGAGTACGACGACGACGCGAAGACGTGGGTGGCCGCGCACCACGCCTTCACGCGCCCCCACGACGAGTGCGTCGACATGCTCGAGACGGACCCGGGCAAGGTCCTCTGCTACCGCTACGACCTCGTGCTGAACGGCTTCGAGATCGGCGGCGGCTCGATCCGCCTCCACGACCCCGAGATCCAGGCCAAGGTGTTCCGCGCGCTCGGCATCGCCGACGAGGAGGCGCGCGAGAAGTTCGGCTTCCTGCTCGACGCGCTCAAGTACGGGGCGCCCCCGCACGGCGGCATCGCCGTCGGCATGGACCGCCTCGCGATGCTCCTCTCGGGCGCGCAGAGCCTCCGCGACGTGATCCCCTTCCCGAAGACGCAGAAGGGCACCGACCAGATGACCGACGCGCCCAACCGCGTCGACGCGAGCCAGCTGAAGGAGCTCCACATCCGCGTCGTCGAGCCCGTCACTGCGACGCCGGCTGCCGAGCCGCCCAAGGCCTGAGCATGACCCCGCAGCGCCTCGCCGCCGTGCTGATCCTCGGGGCGAGCGCTGCGTGCACTCTGCACGCGATGGGGTGCAAGGGTGACGGCACGCACGTCTACCAGGGGCGCCTCTACGTCGAGGCGCGCGACTGCCTGGGGACGCTGTCGAGCGTCGACGTGGTGGGCGGCGACGAGACGGGCGAGTGCGCGCCGGTCTGCATGGTCCAGCCGCGCGCCGAGGGTGGCCGCGCGGTGTACGTCGCGACCCAGTGCCCACCGTACCCGCAGCCCGACTTCGACTTCTCGGGCACTGATCCGGCGTGCGCAAAGGCGCTCGCGGCGCTGACGCGTGACGATACGTGCGTGTCCGACGGCGGCACGACGCACCCCGCGCCGGCCGACGCGTCCGCCGACTGACCGCTCAGCGCCGCAGCAGCGCGCGGAGGACCTCGAGCGGATCGAACCCGAGCGTCGCCGTCACGTCGCGGTGGCCGGCCACTTGGGCGACGCGCTTCCGTGCCCTCAGCATGAGCGGCTCGAGGCGGCGGAGCGAGTCGCTGCGGCCGACCATCGTGCGGAAGCCCTCGAAGGCGAACCGCGCGCCGTCCGCCCCGAGCGCGAGCCGCACCCCGACCGGCATGGGCGACAGGATGATGTCGCGCACCACCGCCGCCCTTCCCCAGGCGCCAGGCCGCGCGTCGACCTGGAGCTCGCGGAACCGGTCGACCTCGGCGAAGCAGCCCATCGCGACCGGCGCGTACTCCTCCTCGACGGCGCGCTCGAGGTGGCGGTAGTCGCGGCGCCAGTCACCGGAGAGGAGGCCGATGCGCGGCCGCAGCTCCTCGGGCCCGGCGAGCACGTCGAAGCCCTGCCCGCGGCGGCGGGCCACCGCGGCGGTCCAGATCTCGCCGTTCCTGAAGAGCCCGAGGACCATCGCGTGTCCGTCCGGGCACACCGCGTCGATGGCGCGGCGCACCATGGCCTCGCTCGGCGGCGGGACGCCCTGGAGGCGCTTCGGCCACCGCTCCGCGAGACCTTCGCCGAGCATCTCGCGGACGATCGCGACGACGAGGAGCGCCTGCGACGTGAGATCGTCCTCCCGGCGGAGGCGCGCGCCGAAGCGCTCCATCACCTCCTCGAGCGCGCCCGCCTTCGCCGACACCGCCCAGCTCGCGTGGTGCGCCTCGGCGAGCTCGGCGAGCGGCACCGGCCAGGGGCGCCGCGGATCGAGGCGACCGTTGTGCGTGTGAACGAGCTTCCGCAGCACGCCGTCCTCGTGGATGGCGATGACGCCGCCGCGCGGTCGCGAGGCCTCGCGTTCGGGCGTCGCCCGCGGCTTCCACAGATGAAGGAAGCGCGTCCACGTCTCGGTGGTCCACCCTTCGAAGCGAACGTCGGCCGTCAGCACGAGGGCGAATCTAGCTGAAACCGAGGAGCTTTTCCGCGCGGTGCGATTGTGGGGCCCTGCGCCACGTGGTCTACTCACGCGCGGTCGGCCCGGATCGGGCCCACCTTCCGCGGAGGAAGAGCGATGCAAGGTGGATGGCAGCCCCCGCCCGGTGGCGGTGGAGGACAGGGGTACGGCGCGCCGCCGCCGGGTTATCCGACGGGTCAGCAGCAGGGTTATGCCGGGACGCCGAGCATGAACCCGTACCCGCCGAACCCGTACGGCGCTCCTCAGCAGCCCGGGATGGGCGGGATGCCTCCGATGATGGGCGGCGGCGCCTCGTACGGCAACTACGAGTTCAACGACACCGAGAACGCCATCATCGACAAGGCGGCGTCGCGCGCGAAGCTGTGGGGCATCATCTCCGCGGCGATCGGCGGCCTGCAGGTGCTCTCGAGCTGCGGCGCGGTCGCCAACGCGGGGCTCGCCACGAACTTCCCGTCGGGCGTCGTCGCCATCATCGTCGGCGTCACGTTCCTCGGCCTCGGCAACTCGCTGAAGGCGGTCGTGCAGACGCAGGGCAACGACCTCATGCACATGATGCAGGCGCTCGACAAGATGAGCAGCGCCTTCATGGTGCAGATCGTCTGCGCCATCATCGGCTTCGTCCTGACCGCGATCGCCTTCGTGATCATCGCGTTCGTCCTCGTGGCGACTGCCGCCTCGCGCTAGACGCGCTACGAGGTCGTCCTCATGACCGTCACGGCCGAGTCGCTCTTCCGCGAAGTCTTCCTCCCGCTGTACCCGGAGGGCGCGCAGACCGACCTCGGCCGCGTCCGTTCGACCGACGCGAACCCGGCGAAGAACCCGGCGCTGCTCGCTCACCTGGGTGACGCGGCGGAGCGGTTCGCCGCGAACGCGCCGGTCGCTCTCGGGCTCGCCGAGAGCGACCTCGCGCTCGACTTCACCGACGCGAGCATCCATCGCCTCTCCGCGGCCCTCACCACGGCGCAGCGCGATCGGCTACTCGACATGGGCGCGCGCGGCACCCCCGACAACGCGCTCTTCAACCTCGTCGTCCACGGCGCGGCCTACGTCGGGGCGTGCATCGTTCGCTCGCACGGCGGCGCGTGGTCGATGCGCAGCCCGCTCTGGGAGAGCCTGGTCTTCCTGCGTTCGCGGCTCGGGGAGGGCGAGCTGCCGGTCTTTCACTGGCTGCTCAAGTCGCTCGCCGACGAGGGCGAGGCGCGCCTCGCCGATCGCTACCGCTCGCTCGTCGAGGTGGCGACCGCACGCCCCGAGGAGCTGCCTGTGATGGTGAAGGACGCCGCGCGCAGCCTCCCCCGCCTGAAGCGCCCGCGTTACGACTCGTTCTACAAGTACCTGAAGGCGCACCTCCCCGAGCTCAAGGACGTCGGCGCCGACTTCCCGTCGCCCGAGCGCTTCGAGGAGCTGCGCTTCGAGCACCTCGCGTTCACGATCGTCGGCGGCGGCCGCATGGTCATCGTGCACGGCCACAACGAGAAGGGCCTCCACGCGTTCTGGATGGGCAAGGCCGGCTTCGAGAAGTCGGCGTTCTGGCCGTGCGACAAGTTCCCCGAGCCCATCCTGCGGCCGGCAGGCGACGAGAAGATCGAGGTCATCCTCTCCCACGACGGCGCGCTCCGCAGCTTCGAGCTCCTCTGGTGGGGACCGTGAGAGCGTGGGCTCCGTGAGAGTCTGGCGGGCGGTCGCGCGTCTGCTGCGCCGCCTCGGTGGAACCACCGAGCGCCGGCTCGCGATGGTCATCCTCATCACGACGATGGTGCCGCTCGGAGCGGCGCTCTACCTCGGCACGTCGATGTTCCGGCAGGCGTCGGCGATCTGGTTCAACCCGGAGATCGGCGAGCAGCTCGATCGCGGCGTCGACGTCTACAAGGACTACGTCAAGGCCATCAAGGACGACCTGAAGCACCAGACCGTCGCGATCGGCGCCGACCCGGTGCTTCGCGAGGCGGCGCGGAAGCAGAACGTCGAGACCCTCGAGTCCGAGATCGACGCGCTCTTCCCGCACTTCCCCGAGCTCGTGTCGCTCGCGGTCGAGAACGGAAGCGGCCAGGTGCTCGCCCGTCGCGACCGCGGGCGCCCGGTGGACACCGCGAGCGAGCGAAGCCTCGAGGTGCGAAGGCCGCTCACCGACGATCCCGATGCCGCGATGCTCGTCGCCACCTTCGCCGTGTCACGGAAGCGCCTCGACGAGCTCGAGAGCTCGGGCGTCGTGGTGTCTCGGTATCACCAGCTCGAGGCGTCACGCACCGACCTCTACCAGGGGTACATGCGCGTCTTCGCGCTGCTCCTCGGCATCACCGCGCTGATGACCATCGTGCTCGGCTTCGCGCTCGCCCGCGGCCTCACGAAGCGCATCAACCGGCTCGGCGCGGCCATCAACGTCGTCGCGCAGGGCGACCTCTCGGTGCGCGTCCCGGTCACGGGCAGCGACGAGCTCACCGATCTGGCGCGCACCTTCAACCGCATGATCGCGGAGATGGCGCAGTCACGCGCGCGCATCGAGTTCCTGCAGCGCGTCGGCGCGTGGCAGGACATGGCGCAGCGGCTCGCGCACGAGATCAAGAACCCGCTGACGCCGATCCAGCTCGCGGTCCAGGAGTGTCACAAGAAGTACGGCGGCGACGATCCTCGCTACCGCGCGCTCCTCGACACGACGCTCGAGATCGTCGAGGAGGAGGTCGGCACGCTGCGGCGCCTCGTCGGCAACTTCTCCGAGTTCGCGCGCCTTCCGCACGCCGAGCTCGTCCCGGCGAACCTCTCGGACTTCCTCGCCGACTGCAAGAGCTCGCTCGGCCACCTCGAGGACCCGTCGCTCGGCGAGGACGGAACGGAGGCCGACGTCGACGCGCTCGCCCCCAACGTGCAGATCGAATGGCAGATCCCGGGCGAGCCCATCACCGTCGCCGTCGACCGCCAGATGCTGCGCCGGGTGCTCGTGAACCTGGTGCGCAACGGCGTGCAGGCGATCCGCGACGCGCGCCTCCGCAAGTCGACGCCCGGCGGCGTGCCCGGCGGCGTCATCGGCCACGTGCTCGTCAGCGCGCAGCGCGAGGGCGACGGGGCACGCATCGTGGTCGAGGACGACGGGCCGGGCATCGCCGACTCGGTGCGCGGCCGCATCTTCGACCCCTACTTCACGACGAAGGCGGACGGCACCGGTCTCGGCCTCGCCATCGTGAAGAAGGTCGTCGTCGAGCACGGCGGCGAGATCGAGGCGACCGCCAGCCGCAAGCTCGGCGGCGCCCGCTTCGTGCTCCGCCTGCCCGGCCTCAAGATCCTGTCGATCGCCGCCGCCGCAAAGGAGGCCCGCGAGCGCGCGCGCCGCCAGGGCGTCGAGACCGGCGAGAACCCGAGCTGAGCGCCCGGGCTCAGAGCTCGATCTGCGTGCCCAGCTCGACGACGCGGTTCGGCGGGATCTGGAAGAAGGTGTTCGCGGGCCGCGCGTTGCGGCTCATGAACGCGAAGAGCACCTTCCGCCACTTCGCCATGCCGGTGCTCTTGTCGGTGATCACGAGCGTCTCGCGACCGAGGAAGAAGCTCGTGTCGCGCGCGTTCGTGTCGAGGCCGGCGCTGCGACACAGCTCGAGCACCTCGAGGACGTTCGGCGTCTGCATGAACCCGTAGACGGCGACCACCTGGTAGAACCCGTTGCCGAGCTCGACGACCTTCTCGATCCGGTTGGCGGCCGGGATCTCCGGGATGTGGCGGGTCTGGATGGCGAGCAGCACCACCTGCTCGTGCAGCACCTTGTTGTGCTTGAAGTGGTGGAGCATCGCCGGCGGCGCGCCGTCCGGGTTCGACGTCATGAAGATGGCCGACCCCTTCACGCGGTACGGCTTCATCATCGAGCAGTCGGCAAGGAAGACGTCCATCGGCAACGTCGCGGCGCGGATCGACTCGTAGAGCGCGGCGCGCCCGCGGTTGTACGTGGTCATCAGCACGAAGATCGCGAGCCCGATGGCGAGCGGCAGCCAGCCGCCTTCTCCGATCTTGTGGATGTTCGCGCTGAAGAACGCGAGATCGATGACGAGGAAGAAGAGCACGACGGACCCGGCGAGCGCGCGGCTCCAGCCCCACTTCCGGGCGACGCCGTAGAAGAGCACGCTGGTGATGCTCATCGTGCCGGTCACCGCGATGCCGTAGGCCGCCGCGAGCTCGGTGGACTTCTGGCGGGTGAGCACGAGCGCGATGCAACCGACCATGAGCGCCTGGTTGATCTCGGGCACGTAGATCTGGCCCTCGGCCCTGCCCGAGGTGTGCTTGATGGTGACGCGCGGCCAGTACCCGAGCTGCACGGCCTGCTGGGTGAGCGAGTACGCGCCGGAGATGAGCGCCTGCGAGGCGACGATCGCGGCGAACGTGGCGAGGGCGATGAGCGGGTACCGCAGCCAGCCGTCGACCATCGAGTAGAAGGGGTTCTCGGTCGTCTCGGTGAAGACCGCGCCGCCCGCGTCGAACGCGTAGAGCAGGCGCGCGCCCTGCCCCAGGTAATTGAGGATGAGCGCCGGGAAGACCACGAAGAACCAGGCGGTGCGGATCGGGCGCTTGCCGAAGTGCCCCATGTCCGCGTAGAGCGCCTCGCCGCCGGTGATGCACAGAACGACCGCGCCCAGCACGAGGAAGCCGTGCCCGCGGTGGTGGACGAAGAAGAGCACCGCGTACTTCGGATGCAGTGCCCAGAGGATCTCGGGGCGCTTCGCGATCCACTGGACGCCCATGATGGCGATGGTGGCAAACCACACCAGCATCGCGGGACCGAACACGAGGCCCACGCGGGCGGTGCCGCGCTTCTGGGCCATGAAAAGGAGGACCAGGATGGCCACCGTGATCACCACGATCTTCTCGGTGGTGAAGAAATCGGTGGCGACGCCGAGGCCTTCGACCGCGGAGAGCACGGACATCGCCGGCGTGATGACGCCGTCGCCGTAGAGCAGCGCCGCTCCGAAGAGGCCGAGCATCACGTAGACGGTGATCTTGCGGGTCTGGATCTCGCCGCCCTTCGGCTTCAGCTTCGCCAGCAGCGCGAGGATCCCGCCCTCGCCCTGGTTGTCGGCGCGCATGACGACGCTCATGTACTTCACGACGATCACGAGGGTGAGCGACCAGAAGACCAGCGAGACGATGCCGAACACGTTCCCCGGCGTCACGTCGACGCCGTGGGGCTTCGTGAAGCACTCCTTCATCGCGTAGAGCGGCGACGTACCGATGTCGCCGTAGACGACGCCGAGCGCAGCGAGCGACAGCTTCCCGAGATCGCCGAGGCCGTTGATCTTCGGTGCATGCGTGACATCGGCATGCTCAGCGGCAGAGCTCATCGGCGAAGGAGGCCCACGTTACTCCCGGGCGCGGGGGCATGCAAACAGGGCCCGTGCTATCCGTCTGGATATGACCCCCTCGGTCCCCGCGCTGCCGCCCGACCACGCGCCCGCGGGCACCGCCCCGACCAGCGGCCACACCGCGCGCATGGCGCTGGTCGTGGTGGCGCTCGCCGCCGGTTTCGCCGCGGTGCCCCGCCTGACCGCGGGCTGCGGAAAGACCGCGGGCACCGACCCCGCGCCGGACTTCACGGTCGGCGTCCTCGCGAACCCGCCCGAGGCCGGGCAGACCTCGGTGACGCTCAGCAACCTGAAGGGGCACCCCGTGCTCATCGACTTCTGGGCGACCTGGTGCGGACCCTGCCAGGCCGAGCTGCCGATCGTCAACGGGATCGCGCGCCGGTTCAAGGACAGCGGCCTCGTGGTGCTCGGCGTGAACACCGATGATGCGAACGGCCGGCAGCTCGCGCCGGTGCTCGCCGCCCGCAAGGGGTACACGTTCCCGATCCTGCTCGACGAGGATCGATCGGTCGCCGCCAAGTACCGCGTCGACGGGCTCCCCACGCTCGTGCTCGTCTCGAAGGACGGCAAGATCAGCGCGGTCCGCACCGGCGTGACGGGCGAGTCCGAGCTCGAACGCCTCGTCCGCCAGGTGCTCTAGCGAGACTGCGCGCGCATCGGCAGGAAGAAGCGCGCGCCCGTGAGATCGTTGACCCCGCAGTACAGGTCGGTGTCGAACGTCTCCTTCAGCGACTTCCACGTCATCGTCGCCTCGATGCTGCCCGAGGCGACGATGCGTCCCTGCTTCATGAGCACGATGCGGTCGGCGAACTGCGCTGCGACGTTGAGATCGTGCATGACGACGAGGCACGCGAGCTGACGCTCCTTCACCTCGTGCGCGAGCAGCTCGTAGAGATCGAGCTGGTGGCGGATGTCGAGGAACGCGCCCGGCTCGTCGAGCAGCATCACCTGCGGCTCCTGCGCGAGCGCCCGCGCGATGGCGACCCGCTTCTGCTCGCCGCCCGAGAGCGCATGCGCCGGTCGTGACGCGAGCTCGGCGAGGTCGCAGCGCTCGAGGGCCGACGCGACGATGGCGACGTCCCGCTCGCCGAGCCGCATCCATGCGCCGAGATGCGGCGCGCGTCCCATGGTGACGACCTCGCGGACCGTGAAGCCGAGCGCGAGCTCCTGCTGCTGCTCGACCACCGCGAGGCTCCGCGCGATGTCGGCGCGCGCGAGCGTCGCGACATCCGACCCCATCAGCCGGACGTCGCCCGTTGACGCGCGGAGCAGACCTGACGCGACGCGTAGCAGGGTCGACTTGCCCGCTCCGTTCGCACCGAGGACGCAGACGAGCTCGCCGGCGTGGAGCGTGAGTTCCACATCCTGCAACTCGTTCTTGCGCGACGGATCGTACCCCGCGGTCACGTTGTGGAGCGTCAGCCGTTCGCGATTGCGGTCCAAGAACACCCTCGACGCTGCGCGTTGTGATGTATCGTTATCAGCCAGAGGTCCCGTGGAGACTAAGCCCCAATCCGACGTGCTCGCCACCAATCCCGTCGCCGCGGAGCTCCCCTCTGCGGAGAAACCGCGCCGCGTCATCAAGCGATATTCGAATCGCAAGCTGTATGACACGAAGGACAGTCGCTACGTCACGCTCCTCCAGATTGCCGAGATGGTCCGGGCCGCCGAAGAGGTGCAGATCATCGACAACAACACGAAGGAAGATCTCACCGAGGTGACCCTCGCGCAGATCATCTACGAGGAGCAGAAGCAGAAGGCTTCCTCCCGTAACGTGCCGCTCCAGACGCTGAAGGAGCTGATTCACCAGCGCACCGAGAAGGTGCTGAGCGACCTCCGCGAGGGCCCGATCGGCCGGCTGATCCCGGGCACGAAGGACGAGCGCAAGTCGACCGACCAGGTCGTCGAGGCCGCCGCCGCCGAGTACCAGGCCGACCGCCAGGCGGGGTCGAGCATCGTCGATCAGGCCAAGGACACGATCGAAGAGTGGCAGCACAAGGTCGACGAGCGCGTGAAGGCGCTCATCCCGAGCCTGCTCCCGTGGGAGAAGCTCGAGTCCGAGGTGAAGCGCTTGACGGCTCGCGTCGAGGAGCTCGAGGCGAAGCTGAAGACCGCCGCCAAGGATTGACGGAGATCGTCGGCGGCCGCCTAGATCTCCGGAATAGCGGCCTTATTCTCCGTGTTGCCCCGGAGAGAAAGGCCCACGGCCCCGATGACCCTTGCGACGGAAAAGAAGAAGGATCCCGACAGCTTCGCGATGGAAGCCGTCGGTCACCTCGACGCGCTGTACGGGGTTGCTTGCAAGCTCACCCGTAACCCGTCCGAGGCCGAGGACCTGGTCCAGGACACCCTGGTGAAGGCGATGCGGGCGAAGGAGCAATTCCACGCCGGCACGAACCTGAAGGCGTGGCTGTTCCGGATCCTCACGAACACCTTCATCAACAAGTACCGTCGCGGCGGTCTCGAGCGGTCGGTCCTCGAGGGCCCCGACGCCGACCCGCTGGTCGACGGCTGGGTGAGCGCCTCGACGATGCGCTACCTCCGTGACCCCGAGCAGCAGGCGCTGCTCCCCATCGTCGAGGGCGAAGTGCGCCGCGCGCTGGACGCGCTGCCGACCGACTTCAAGCTCGCCGTGATCCTCTGTGACGTCGAGGAGTTCAGCTACGAGGAGATCGCGCAGATCATGGGCTGCCCCATCGGCACCGTGATGAGCCGCCTCCATCGCGGGCGGAAGCTTCTCCAGCGATCTCTCTACAATCACGCGCTCGCCCTCGGTATCGTGAAGGGCGAGCCCATGCCCGAAACGCGCGATGTCGAGAAGAAGCCGGCCGACCTCGCTGCGTTCCGCTCGAAGAAGAGGGGAGCCGCCTGACGATGTCGTCCGATGCCTGCAAGTCGATGGGGCTGCTCCTCGGGGCGCATCTCGACGGCCAGCTCGATCCGGTCAAGACCCTCGAGGTCGAGGATCACGTCGCGGCCTGCGAGTCCTGTCGGGAGCGCCTCGCGCTCGACCGCGCCATCCGCGGTTCCTTGAAGAAGGCGGTCCGCGTCGACGCGCCCGATGACCTCCGCGCGCGGATGCTCGCGGCCATCGCCAGCGAGCAGGCCGAGGAGAGCGACACGACCGAGCGCGTGAGCGAGATGCCCGTGCTCCGTGACAGCGCTCCGAGCTTCACGACCGAGGCGCCGAGCCGCCGTCCCACGATGCTCCGACACTGGCGCACGATGCTCCCGATCGCCAGCGCTGCGGCGCTCGTCATGGCGTGGGGCGCGGCCGGCAAGCAGCCGGTCGACGTGGCCGCGGCCGACACGATGGTGCCGGCGGGCCTCAGCGACGATCTGCTCCGCGACTTTGTCGGTCAGCACTCGCACTCGCTGCCGCCCGAGCAGGCCGACCCGAAGCAGGTCCGCCAGTTCGAGCGCTACGTCGGCGTTCCGGTCCGCGTCCCGCAGTTCGGCCAGAACGCGCACTTCGTCGGTGGTCGCCTCGTCCCGCTGCACGGCGGCGAGCGCGCGGCGATGCTCCAGTACGAGGTGAAGCAAGGCGAAGGCACGCAGCGCGTGACCGTGTTCGTGTACGACCCGCGCAAGATCCAGATCGGCGGCGCCCACCTGGCGGCGCGCGCGATCGGCACCGCCGAGGTCCGCGTCGGCCAGACCGACGGATACTCGGTGGCGGTGACGCAGCACGGGGGCGTCGGCTACGCGATGGCGAGCGATCTCGACGCCGACAGCTCGGCGAGCCTCGTCAGCGCCGTCGACCGCGAGTAGCCCGCGCGGTCAGCGTGCCGCCGCGAGGCCGCCCTTGCGGGGGTCGGCTGCGGCGAGCAGCTTCACCGGAGCGCCCGCGGCACGCTGCCAGGCGATCATCTGGATGCCCGAGCCCGTGAAGGTCTCGTCACGCACCGTCTCGCCGCGCCCGCGTAGCCCGTCACGTACGTCGTTCGGGATCTCGGGGTCGACGAGGAGGAGCGGTCCCTGCGTGTGGATGCGCGGGTGCGAGACGCACGCGTTGGGGTCGAGATCGAAGACGAGCCGCGCGAGCGCCGCCTGCACGACGCCGGTGGCGATGCGCGTGCCGCCCGATCCGCCGAGGGCGAGGATGGGCAGCCCGTTCTCGATGACGAGCGTCGGCGTCATGCTCGACACCGGGCGCGCGCGCGGACGGGGACGGTTCGGCCCGCCGCCTTCCAGCCCGAACGACGCCGCGTCCTCGGCGGTCGTGAAGTCGTCGAGCTCGTTGTTGAGGAGCAGCCCCGTATCGCCCGCGACGACGCCCGATCCGAACGGGCCGTTCACGGTGCTGGTGAGCGTCACCACGTTGCCGGCCGCGTCGGCCACGACCACGTGGCTCGTCCCCTGTTCGCGCGTGCGGAAGTCGAGAGGAGCATGGGTCCGCATCGGCTCGATGCGGGCGCGCCGCGCCGCGAGCTGCGCCGGCTCGAGCGCCGCGTCGAACGCCTTTGCCACCGCGGGATCGAGGTCCGGATCGCCCGCGATGCGCGCCCGGTCCGCGAACGAGCCGCGAAGCGCCTCGGCGACCGCATGGAGGTACGCGCTCGAGCCGAAGCCCAGCGACGCGAGCGACGAGCTGCGCGTCGCCCCGTACATCGTGAGCACCTCGAGCAGCGCGAGCCCGCCGGCGGACGGCGCCGGCATCGTGTAGACGGTTCGTCCGCCGAGCGTCCGCGACAGCGGCGCACGCTCCTTCACCGCGTAGCCGGCGAGATCCCCCAGCGTGAGCGAGCCCTGCGCGGCGCGCGAGGCATCGACGATCTTCTGCGCGACCGGCCCCTCGTAGATCGCGCGGCCGCCCGCTGCGCCGTAGCGCGTGAGCGTGGCGGCGAGCTCCGGCCGCCGCACGCGCGTGCCGAGGACCGACGGACGACCACCGGTGAGGAACGCGCTGCCGAACGTCGGCAGGACCGCGACGCGATCGGCGAACACCGCGACCTGCTCGGCGGTGTGGCGACTCAGGAAGAAGCCGCGGTCGGCGAGGGCGACCGCCGGCGCCGCGTCGGCCGCGAGCGAGCGCTTCCCGAACCGCCGCGCGAGGAGCTCGAGGCCCGCCGGCTCGCCCGGAACGCCGACCGCTCCGCCGCGCGGACCGCTCCAGCCGAAGCGATCCGGCGCCTTCGACCCCGCCTTGGGCTTCGGCCAGACGACGTCGCTCGAGAAGCTCGCCGGCGAGGTCTCGCGGAAGTCGAGCGCGGTCACCTTCCCCGTCGCGGCCTCGTACACGAGGGCGAAGCCGCCGCCGCCCATCCCGCTCGCCGACGGGCTCACCACGCCGAGCGCGAGCGCCGCGGCCACCGCCCCGTCCGCGGCATTGCCCCCGTGGGCCATGACCTCGAGCGCCGCACGCGTCGCGTCCGAGTGATCGGTGGCGACGGCCGCGCTCTGTCCCTCCGCGCTCGGCGTGTAAGACGCATGCGCCTCGGGAAACGCGGCGACGTGCACCCCCACGACACCGACGACCAGCGCAACGAGCCCCGCGGCGCGCCGGGTACGACGCTTCCCGAGCAACCCGAGCACCTCTTGCGTTAGGCTGCCGTCCGAGGAAATTCGCATATGCGGTTCGTCTACGTGATGGATCCGATGGATCGGGTTCTGCCGGACAAGGATACGACCTTCGCGTTCCTGCGTGCTGGGCAAGGCCGCGGGCACGAGAACCTCCACTGCGAGATGCGCGATCTCTTCGTGAAGGACGGGGACGTCCACGCCCGCGTGCGCAAGCTTACCGTGGACGACCGCCCCCCGCATGCCACGTTCGGCGCGCCCGAGGTGGTCCGTCTCGCCGACACGCAGGCGGTCCTCATCCGCAAGGATCCTCCGTTCGACACCGCCTACCTCTACGCGACGCTGCTGCTCGAGCGCGCGCGCGGCCGGACCGTCATCATGAACGATCCGCGGGGCCTCCGCGACGCGAACGAGAAGCTCTACGCGCTGCACTTCGCGAAGCACATGCCGCGCACGATGGTGACGTCCAGCGAGGAGCAGGTCTTCGCGTTCCTCGCCGAGATCGGCGGGCGCGGCGTGATCAAGCCGCTCCACGGCGCCGGTGGCAGCGGCGTGATGATGCTCGTGCCGAACGACAAGAACGCGCGGGCCATCATCCAGACCGTCACCGAAGAAGGCTCGCGCTACGCGATGGTGCAGGAGTACCTGCCCGCCGTCGAGAAGGGCGACAAGCGCGTCCTCCTCCTCGACGGGAAGATCCTCGGCGCGATCAATCGCATCCCGCGCGGCGACGATTTCCGGTCGAACATCCACGTCGGCGGCAGCGTCGAGCCGTACGAGGTCACGAAGGAAGAGCGCGCGATGATCGACGAGATGGCGCCGCGCCTGAAGGCCGACGGGCTCGTCTTCGTCGGCCTCGACGTCATCGGCGGCAAGCTCACCGAGGTGAACGTCACCTCGCCGACCGGCATCCAGCAGCTCTCGCAGCACCTCCAGCGCGACGTCGCGGCCGAGGTCATCGAATGGCTGGAGAACGCGGCGACCGACTATCGCCCGGTGCTGAAGAGCATCCCCCCGGCGGGCTGATCCCCCGATGCCCGTCACCGTCGTGGTCAAGTCGGCGAGCGCGCCGAGCCCCGGGACCACGGGTGGCTCGAAGGGCCACGACGAGGAGCCGTCGCTCACGTTCGACGGCGCCCGCGTCGTGCTCGGGCGCGGTCAGGGGAGCGACGTGCGCCTCCCCGACCCCAGCGTGAGCCTCCGTCACGCGACGCTGCGCACGCAGGGCAACGAGTACGCGCTCGTCGACGAGGGCAGCACCAACGGCACGTGGGTCGGCGGCGTGAAGCTCTCGCCTCACACGCCGCGCGTCGTGAAGACCGGTGATCTCGTGCGCGTCGGCCGCGTGTGGCTCGAGCTGTCGGTCGGCCAGAAGGCGCCGACGCCGGACCTCAACCTCGCCACCCGCGATCTCGCGTTTGCCCTCGTGCAGCGGGCGATGGACGCGATGGGCGACGACACGGTCGCGAAGGTCCGCGTCGCCGAAGGACCCGACATCGGCGAGGAGCTACGCCTGCTCGAGGAGGGCCGCGCGTACGTCATCGGCCGCGCCGAGACGTGCGATCTGCCGCTTGCCGATCCCGATTCGTCGCGCGAGCACGCGGTCGTGGCGCGGCGTGGCGGGCAGATCCTGCTGCGCGATCTAGGCTCGCGTAACGGCGTGTACCTCGGCGATCAGCGGCTCACGCCCGATCGCGACGTCGTGTGGCGGCAGGCGACGATGGCGCGGATCGGCGTCACGGTCCTCGCCCTCGACGAGCCGGTGAGCCTGGCGCTCGCGGAGCTCGAGGCGGCGGAGGACGAGGCGATGCGCGAGGAAGACATCCCTCCGGCCCCGCCGAGCCTCGTGCTCGCGCCCCCGCCCGAGCCGGCGCCGGCGTCCGTGGTCGCCTCACGTGGCCCTACCTCGCGAGCCCCCGGCTCGGGCAGCGGTCCGGCGTCGGAGCTCTCGCACATGGGGAGCGCGCCGATCGCCGAGGTGGCCGCGACGACGAGCGCAATGCCGCGCGTCCCCCAGCGAAAGCGCACGTGGACGATGACCGACCTGCTGGTCGTGACGCTCGCGCTGGCGGTCATCGCCGCGAGCCTGGCCGGCCTCGTGTGGGTGCTGCGGTAGCTCGAGCTGACCCGGAGGCGTCGCGGGATTGGCGCCGATGTGTCCGTCATCGTCGGGAGTGGCGAAGATCGGCGCTCTGGGGTTGCGGGCTTCCCGTTATGGTTGGAAGCGTTGCCTGATCTTCGTCTTTTGCCCGCGGAGCGTGCATGACCATCTCCCATCGTTCGATGCTGGCGTCGGCGCTCGTGCTCGTCGGAGCCGCCGCGGCCCCGGTCATCGCGTGCAGCTCGAGTGACGGAGATGGCGGCGGCGCCACTCCCGGTGACGACGCCGGAGCGGTGGTCGTCACACCCGAGGCCGGCCCTCTCCCTGCGACCTGCAGCGATGGCGCGAAGAACGAGGGCGAGACCGACGTCGACTGCGGCGGATCGTGCGGAAAGTGCAGCGTCGGCGAGACCTGCGCGGTCGGTGCAGACTGCAAGGATGGCGTCTGCAAGGACCGGGGCTCCGGTCTGAAGTGTCAGCCGGCGACGAGCACCGACGGCGTGAAGAACGGCGTCGAGACGGACATCGATTGCGGCGGCATGGCCAACCCGAAGTGCGCCGACACCAAGGGATGCGCGCTCCCCGGCGACTGCGCGAGCGGCGTCTGCAAGGGCGGCACGTGCGCGGTGCCGGGTCCGAAGGACGGGGTCCAGAACGGCGACGAGACCGACGTCGACTGCGGCGGCACGACGAACAACCTCTGCGCCGACGCGCTCAAGTGCAAGCTCGACGCCGATTGCGCGAGTGACGTCTGCAAGGACAACGCGGACGGAAAGGGGCTTCGTTGCCTCGTCCCGACGTATACCGACGGCAAGACCAATGGCCTCGAGACCGACGTGGATTGCGGCGGCGATCCCGCGCATCCGTGCGCCGAGGAAAAATCGTGCAAGACCGGCGCGGACTGCACGACGCTCGGCTGCAATTACCAGAAGAAGTGCGCGTACGGCCGGAGCTGCACGAACCCCGGCGGCTACGGCGCGGACACGTGCGGCTACGGCGGCGAGGGTCCTGGCCAGTACGCGCTCGACAAGAGCTGGGAGGACTGCTGCAAGAAGGCCGATGTCGTCCCGACCAGCGGCGCGACGAAGGCCAAGACGATCCACCTCGACAAGTACGAGGTGACGGCCGGACGGATGCGCGTGTTCCTCGAGTCCGTGGCCTACGACGTGCGCGGCTTCGTCCAGGGCGCGCGGGTCGCCGGCAAGATCCCGCTCATCCCCGGTAATGCGACGCGCACCGTGCTCGAGTCGGCGTGGGACCCGTACCTGCCCACGAGCTTCGCGGGAAACACGAATGCCGACGAGATCGCCGACTGCGACCAGGGCGGCGCGACCTCCGCCACGTCGACCACCTGCAACCCGGGCACCGAGCAGGCGGGCCTCTACACGTCGGTCAAGAATCACCTCGGCGGGCGGATCTTCAAGGGGAACAACCAGACGGCGACGGGCTGCTTCGTCGGCACTCCGGCGCTCGGCGGGGGGACGCACGCGTTCCGCTTCCCGGACGGCACGGTCGACGGCGCGGGCGGCACGCCGGCGCTCGACCAGAATGCGTACGACGAGAAGGCGGTCAACTGCGTCGACTACCTGATGGGACAGGCCTTCTGCGTCTGGGACGGCGGCCGCCTGATGCTGGGTCAGGAGTATTATGCCGCGTGGGGTCCGGGCGCCATGCCGTGGGAGGCGACCACGACGGACCGGCCCGTCGAGCCCGCCGACCGCGGCATCTCGGGAGGCGACAAGACCTACTACGGCTGCCGCTTTCCGTGGGTCACCGACGCCGATCGCGCGGGCTGCGGGCTCTCATGGCCGGCGGGCACGACCATCGAGTATGCCGCCTACAAGTACAGTTACGAATATCCCAACGAGATGATGGTCGCGGCCGTCGGCGGCAACACCGCCGACTACATTCGTTTCATCTCCGCTCCCGGGCGGACGCGTGGCCGCGGGCCCGCGGGCCACGCCGACCTCATCGGCGACCTGTACGCGCTGACCAGCAACGTCACGATTCCCAAGGTGAGCGGCGTCGACAATCTCGACGTGCAGGCGGTCACCCACGGCTGGAGCTCGAACGGCTCCTGGGAGGTCCACTCCTACGCGAAGACCTCGGGCAGCGGCATCGGCCCCACGTCGAACCTGCTGAACAAGTACGGCAAGCTGGGACTCCGCTGCGCGTATCCGTGACGAACCCGCCGAAGACGCTTTTCACACACGAACTCGTTCGCTTTTCCTGGGAGTCTGCATGCGCATTCTGGACCGATCGGTAATTGCCTCCGTTCTCATCGCTTCGGGAGTTGCGGCCGCACCGATCATCGCGTGCAGCTCGAGCGACTCCGGAGCCGGCGGCTCCTCGAGTGGCGGAGTCGACGAGGGCGGCGTCATCACCCCCGGAGAAGGCGGGACGGGCGTGGATGGCTCGGTGATCACCACCTCGTGCGCGAAGTCGAGCGATTGCACGAGCGGAGTCTGCAACCTCGCCACGAAGCTATGCGAGGCCCCGACGTGCAAGGACGGAGTGAAGAATGCCGCGGAGACGGACATCGATTGCGGCGGCGGCGTCTGCGGCAAGTGTGACACCACGAAAGCGTGCAAGGTTGCGGGGGACTGCACGAACGCGGTCTGCAGGGACGTAGGCAAGGGGCTCCAGTGCCAGGCTCCGTCGAACACGGACGGGGTCAAGAACGGCCTCGAAACCGGTATCGACTGCGGCGGCACGGGTAACCCGAAGTGCGCCGACGGCCAGGGCTGCAGTGCGAAATCCGATTGCACGAGCAGCTATTGCAAGGTGAGCGTTTGCTCGCCCGTCACTCCTGACGATGGTGTCCAGAACGGGAACGAGACGGACGTCGACTGTGGCGGCGAGGGTGCCAAGAGTTGCGCCGACACAAAGATGTGTCTCGTCGACGCCGACTGCACGAGCACAGTGTGCAAGGACACGGGTGACGGTACCGGTCTGCGGTGCCAGGTACCCTCTCCGACCGACAACAAGAAGAATGGCGTCGAGACCGATGTGGACTGCGGCGGCGCCGGCAACCCGACGTGCGCCTCGGGCAAGACTTGCGTGGTCGGCGGCGACTGCGCGAGCGCAGGCTGCGATTACAATTTCAAGTGTGCCATCGCCCGAAGCTGCTCCGCGCACTATGGCGGCGACACGTGTGGGGCGGGCGGCGAGGGCGGAGTGGGCGCGGCGAGCTGGGAGAGCTGCTGCACGACGATTGCCACACCCAGCACAGCACCCGATGCGGTCGGCGGGGTCGTCTACATGGACAAATACCCGACGACGTCGGGCCGCATGCGCGTCTTCTTGGAGACCGTGGGATACGACGTTCGTACGGCGGTCCAGACCATGCGCGCCGCAGGCCAGGTCCACCCCGTGCCGTTGAAGCTCAATGGCACCGTGGACGGCGTCAACTCCTCCCTGGCGCCGACGTGGGACCTGTATCTGCCGACGAGCTTCGCAGGGAACGCGAATGCCGACGAGCTAGCCGATTGTACGCAGGGCGGGACCTGCATGCAGGCGGATGGTAAGTGCGGCCCCAGCAAGACCTGTGTCAAGGACGTCTCGGCGGGCGTCTATACCTCGGTCGTGAATCACCTCGGCCGGACCATCTTCAAGAACAACGAACAGTCCGCCAGCGGCTGCTTCGCGGGTGCACCGGGCACTCATTCCTTCCGCTTCCCTGACGGGACCGCCGGTGATGGCGACCCCGAGTTCAATCAGACCGTCTACGACACGAAGACGCTGAACTGCGTAGATTACCTGATGGCGCAGGCGTTCTGCGCCTGGGACGGCGGCCGCCTCGAGACGGTCCAGGAATGGCTTGCCGCCTGGGGCTCCGGCGCTCTGCCCTATTCCGCGGCGACTACCCAGACCCCCGTCCGGCCGACGCAGCGATGCGACGCTTCGTCGACCTGCACCACCGCGACATCGGCGGCGGACTGCAAGACGTCGACGACAAGCCTCACCTGCAATGCAACGAGCCAGAAGTGCTGCCTGCCGAACGACGATAGCGGCGACAAGACGTACTGGGGTTGCCGGTTTCCTTGGGCGACGGACGCTTCTCACGCGCAGTGCGGGCTCAGCTGGCCCGCGACGACATCCATCGAGTGGTCTGACTACCGCTACAGCTACGAGTATCCCAAGCAGGCCGGCGAGGATTACATCGTATTCCTGACGGCGCCTGGGCGTACGAGGGGCCGTGGTCCGCTCGGTCACTCCGATATCATTGGCTCGGGGTACGAGCTCGCGGCGAACCTGAACACGTCCGCCGATCCGCTTGACGCCCGCAGCAGCTGGACCGGCAATGGCTCGTGGGAGGTGCACTCGTACCAGAAGAGCTCGTGGGGCAACACGCCTCTTCTCAACAAGTACGGCAAGCTCGGGATGCGCTGCGTGAAGTTCGCTCCCACGAACTGAGCACGATCCTTCGACGCTGGGCCGCTGCCCTTACGGCAGCGGCCCCCTCACACCACCGCGACGCCCTCCAGGTAGAACGCGCACGCGCCCTCCAGCTCGACGCGCTCGCCGCGGGTACGGCACACCACCTCGCCGCCGCGGCGCGAGGCCTGCCACGCGCGAAGCTCGGGTTTGCCGAGGATGCCGGACCAGTACGGCAGGAGCGTGCAATGCGCGGAGCCCGTCACCGGGTCCTCGGGGATGCCGTCGCGGGGCGCGAAGTAGCGGCTGACGACGTCGTAGCCCTCGTCGCCGCGGGCGCTCACGATGACGCCGCTCCAGGGGAGTCGCGCGATCGACGCCAGATCCGGGGTCAGCGTGCGGACCTGCGCGGCGTCCTCCACGATGACCAGGAGATCGTGGTCATTCGCGCGCACCGCTCGCGCAGGCACGCCGAGCGCCTCGAGGAGGCCGGCCGGAGGCTCGATGTCGCGAGACGACCGGGCGGGAAGATCGATGGCATACCGCATCGCCGCCCGACGGGCGGTCAGCGGGCCGCTCCGGGTATGGAACACGACGCTCGCGCGCGCGGGCTCGAGCCGTTCCATGACGACCGCGGCGCTCGCCAGCGTTGCGTGGCCGCACAGCGGGACCTCGACGGTCGGCGTGAACCACCGGAGGCGGTAGTCGTCGCCGTCCCGCACGAGGAACGCGGTCTCGGACAGGTTGTTCTCCGCGGCGATGGCCTGGAGCGTCGCGTCGTCGAGGAACGCGTCGAGCGGCATCACCGCCGCCGGGTTCCCGCGGAAGCGCTCGCTGGAAAAGGCGTCGACCTGGAAGAGCCGCAGCTCCATCACGGCTTCGGCGGCGCAGGCGGCGGCGGCGGCTCGCTGGCGAGCGCCGGGATCGTGCCGTCGTCGGGGTGGATGGACGGCGTCGCGCGCCGCGGACGGACTGCATACGCGAGCGGAAGCCCCTCGAGGGGAATCGCCGCCAGCATGGCCTCGAGCTCGTCGGCGCTGCGCGGGCGGTCTCCGATGCGCTTCTTCAGGCACTTCATGACGACCTGATCGAGCGCATCCGGGATGTCCAGATCCGGCCGGCGCTGGCGCATCGGGACGGGGATCTGCCGCTGGTGCAGGTCGAGCAGCTCGCGCCGGCTCTGCGCCACGATCGGGAGCTCGCCCGTGAGCGCCTCGTACATGAGCACGCCGAACGCGTAGAGATCGGTCTGCGGCACGACGTTGGCGCCGATGCACTGCTCCGGCGCCATGTACTCGGGCGTGCCCAGCGTGTAGCCCGCCTGCGTGAGCGACTCGGCGCTGGTCAGCTTGCTCATGCCGAAGTCGAGGACCTTGGGCGGGCCCTGATCGCAGAGGAACACGTTGCCCGGCTTGAGGTCCCGGTGGACGACGCCCTTCGCGTGGGCGGCCGACAGCGCGCGGCACACGCCGATGAACACCGGGATCGCGAAGCCCGGCGTGATGATGTGCTCGCGCGAGAGACGGTCGGCCAGCGAGCGGCCGTGGAGGCGCTCCATGACCACGTACATCGACCCGTCCGGCATCTGGTCGAGGTCGTGGACGCGCGCGACGTTCGGGTGATCGATGTGGACCTGGATGTACGCCTCGCGCCGGAGCCGCGCGATCTCGCCGCCATCCTTCGCCGCCGCGCCGCGCAGCACCTTCACGGCGACCTCGTGGCCGAGCGTGGTGTGCTCGGCCGCGTAGACGACGCCGATCCCGCCCGAGCCGATCTTCTTGCCGATGCGGTACTTGCCGCCGAGCACCGTGCCGGTGAGCTCGCCGGGAATGGCGGCCTGCGTGGCTTCGCCCTTGAGGTCGAGCCCGCGCTCGAGCGCGGCGATGCGGTTCTTCTCGAAGGCGCGCGAGAACCCCTCGCGCTTGCCGCGCTCCCACATGCGCGCGATGCCGATGCCGAGGCCGCCCGCGACCGCCGCCCCCAGCACGCCGGCCAGGATGCCGCCGGGCAGACCGACCGCGGTGCCGCTGACCACCGCCGCCGCCGCGCCGGCCATGGCCGTCACGCTCTTCGTCGCCGGGAGATCCCACTCGCAGAGGTACGTGCACGCGTCGTCCCCCTTGGCGAGGCACGACTCGTGGGTGATGCGCGCGTCGCTGAGACCCCAGATGCGGGGCATGCCCGCGAGCTCGCCCTCGCGCGCCGCGCAGAAGAGCACCTCGGTCTGGCTATCGACCTTCTCGGGCTCGTCGTAGCCGTCGGTGCGGGGGCGGTAGATCATGCGGACGGCGTGGATCTTGGCGCGATCGACCTTCTTCTTGCGCGGATCGGGCCCCTTCGGATCCTGCGTCGCGTCGGGGTCGATCGTCGCCTCCACCTTGCTGGCGGCGGCGCTGTCCTTGTCCTTGCTCTTCGCGCCGGTGACCTGCGCGAGCTCCCAGGTGCCGATGCGCGTCGCCTCGCGGGCGTTGTCGGCGAGGTACTCGTAGGCGTCGATCGGGTGCTCGGCCGAGCGCAGCATGCGGACCATCGCGCCGAGCGCCTCGGCGTTGGTGACCCACTCGCCGCGCTGGCGCAGCGCCTCCATCCCGAGCAGCTCGCAGATCCCGCGAAGCGCGCGCTTGGCGGCCAGCGAGCTGACCCAGCCCGTCTCGTTGTCGATCATCGCGGGATCGATCCCCGCCCCCGTCAGGATCGAGCGAACGGTCTTCTCGCCCTTCTCGGCGCGGATGCGGAGCAGGTAGGTCTTGAGGAGCGTCGCACGGAGCTCCTCTTTCCCGCCCTGCCGCACTCCGCCTTTCGGCAGCTCGGACGTGTTCGCCATTCCGCATCAACGCTACCCGAGCGTCACCGCCCGGAGAAGACTGAACGCGCGGGCGCGCGGGCGCGCCGGCCGCATTCACGTTGACTCACACGTTGCTGACGACCTCCACGGGGAGCCTGGCGAGGTCGGCGACCATCCCGTCCGGACCCGCGGCCACGACGAGCGCGTCGGGCGGCACCCAGCCTTCGGCGAGCGCCTGCGCGAGGACCACCTGCACGCGCCCGACCGCGCGACGCGCGAGCGGCAGGACGTGCGGGTGGTGGTGGAGCTCCGCGCGCGACAGACAGAGCACGACGGTGACGCCTGCCGCGCAGAGCTCCGCGAGCTCCGCCGCCAGCGGCAGATCGGGCGCCGCGCGGAGACCGACGAAGACGAACGTGCGCGCGCCCTGACCGGCTTCTACCCGCGTCGCCACGACCGGCCGCACCACGCCGAGCGCGCTCGCCACGACCGCGACGACCACCGCGCGCGACCCGGCGGTCGCCAGCGGAAAGCCGGCGCCGAGGGGCGCGCTCACCTCGAAGGTCGACCCGAGCGGAGCCACGTGGAGCGCCTCCGACACGCCTCCGGTGTTGCGGACGAGGAGCTCCCACGCGTTCGCGCCGACCCGACCCCCCAGCACGAAGTAGCCCGTGCCGGCAGCGGTGGTCACCCCGACGTACTGCCCGGCGGCGGCGTACCCGCGCGCGAGCACGTCGTCCACCGCGAGCTCCACGCGCGCGAGGCCGCCGCCCGCGTCGTGACGGGCGGTGAGCACGGCGTTCGGCACGAGGCGCCGGCCCCGGTCAGAAGGTTCCGCCGAGCGACATCCCGGCGTATCCGGGCGCGACGGCGGGCGTCAGGAGGCGCATGCCCTTGGCGGTCGTGGTGTTCACCGGGCCGGTCGGCTCGAGGAAGTGCCACAGCAGACCGCCGAGGAGGACGACGCCGCCCGCGCCGAGGATGACGCCGCCGATGAGGGGCTGCCCCTTGTGCCGGCCCGCCTTGTCCTGGCGTTCCTTGTAGGCAGCGGCGTCCTCGCCGGGCAGCCGCGCGCACGTCTCGTTGTTCGCGTCGCATCCCGCCGGGAGCTTCGGGGACGTGAGGAGCACCACGAGCCCGGTCACCGCCGCGACGCCGCCGATGCCGACGACCACCCACGGCGCGGCGGTGTGCTCGCGCACCTCGGCGGCGGGGGGCATCGTGGTGGAGGGCGCGGTGGTCGCCGGCGCCGTCGTCGCGGTCGTGCTCGGGGTCGCGGCCGGCGGGGCGGCGGCGATCTGCTTCTTCAGATTCTCGATCTTCGTCTTGTGCGTCTGCGCGTCCGGCGAGTCCTTGACGCGGTCGAGGTAGGCCTCGAGCGCCTTCACGGCCTCGGGCTTGTCGCCCTTCAGCTCGTAGGAACGCGAGATGATGATGAGCAGATCGTGCTTCGAGCAGTCGCGGCGGTAGGCCTCCCGGAACTGCGCGATGGCGCCGTCGTAGTTGCCCTCGTCGTAGAGGGCGCGGCCGGCGTTGTAGAACGCGTGGGCCTCCTCGCTCTTGCCGGCCGAGACGCTGCTCGCCGCACACACGGGGGGATAAGAGGAGGAGGCGCTCGACGGCTGGGCAAGCGCGGGCACCGAGAAGGCCACGGTCCCGAGCAGACCGAGACCGAGCACAAAGCTACGTCGTGACATCGCGCGCCCAGCATACGAGAAGTGGCGGTCGACTGACCAGCTTCGCGCTGCTTCCGGCGGTCAGGCCCCGGGCCGCTTCGTCGCCTTCTCGCCGAAGATGTGGACGGCGCTCAGCATCCACGCGAGGCCCCGCTCGTCCGCAGGCACGGACACGGGGGCCAGCACGAAGCCGCCGGGCCGAAGCTCGGCATGCACCGGCACGCGCCACCCGAGCAGGAGCTTGCGGACGCTGGGGGTCAGCGCGTGGGCGAGCTCCTCGTCGGTCTGCGCGAACGAGGCGAACACGTGATCGAACGCCGGGTCGCCGCTCGGACGCCGCACCATCGTGGCGATCTCGAGAGGCTCGCCGAAGACCCCCGCGAAGTCACTCGTGGTGGCGGCGCGCGCGGAGAGCCGCTCGTCCTGGACGATCGCGATCCACGTGCCGACCTCGGTCGGGAGCCCCAGGCCGGAGTCGGGGCGCGCCGGTAGCTCGACCACCGCGCGGGCGATGCTCACGCTGCCCGTTCCGCCCGTCGCATGGAGCGCGTGCTCGTAGCGGATCGGCACCTTCAGGGTCGTGTAGGGCTCCCACGCGCGAAGCCAGCGCTCGTCCGCGTCGGCCTCGTAGCGAAGGCCCCGCTGCGCCGCGAAGGCCTGGATCCAGTAGACGGCGCTCACGCCGGCAGCCTACCAGGAGACGTTCAGAGCGTGGCGCCGGAACCGGCCATCGGCATCGTGCCGGCGTGGGGCATCTGCTCGCCGTTCGCCGCCTTCTGCTTCATCTCGTACTTGCTCGGGCACTTCGCGAGCACCTGCGTCGCCTCGAAGGCGCCGTCGGCGTGGAGCTCGCCCTCGACCGTGACGCCCACGTCGACGCCGGGCATGTCGCGGAACGTGTCCGGCACCACGCAGCCCGCGTAGCGGACCGGGATCTCGGACTTGTTCTTCTCGATCGAGAAGCGGTACTCGCAGGGCGACTCGCGCTTCACGAGCGATCCGTGAACGAGGTTGCCCTCGGCGCGGACGGGCTTGCCGATGAACTTCGCGCGCTCCTGGACGAGCACGTCGACGGGCTTCGAGTACATGCCCTTGTCCTGCATCCCGACGAGGACGAGCGCGACGATCGCAGCGGCAGCCATCACGAGCGGAACGAGCAGGAGCAGGCGTCGCCGCGAGGCGTCCGGGTCGTCCTCACCTTCGTCACGACGGCGACGCGCTCCGCGGATCCCCTCGTCCGCCTCCGTCGACACGGCCATCGCGCGGTCGCTGTCCGGCTGCGGAGGCGACTCGGGCGCGGAGGGGTCGACGGGGGCTTTGCTCATGGATGCCCTCGCAGCGTACTAGCCACGGGCTACCGGTCAATCGTGCCGTGGCAGCATGCGCGAGCGCGGCCGTTGCTCCGGCAGGCCGCGCGCGGGCCCGTGCCCTCGTCACGCCGGATCGCGGTGCTACAGTGAGAGTGGGCCGCGGGGAAGCCCGCGGGACCGCTGTCCATGAGCGACGTCCTATCGAACCCGGTCCTCATCCTGAACCGTTACTTCTCGCCGGTGCAGCTCACCACGGCGAAGCGCGCGTTCGTCTTGCTCTACGGTGGCGCTGCTCGCGCCGTCGACGAGCTCGGCGAGGAGCACGACTTCGACGCGTGGCGAGGGCTGCCCGTTCGCGAGGAGGACGACGCGCTTCCCATCGCGACGGGCGCCTTGCGCGTGCCGCGCGTCCTGCACCTCCACCGGTACGACCGCACCCCGCGCGTCACGGTCCGGCTCACGCGGCGGAACATCATGTTTCGCGACCAGCACCAGTGTCAGTACTGCGGGAAGCAGCCTCCGCTGCGCGATCTCAACATCGACCACGTCATGCCGCGGTCGCGCGGCGGGGTCGACAGCTGGGAGAACCTCGTGACGGCGTGCCGGGTGTGCAACCTCCGCAAGGGCTGGAAGACGCCGGAGGAGGCGAACATGCGGCTCGCCCGCCGGCCGGTGCGTCCGAAGTGGTCGATGACCGCGCAGATCCTGCTCGGGGCCGCCACCAAGTACCGCGAGTGGGAGCCGTTCCTCAAGGCCTCGTGAGCCGGCGCGCGCCGCGGGTCGGCTGGACCCCGGCGTCGGCCGAGCACGAGCCCCACAGGCTCCAGCCGCCGTTCTCGCACACGTAGAGGTCCTCGCAGTCGCAGCAGCTGCCCGAGGTGGCGCAGCCGAGCGCGACGCCGAGCGCGCAGTCCGGCGTCTGGAGGGACGAGCATCCCGGTCCGCCGTAGGCGCCGGGCGGCGCGTCGATGCTCGCGTCGCCGATCGGGGAAGCGTCGCCGGCATCGGCGGCCGCCGCGTCCGGGCGAGCCCCTGCGTCGTGCGCGGGGCACGCGTGATCGAGCTCCCACACGTTGCCGACGCGGCACGCGTACACGGCGGCGCAGCTCGGGTCCTCGCAGGCGACGCCGCGCGAGAGCGGGCATCCGCCGGCCGGGATGTCGGTGCACGCGTACTGGGCGGACGTGTCCTCGGTGCACGCGCCCGAGGCGAGCGCCGCGAGGAAGGCGCCGCCGAGCACGGGCGCGAGCACGGCGAGGCGGGACCGCTTCGGGCGAGGACGAGGCATGAGGGATGGTCGCATGACGCTCATTTCAGTCGGGTGAATCCGTCCTTCACGGTGCCCACCGGCCGCGGCGGCGGCGGGAGGACGGGGACGGACGCGCCGGCGTCCCGGGCGGCGCGCGGGACGGTGCGCTTCACGACGCGCTTCACGCCGTTCGGTGCATTGGGCAGCTCGACGACCGAGACCGCGCTCGGCCCGTCCGTGCCGTAGGTCTCGAGCGGCTCGATGGTGAACCCGGGGCCCTCGGGGCGGGCCACGCCTTCGTCCTCGCGCACGTACGCCTCGGCCCGTGACCCATCCACCGCCGCGGCGGTGACGCGGTGGACGACGCCGCTCTCGCGCCCCACCTCGAACGCCGCCACGTCGGCGGGGGGGGCGAGATCGCGCACCTGGTCGTCGAACGTCACGCGCGTCGCGACGAACGGAAGCGGCACCACCACGCGGCGGTTCATGGGGGCGATCGCGCTCGCCGCCTCGTGAGAGGCCCCGCGCCCGCGGACGAGCACCGTCGCCGCCGCGCCCGCGCCTGCGAGAGCGACCAGCGCAACGGCGACGGCACGCCCGCGTCGCGACGCGAGCTGCCGCTGCAGCAGGTTCTCGGACGCGTTCCCGAACGTGTACCGCGCGCTCGGGGCCGGCGGCGCGATGTTCTCGACCGCGACCCTCTCCCGGGCGCGCATCTCGTCGGTCGGCGCCGGGCGCGGGTGGAGTCCGGAGACCTCGAGCACGTGGTCGACCTCGTCGCCCGCGAGCGCGTCGCGGATGCTCTCGTGGCGCACCCGCAGCCGCTCCCCGAAGAGCGCCTCGACGAGCATCGCGACCTCGGCGGGGGACGCGACGTTCTGCGGGCCTCCCGAGGCGCGGAGGAGCGCGTCGGCGAACTCGGCGGCGCTCTTGTAGCGGACGTCGAGATCGCGGGCGAGGCCGCGCAGGATCACGTCGTCGAGGGCCTGCGAGAGGGGCACGCCGATGCGGCGGAGCGACGGGATGGGCGCGGAGACGACCTCCTGCAGGGTCTCGATCGCCTCGTCCCCGCGGAAGAGCCGCCGGCCGGCGATGCACTCCCACAGCACGACGCCCATCGAGAACACGTCGCTCTGCGTCGTGCACATCCGCCGCTTGTCGATGCGCTCGGGCGCGAGGTACGCGAGCTTGCCCTTCACCTCGTGGGTGCGGGTGGTCTGGACGCGGTCGGCGGCCTTCGCGATGCCGAAGTCGGTGAGGCGCGTGCCGCCGTCGCACCCCACGAGCACGTTGTGAGGGGACACGTCGCGATGGACGATCCCGAGGTGCCGGCCCTTGTCGTCGTGGAGGATGTGCGCGGCGTGGAGCCCGGCGAGCGCGTCGAGCGCGATCTTGACGGCAAAGCGCGAGTCGATGGCGCGGCCGAGCGCCGACAGCTCCTTGCGGACGTCGGAGAGCGAGGCGCCCTCCACGTAGTCCATGACGATGAAGGGCTCGCCGGTGTCGAACCCGAGCTCGCGCACCTTCACGACGTGCGGGTCGTCGATGCTCGAGGCGAGCCGGGCCTCGTCGACCAGCATCGAGAGGAACGCCTTGTCGCTCGCGAGGTGGCGATGCGGGCGCTTCAGCGCGACGAGCGGGGCGTCGCGGGCGTGCGCCTTGCGGGCGAGGTAGACCGTCGCCATCCCGCCGGCGGCGAGCTCCACGAGGAGCTCGTAGGTCCCGTACCGCCCGAGCGTCGGCGCGGAGGCGGCGGGGACCGGCGCGGTCTCCAGCGTATCGCCTGCGTGCAGGGGTCGGTCGTCGGCCGGCACCCCTCCGATGCTACTTCACGAAGGCGACAGATCCGGATGACTTCAGGTACATTTCGACCCATGCGAAACGCTCTGACCACGTCGCTCGGCCTTCCGTTCTGCCTCGGAGCCGCGTCGCTCGCGCTCGTCCTCGCATGCGGCGGCGGCGATGCCGCCAAGTCCCCCGACGGGACGCCGGCTGCCGCGGGCAGCGCCGGGACCAGCGGAGCGGGCGGCGCTGGCGCTGGAAGCTCCGGCGAGGTGAGCTCCGGGGGCGCGAGCGGCGGCACCACGACGACCTCGACCTTGCCGCCCGGCGGCGAGCTGCAGGGCGCGAAGCTCGGCTCGAGCACGCACTCGGAGGTCGAGACGAAGGGCGATGCGGGCCCGAAGGCGGGTCCCGGTCACCAGTCGGAGCCCGGCCGCGGCCAGAAGGACATCCAGACGATCATCCTCGCGCATCGCGACGAGGCGCGCGCCTGCTACGACAACGGCCTGAAGAGCCACCCCGGGGTCGAGGGCGATCTCACGGTGAAGTGGATCATCGACCCGGCCGGGAAGGTCACCGACGCCACGGTCGACACGACGAAGTCCTCCATCGTGGAGCCGGGGATCGGCGACTGCGTCGTCGACGTGATCAAGAAGATCACCTTCGCCCCGAGCAAGGGCGGCTTCGAGACGCGCGCCAACTACCCGTTCAACTTCCATCCGAAGACGTTCAGCAAGGCGGACGCGGGCGCGAAGTGAGCGAGCCGGACGTCGTCCCTGCCCTCGTTGCGCTCGGCTTCAGCCTCAACGAGTCGCGGGCCTACGCGGCCTTGCTCCAGGAGAGCCCGGCCACCGGGTACGAGGTCGGGGTGCGCGCGCAGATCCCGCGATCGGCCGTGTACGGCGTCCTCCGGCGCCTCGTGAAGGCGGGGGCGGCGCGTTCGATCGCGGGGACGCCGGAGCGTTTCGCGCCGGCGCCCGCCGAGGAGCTCCTCGTGCTGCTCCGGAAGCGCTTCGACGCGTCGACCGACCAGCTCGAGACGGCGATCAAGCAGCTCGACACGTCGCCGGCCGCGCCGGATGCCTTCAGCGTTCGTGGCTACCCGCGCATCCTCGAGGAGGCCGAGCGCCTGATCCGCGGCGCGCAGCAGCGCCTCGTCATCAGCGGCTGGCCGCGCGAGATCGAGCAGATCTCCGCCGAGCTGAAGCGCGCCGCCAAGCGGAAGGTCTACGCCGTCGTGTTCTCGCACGCCGAGCTGCCTCCCCTCCCCGGCGAGGTCTTCAGCTACGGGCTCGCGGAGGCAGCGCTCGAGGAGTTCTGGAAGCACCGGCTCACGATCGTGGCCGACGACCGGCGGACGCTCATCGCGGCGACCGAGATGGGTGACCTCGATGCCGCCGTGATCAGCGAGACGACGGCGATCGCGGAGATCGCGACGAGCCAGGTCGCGCTCGACATCACGCTGCTCAACCAGCGCCAGGGCCGCGACATCGAAGGGGTGATGGCGAAGATGCTGGGCTCCCGCGTCGGGCGGCTCGACACGCTGCTATCGAACCAGGACGGGCGGCGCTCCCGGCCGAAGGTCGCCCCGTGAGCCCGCCGGTGGCGCCGCGTCCGAGTGGATTCCCTCGGTCGGCCTACCCCGCCCGGTCGCTCCCGCCCGGCGGCGCCGCCGACGCCTACGCGGATCTCCTGCGGGACACGCGCGGGCTGCGCCGCGAGCAGGCGAATGCGCGCGAACAGTGGATCGCGCGGCTGCCCGAGAACCGGCGCGAGGAGGCGCTCTTCGAGCTCGAGGTGCTCCTGAAGGGGCTCGCGTGCTTCGCGAACCCGCGAAACCATCCGGGCGTCCCGAAGCGGGCGGCGATCGTCGCCCAGGACTACCGCGAGGCGCTCGCGCTCGCGCGCGACGGCATGCAGCGGGTGGTGGCGCTGTCGCGGCTCCTCCTCGGGGATCAGGAGCGCGCGTTCGTCTTCCAGCGCTACCTCGAGATGCTCCTCCCGGACGACGGCGCGCGCTCGCGGCTCGTGCGGGGCAGCCAGACGCAGGACACGCCTGAGGAGTCGCTGTTCGTGCTGCGCCACGCGCTCACCAACCTGCTCGAGGTGACGGGGGCGGTGGTGAGGCTGCCGCGCGTTCCGTTCCGCACGTTCTACGCGACGCTGTCGGTGGCGCAGCGCGAGGTCGGGCAGTCGGCGTTCTTCAACCCGCTGGCCGCCCTCGAGTTCCGCCCCGAGTTCGACCGCATCACGAACCAGCGGGTCCTCGAGCTGATGCGGCAGGTGCCTGGCGAGCAGGCGCGCAAGCTCGTCGCGCTGACGATCCTCTCGCTGTTCCGGATGCTCCGGTACCTGACGCTGCTCGATCACGTCGTCCGCGAGCCGCGCCCCGCCGGCAACGTGTTCCTCATCCTCAGCGTGCTGCGCTCCGATGCGCGCGCCCTCACCGATTACCTGCGCAAGCAGGCCGGCGAGCAGCTCGCCGACAGCTACGAGCGGGAGCTCTTCAAGGTGCCCGCTTCGCAGATCGCGGCGCGCTACGAGGAGATGCTGGCCGAGGCGCACCGCCTGGTGGCGATCAAGGCGACGCTCGAGGGCATCGCCGCGAACCTGCGTCTCGAGCTGCGGCGCACGTTCGAGCACGACCTTCCGGCGGCCGACGGCAAGGCGTCGAGCGAGCAGCTGCGGGCTGCCGTTGCCGCGGTGGGGGCGAACCTGCGGCCGGCGTTGCAGAACGCGGTGCTCGTCCTCGGCAAGGCTCTCGGCGCTCGTCTCGACGAGCACGGCGTCTTCGACGATGCCGCGGCGCGGCGCTCGCTGTCGACGCGGCTGCGGCGCGACGTCTGGATGTTCGCGCAGATCGCGCGGGCGTTCAGCGCGAAGGCGCGCGCCACGCCGACGCGCGAGGACCGCTGGAGCGGGCCCTCCTCGCTGCAGTTCGTCCGCGAGTTCCTCTCGTACTTCGACGCGATGGGCTACCCGCTGCTGCGTGCCGCGGACTATCCGCGCTTCGACGCCTTCATCGCCGCGCTCGGCGCGCTCGAGGAGACGGATCTGCTCGACCCGCAGCGTCTCGAGGGCGCGGTCGCCGAGGCGGAGCAGTTCTACGTCTTCCTGACCGAGCTCTTCGCCCAGATCGGCGAACGCGACGAGCTGAAGGGCGTCCCCTTCGACCGGCGCGCCGCCGCCGAGGCCCTCCGGCTCTATCTCGGCGACTGACGGTCACGCCTCCGTGCGGGCGTGGCGTCGCCGGGCCGGCGGAAGTCGTTCGGATCCCTCACGGTGCGTCACGCTCCGCGGAGGGCGCGCCCGCGACAGTCGTTCGGATCCCTCACGGTGCGTCACGCTCCGCGGCGGGTACGAGGGCGCCGAAGTCGTTCGGATCCCTGCCGACCGGCGCCTCTCTCACCGCGGCTCGCGCCGGGCGGCGGGCGGCGGTCCCTGCAGGTCGCAAGGCCGTCAGGGATCCGAACGAATTCGCCGTCACCGAGCACGCCGGCAGCTCGGCGCGTCGTCAGGGATCCGAACGATTTCGCCGTCACCAAGCACGCCGGGAGCTCGGCGGGTCGTCAGGGATCCGAACGACTTCCCGGCGACGCCGCGTGCGGGCACCTGCCAAGGGGGCGCCAGGGGGCGCGGGCGTACAGTGTACGGACGACGCGGCTGAACAGCTTAAAGACGAGAGGGCGCCCCCAGTGATGGGGTAGCGCCCTCTCGTCCAATCCCCTGCTCGAAGCTTGCGCTCCGGGACAGGGTGGCAAAACCCTTACGGTTCTGCGGCGGAGTTATTACTCCTCGCCCGCGTCCAGACCAACGCTGGAGGACGAAGCCCCCACCGCGGCGGGAGCCGGCGATGCCTTCTTCTTGCCGCGGCTTGCGCCACGACCGCCAGACGACTTCTTTGCCGCAGACCGACCAGTCTTTGCCGCCGCCTTGGGGGCGGCCTTGCGTACTGGGGCCTTCTTGGCAGCCTTCTTGGAAGCGGCCTTCTTGGTCGTCTTCTTCGCGGCGCGCTTCTTGGCGCCCGCCTTCTTGGCGGTCTTGCCAGCGGCCTTCTTCGGGGTCTTCGTGGTCTTCTTCGCAGCCTTCTTCTTAGCAGCCATGTCGAGTGCCTCCTGCAGAGGGGTTGATGTACACCACGTATATGGTCACCTACGTTAGTTGTCAAAGAAAAAAACTTGACGGGTGAGCAGGCTGACCATGCGCACCCGGGTCTGTGCTACCCAGCGCGCCGGGGGTCGCCGTCCACGACAGGCGTCCCCTGAACGGGCCGCCGGGCTCGTAAAAACAGCCTCATTCGTGCTCGTCTCACACAATCCCGATTTGTTACGAAACCTGGCATCGGCCGACTCGTGCACGCCGCTTCGAAAAGCGTGGGCCCGCGCGAAAAATAATTTTTTCCGGCTGCCGCGGCTCGTACCGGATCGGCGGCCGTCCGTCGGACCATCGTTGACGACTCGTTCGCGCGGCCAGTACCGTCGGCGCGAATTCAGGAGGATGTCCGATGAGGAAGCTTTGGGTCTGGGTGTACGTCGCGGTGATGGCTCTCGCGATCGGCGGCTGCGGTCACACCGACGAGGAGATGGCGGCGAAGCAGCGTGAGATCGACAAGCTGAGCGCCGACCTGAAGGCGGCGAAGGCGCAGATCGCCGACGACCAGGCGAAGTTCGGCGAGGCGACGAACTCGATCGAGAAGATGAAGGAGCAGCTGAAGAACGCGGGCCTCAGCCTCGACAAGTCGAAGGACGACGCCGCTCGGCTGGCGCAGGCCCTCGCCGAGTACAAGCAGCGCGCCGACCAGCTCGCCGTGATCGAGCAGCGCTTCCGCGAGCTCCGGGCGAAGCTCGACAAGCTCACCGCGATCGGCGTCAAGGTCGTGCCCCGGAACAACCGCCTCGTCATCCAGCTCCCGGGCGACATCCTGTTCGACTCCGGCAGGGACGACCTCAAGCCGCAGGGCAAGGAGGTCCTCTCGCAGGTTGCCGAGGTCATCCGCGGCGACAAGGACCTGATGAACCGCTACTTCGTCGTCGCCGGGCACACCGACAACGTGAAGTACCCGGTGGGCGGCCCCTTCAAGGACAACTGGCTGCTCTCGCTCTCGCGCGCTCGCCAGGTCCTCCTCTACCTGATCGGTGAGGCGAAGCAGACCGACCCCAAGAACCCGAAGTCGTTCGCCGGCGGCGGGCTGAACCCGGCGCGCTGGTCGGCGGCTGGCTACGGCGACACCGACCCGGTCGCGGGCACGGTCGCGCAGCAGTCGGACCAGGACCGCGCGAAGAACCGCCGCGTCGAGCTGGTCGTGCAGCCGAACGTGGAAGAGATGCTGAACCTCAACAACATCCGCTGAAGGCTCGCCTCGTCCGAGGCGACGCCGGTCGGAGGCTCGGGGCGAAGGTCCCGGGCCTCTCGCATTTTGTGGAGGCAAGTCATGCGCGTTGCGGCAATCGACATCGGGACCAACACGGTGCTTCTCCTCGTCGCGGAGCGCGCCCCCGACGGCACGCTCGTGGCCGTCGAGGAGCACGCGACGATCACGAGGCTCGGTCAGGGCGTCGACCGGACACGTACCCTCGCCCCGGAGGCCATCGCGAGGACGAACGCGTGCCTCGACACGTACGCCGACGTAGTGAAGCGCCTCGGCGCGGCGCGCGTCGCGGTGGTGGGCACGAGCGCCATGCGCGACGCCGGCGGTGGCGAGGCGGTCCGCGATCACGTGAAGGCGCGCTTCGGCGTCGACGCCCGCACGATCTCCGGCGACGAGGAGGCGCGGCTCACCTTTGCGGGCGCGCTGAGCGGCCTCACCGTTCCCGGCGAAGGGCGCGTGGTCGTGTTCGACATCGGCGGCGGCAGCACGGAGGTGGTCGACGGCGACCGCCGCACCCGTGCGGTGAGCTACGCCCATAGCTACGACGTCGGCAGCGTGCGGCTCACCGAGCGCCACGTGCGCTCCGACCCGCCGAGCGAGGCCGAGCGCGCCGCCGTGACCGCCGCGGCACGCGAGACGTTCGCGAGCATCCCCGACGCGGCGCGAGGCCTCCCCGTCGTCGGCATCGCGGGCACCGTCACCACGCTCACCGCCGTCGCGCTGGAGATGACGACGTACGACGGCGCGCGCGTCCACGGCCACACCCTGCGGACGCGCGACCTGGCGGACGTCGTCGAGCGGCTGGCGCGGCTACCCCTCGAGGAACGCAAGAAGGCGCCCGGGCTCGACCCCAAGCGAGCCGACGTGATCGTCGCTGGCGGGCTCGTCGCCCTCGCGCTGCTCGAGCGTCTCGGCGCGAGCGAGCTCACCGTCTCGGACCGCGGCGTGCGGTGGGGCCTTGCCGAGGAGCTCTCGCGGGACGGCTGAGCCGCCCGGGGCGCACGACGATTTCGCCTTGCGCGGCCCTCCCTTTCCTCACACACTCCTACTCGAGCGTAGATGGCGGGTTTCCCAGAATCGGGTTGACAGAGTAGGTGCTCGCGAAGTACAGTACGCCCGCCTGAAGTTGTAGCCGCGGTTCGCAGACGAGAATCTGCCGAGACCCGCAAGACTTCAGTTCACAATTGAAAGGGTTCGGAAGCGCTTCCGAGTCCCACTTTGCTTTTTCGTCTGACGCTGTAGGTGAAGCAAAACACGTGCACACTGCAGGTGTTTTGGGTCCGGAGCTTCCTTCCCGCGGTTCACGCGGGCGGGTGCACTCCAGGACGATACGCGGTTTCGACCGAAGGAGACGCTATGCAGGCTGGAACGGACGTGAAGTTCAAGGTCGGCGACAAGGCCGTTTACCCCGCACAGGGTGTGGCTGAGGTCATCAAGATCGAGGAGCGGGACATCGGCGGGAGCCGCCAGCAGTTCTACGTGCTCCGCATCATGGATACCGACCGCAAGATCATGGTTCCTGTCACCAATGCAACGGCCGTCGGTCTGCGCAACGTGATCAATGATGCCGAGATCGTCGAGATCTTCGACATCCTCAAGGAACGCACCATCGCGTTCGACAACCAGACCTGGAACCGCCGTTACCGCGGGTTCATGGACAAGATCAAGACGGGCTCCATCTACGACGTGGCCGAGGTCCTTCGTGATCTCTACCGCCTGAAGACGGACAAGCAGCTCTCGTTCGGCGAGCGCCGCATGCTCGACACCGCGCGTGGTCTCATCGTGAAGGAGATCGCCATCGCGCGAGCCCAGACCGAGGACAACGTGAAGAACGAGATCGAGTCGATCTTCGTCAGCAACTGATCCTGCTGCGCTAGAGCGGCAGCACGAAGAAACGCGCGCCGGCGATACCTCGCCGAGCGCGCGTTTTCCTTTGTCCGCTCTGCTCCCGCCCCGCCTGTCGCCGCCCGGCACGCGCCTGACGCGCGTGCCGTGAGCGCGCGCGTCAGTTGTCGGTGTCGGTCTCGAGGAGGCCGAAGTCCCACGTCTCGTCGGGCTCGCGAAGGCCCGCGACGGCGTGCTCGACGCGGCGGAGCAGCTCGGAGGGAGCGGACATCATGGTCGGCCGGACGCCGACCGCCATGTGGCCGGGCCAGTGCCACACGCGGGCGGCGGTGACGCCGTCGACCGCGTACACGAGCTCGACGCAGCGGCGGATGCGCGGCGGAAGCACCTGGGCCTCGGAACGACTCCCGCGCGCCGACGGCTCGGTGCCGTCGTCGGAGTGGAGAGGTTGCGTCGCTGGCCCGGGGGCTTTCGCTTCGTTCATCGAGGTTGAAAGAAACCTACTTGCATCGTTGCAATGTTCAAGCGCCGGAATGCTCGAGATCGGTCGATATCTCGCACCGGTCAGGCGACCGATCACTTCGCGCCGACGGAGCCCAGGATCTCGGGTGTGATCTCATCGAGCCGCAAGGCGCGGTCGGCCGCATGATCCTGCATGAATTTCGATACGCGGGCGGGGTCCACGGGCACCAGGTCGGGGCCCATGGGCCCCACCACGTCGCCGCCGAGGACGAACCGAACCTCCGCTCCGTCCTTGCTCGCGCGGTCGTAGTAGTCGAGCACGCGGATGGCCTTCGCGGACGTCTTGCCCGTTCGCCAGGACTGCAGCGCGCAGCGCGGAGAATCGAAGGGCACGAGCTCTCCGGACGGCGCGACGAGCTCGGCACGCCACGCGCTGCTCGCATCGATCTTCATTCCGCAGTTCTTGCAGCGCGCGGCGTCCTTGCGGCACCCCGAGGCAAGCGCCGCGGTGCCGAACGCGAGGCCGATCACGGCGGCGCGGAGGAGCTCTCGTCGGTTCATCGAAGGGACTTTCTCACGGGGAAGGAAACAGGGATGCGCCGCCGCTGACCAGCGCGAAGCGGGCGATCGGGAGCACGGCCACGATCAGCGCGAAGCCCCAGGCCCATGCTCCGCGCCGCATCGCGACGCGGGCGAACGGGCCGAGCGCATCCGACGCCGCCTCTCCGCGGGCGAGCAGCGCGCTGACCCCGGCGCCGACCGCCCACGTGGTCGCCAGGAAGAGCGCGCCGTAGAGCGGGTAGCCGATCGCGTACACGTCGGCGCGGAGGAGGCAGAACGGGCACACGTGCTGCGGGATCTCGAAGACGTGCGGAGCGACCTCGAGCACCGAGGCGCCGATCGCCGCCGGCAGCGTGAGCAGCGTCACCGCCGCGGCCGCCATCACCCGCGCCCTCGTGGGCGTACGGGCGGCGAGCAGCGCGAGGCCGATGGAGGCGACGGTGCCGAGCGCCGCGAGGACCGTCACGAGCACCCGCGGGCCCGAGGCGAAGCCCTCGCCTGCCGCCGCGACCGGGTCGAGCTGCACCGAGCAACAGGAGGCGACGACGGTGAGATCGAGCTTGCCGAGGAACTCGGCCGCGCATGCGAGGTCGAACGCGGAGAGCGGGAACATCGCCAGCGTCAGGTACGCGAGCGGCCGCGCGAGCGAGAGCGCCCGGACGCGCGTGTCGAACGCGTAGACCTGGGCCAGCACGCCCGCGAGCAGTGCGACCCCGCCGGTCACGACCAGCGAGCGGAAGCCCCACTCGTTGGCGCCGAAGACTCCGTACGCGCACATCGCCCCGCGGACCCCGCGGCTCATCCGGTCGGCCCCGAGCACCGAGAGCGCGAGCGCGAGGACCTGGACGACCGAGGCGATGCGCACGAACGTGGCGCCGAGCTCGATCTGCTTCTCGAGGGCGAGCTGTCCCTCCGTCGCGCGCTGGACGTCGAAGTGGCGGAGGACCTTCTGCGCGGTCAGCGCGCCGCGCGCGAAGAGGAGGCACGCGACTAGGCCGGCGGAGAGCCGGAGCAGGACCCAGGGCTCGAGGAGGTTCATGCGGGCTCCCGCACTCTAGCTCTCCGCAGGCGCCGCGGCTGCACGCGGGGCCGCGAGCTTGCCCGCGACGAGGTCCATGATGCGCGTCACGCCCGCGCTCTGCGTGAGGCGAGGGTCGTGGGTCGACACGAGGACGGCGCGGCCGTCGCGGGCGAGCGCGGTGAGCTCCTCGACGATCGACGCGGCGCGGGCGTCGTCGAGGTGCGCGGTCGGCTCGTCGAGCACGAGCAGCGGCGGGTTCGCGAGGAGGGCGCGGGCCAGCGCCACGCGCTGCCGCTCGCCGCCCGAGAGCCGCCGCGCGTCCACGTCGGCAAGCGCCGCGATGTCGAATCGCTCCATCAGCTCGCGGGCGCGCGTCTCGTCCTCCGCGCGGACGCCGTCCGGCACGCGCGGCAGCAGCACGTTCTCGCGGGCGGTGAGGCCGGTCGCCAGCTGCAGATCCTGGAAGACGAACCCGACCTTGCGGCGGCGGACCTCGGCGCGGTGCGATTCGCGGAGCCGCGAGGTGGGCTCGCCGTCGAGGTGCACCTCGCCGCTGGTCGGCGAGAGCATGGCCCCGACGATCGCGAGCAGCGTGGTCTTGCCGCTGCCGCTCGGGCCTCGCACGATGACGAGCTCGCCGCGCGCGAGGTCGAAGGAGACGTCGTCCACGACGGTCCGCTTCTCGCGGCCGTCCCAGATGCGCTTCACGACGTTCCTCACGCTCGCCGCCGCGGTCATCGCCGCGATTCTGCGCCCATGTGCCAACGTGGGCCAGCAATCCCTCACGAAAGCGGCGCGTGTCGCGGTCCCGCGAGGCGAGACGCGCAGATCCCGGGATTTACACGATGGCATCGCAGATGCTTCCATCCTGCCTGCCATGATGTCTTCCCGGAAAGTGCTGTTCGTCTCGGCCTGCGCGCTTGCGCTCGCGCAGGCGTGTAGCTCCGGGACGGAGCTGAACCCGCAGCCTCTGCCTCCCGTGACCGGGGGCGCCACCGACCCGGGCCCGTTCGGGGGCTCGTCCTCGGGGGCAAGCGGCGAGACGCCGTCCGACAGCTCCGACGCGGGCACCACGCCCCGGGACGGCGACGCGGATGCGGGCGACGCCGACGCAGGCGAGGCCGACGCGTCCGACGCCGCGCACGACTGACCTCGGCTCGCGCCCTCAGCGCTCCGGCGGGCGGCCCGAGGTCCGCTTCGGCTGCTCGACGTACTCCTCGATCACCGTCGCGGTGAAGTCGGCGAGGAGACCGTCGGTCACGCGCAGGCGACGCGACAGGTCGCGGGCGAGGTTCAGCACGATCAGCGTGTACGACTTCAGATCGTGGCGATAGAGGGCGTCCATCTCCTCGGTCGAGATCTTGAGCAGCCGCGTCGCGCCGAGCGTACGCACCGTCGCCGAGCGCGGCTGCATGTCGATGATCGACATCTCGCCGAAGCAGTCGTTCGGGCCGAGGATGGCCACGCGCGTCTCGCGACCGCGGCGGCTCTTCTTCAGGACCTCCATCTCGCCGTCGAGCACGACGTACATCTCGCGCGCCGGGTCGCCCTCGCGGAACACCATCTCGCCGGGCATGAGGCGCTTCACCTCGAGCGTCCGGCACAGGTGATCGAGGAACTCGTCGGACAGGGCTCCGAAGAGCCCGACGTCACGGAGCTGGGCGTTCGTGACGGGAGGCTGCGGCGGCTGCTGCCGGGCGCCGGCTGCGGCGGGCTCTTTCGCGGACGTCATCGTTCTCCACCCATCGCGCGTTCGCCGCGCGCTGTAAAGGCTACGGGCACACGCCGAAGGTATCCGGGCCGACCTTGACCGGCGTCTGGAAGGAGACGCACTGCACGGTGCCGCCGCAATCGGCCGACCCGACCTTGCACCACTTGTGACACGTGCTGCCGGAAGAGCCGGTGCTCGCGCAGACGGTTCCGGGCCCGCACTCCTGGGCTTCTCCGCAGGACTGGCCGGCCGCTCGAACGGTCCCGTCGACCCCGATGCAGTCGGTGTTTCCTGCGTCGTCGACCATGCAGACGCCGGTGCCCGCGGCGCCGCTCGCCCCGCATGCGGTCGTGCTCCGGAGGTCGCAGGCGACCCGGCACACCTCGAAGCTCGGCAGGCTGGCGCCGGTCGAGTCCTTCACCTGCTCGCAGCCGCCGGTCTGGGCGATCGTGCAGGCGCTCCCCGCGTTGTCGCAGAACGCATGGCAGGTGCCGAACACGCAGGTGAGCCCGCGCGCGCAGCCCGACGTGTTGATGCACGCGGCGCCCATCGCGGCGAGGCCGGCCGTCACGCAGCCAACCCCGCCCTTGCCATCGACGATGTCGCACGTCTGCGCGAGCGTGCACCCGCACTGGGCGATGAGCCCGCACGCGTTGCTCGGCGCGGTGCGCGCGCAGGTGTCGGGCGGGGCGGCGTCGGCGCCGGCATCGCCGCCGGTCTCGATGGGCGGCTCGCCCGGCGGGTCCTTGGGCTTGCCGTTCTGCTCGGGGACCTCGGTGACGGGCCCCGCATCGTCCTCGTAGGTCGCGCGAGCGGACGTCGACGAGCAGGCGCTCAGGCTGCCGAGCGTGAGGCCGATCGAGAGCGCGAGACCGGTGAAGCCGAGGGAGGAGGAGCGCATTAGCGATGCGAATTTTAGCATCCGCTCGCCGGCCGATGCAGCGCGAGACCCACGCGAGACCTGCCTGGGACGCCGATAGGAAGGACACGGTCCTACCCCGCGCCGTGGGCTCAGTTCAGAGGAACGGAGAGGTCCTTCTGGAACACGATCCGCCGGCGATCCGGACCCGCGTAGTCCTCGACCTCGGTCGACTGCCACCCGAGCGCGTGGTGGAACTTCAGCGATCCCTCGTTGCTCGTCGTCGTGATCGCCTTCATGCGCTCGCAACCGAGGGTGCGGCAGCGCTCGGTGAACTCCTCGTAGAGGATGCGCCCGACGCCCTTGCGGCGGAAGTCGGGGTGAATCCCGACGAGGTGCACGTAGCCGGTCTTCGGCTGCTTGAAGACGATGAACCCCAGGAGGAAGCCGATGAGCCGGCCCTCGTCCTCCGCGATGAGCGCGTTGTCGCCCAGCTCGTAGAAGAACATGGGGTGGGCGTAGTTCGCCATCGGGCCACCCCACCACCGATCGAGGACCTCGACGATGTGGTCGTAGTCGCCCTTCGTGATCTTCCGCGTACGAATCACGGGCCAGACTTGCCGCAGGTTTCGGCGGAGCGCAAGGCCGCGCGGCCCGCGGCCGTGTGGTAACTAGCAAGGGGCATGGCTTCAACGCACCCCGCCATCCGCATCGCCCCCTCGATCCTGTCCGCGGATTTCGCGCGGCTGGGGGAGGAGGTCGCAGCCATCGAGAAGGCCGGCGCCGATCTCGTCCACGTCGACGTGATGGACGGGCGGTTCGTCCCGAACATCACGCTCGGGCCCTTCATCGTGAAGGCGCTGCGCAAGGTCACGAAGCTGCCGCTCGACGTGCACCTCATGATCGTGGAGCCGGAGCGGTACCTCGACGCGTTTGCCGAGGCCGGCGCGGACACCATCATCGTGCACGTCGAGGCCTGCACGCACCTCCACCGCGCGCTCTGTCACCTGAAGTCCCTGGGCAAGCGCGCCGGCGTGGTGCTGAACCCGTCCACGCACGAGGACACGCTCCAGTACGTCATGGGCGTGGTCGACCAGGTGCTCGTGATGAGCGTGAACCCGGGGTTCGGCGGTCAGTCGTTCATCGAGGATCAGCTCCCCAAGATCCGCAGCATCAAGAAGATGATCGAGGCTTCGGGCCGGGCCATCGACCTCGAAGTCGACGGCGGCATCACCGCCGAGACCGCCCCCGCGGTCATCGAGGCCGGCGCCACGATCCTCGTCGCCGGCAACGCGGTCTTCAACACCAAGGATTACGCGAAGGCGATCGCCAGCATCCGGGGCGCGCAGTGATGCGCGGAGCCGCCGCCGCGCTGGCCCTCCTGGCCGCCTCGGGCGTCGCGTGCTCGAGCGCTCCGCCGAAGACGCGCGCGGTCGCCTCCGAGACCATCGTGAGCCTCGACGCGGGCGTCCCGCAGGTGGCGGCGGGCGAGCCGGCGCCGTCCCTCGACTCGAAGGACTCGAAGCAGGTCGCGCGCACGCTGAAGCAGGTGAGCGAGCTCCGCGGCTTCCCCGCCACGCGGCCGGTGCCCGGCGTGAAGCTCGAACGCGGCGCGCTCGTCGCGCGCATCAAGGACAAGGCTCTCCGCGAGTACCCGCCCGAGGCGCTCCGGCGCGAGGGGCAGCTCCTCCAGATCGCCGGCTTCGCGCCGCCGCAGTTCGACTACCTGGGCGAGATGATGAAGCTCCTCGATGCGCAGCTCGAGGGCTTCTACGAGCCGAAGACCGGCACGATGTACCTCGCCGCCGATCTCGAGGGGCCGCAGGCGCACGCGACGCTCGCCCACGAGCTGGTGCACGCGCTCCAGGATCAGCGCTGGGACCTGAAGAAGCGCTCCGACTACAAGCCGGGCGAGGGCGATCGGTCGCTCGCGCTCGGGTGCCTCGCCGAGGGCGACGCGACGAGCCTCATGTTCGACGTGCTCATGAAGCCCGACCGCACGGCGCTCGACATCCCGCCCGAGTCGATCCGCGAGCTGATGAAGGCCGGCACGGACATGGGCGACATCCAGAGCGTGCCGCACATCATGCGTACGTCGCTCGTCGCTCCGTACATCGAAGGCATCGCGTTCGTGAACAAGCTGCGCAAGAAGCGCGGCTGGGCCGGCGTCGATGCCGCGTGGGAGCGGCTCCCGACCAGCACCGAACAGATCCTCCACGTCGACAAGTGGGAGGCGCAGGAGGCGCCGCTCGCCGTGCCCGCTCCCACGGCGGCGGCGCTCGGCGAAGGCTGGAAGAACGAGGATCAGGACACGTTCGGCGAGCTCGGGTTCGCGCTCGAGTACGCCGAGTGGATGAGCGAGCCCGACGCGCGCCTCGCGGCCTCCGGCTGGGGCGGCGATCGGACGAGCGTGCTCACGCGGGGCGACGAGATCGCCTACGCCGTGCACGAGCGCTACGACGCCGCGCCGAAGCCGCAGAAGCCCGAGGCCTACGCGGAGCGCGCATTCGGCAAGCTCGTGCCGGCGCTGCAGAAGGCCCTCGGCAAGCCGGCGATCGCCGACAAGACGACGATCTGCTTCGACCGGAAGGACCTCGGGCCGCTCCTCTTCGCGAAGAAGGACCGGGAGCTCGTCATGACCGCGGGCCCTGCGAAGGTCGGCAAGGACGCGTGGTCCTCCGCCGGGACGTGCGCCGCGGTGAAGAAGTGGGCGGACGAGATCGCCGCCCAGCAGTGAGCCGGTCGCTCAGGCGCGCGCGGCCGCGTCCCTGACCATCTGCAGGCCGACGTACGCGGCCATGGTCTGGATCCACACGCGGTCGCCGCTCGCGAAGCGCTTCTCGACGACCTCGGTGCCCTGCGCCGTCGCGATGGCGAGGAACACGAGGCCGACCGGCTTGTCGTCCGAGCCGCCGCCCGGACCGGCGATGCCGGTGATCGCGAGCGCCACGTCGGAGCCGGCGACGCGCCGCGCGCCCGACGCCATCTGCGCAGCACACTCGGCGCTGACCGCCCCGTGCCCGCGGAGGACCTCCTCGGTGACGCCGAGCACCGCCTGCTTCGCGGAGTTCGCGTAGGTGACCGCGTCGAGGAGCAGGTAGTCGCTCGCGCCGGCTTCCTTCGTGATCATGCTGCCGACGAGGCCGCCCGTGCACGACTCGGCGATGGCCAGCGTCCACCCGCGGCTCCGCAGGTGGCGGCCCATCACGCCGGCGAACGTGTCGTCGGCGGTGCCGAACACGATCGCGCCGAGGCGCGCGCGCACCTCGGCGGCTGCGCGCTCCGCCAGATCGCGGACGACCGCCTGCGGGTCGCGCGGCGGCTCGGTGACGGTTGCGCCGCGCCGCGAGGCAGGGCCCGGCGCGCGCGCCAGCACCTTCACCTCGATCTCGGGAAAATGCGCGCGGTAGCCGATCGTGACGCCCGGGAAGGCGGCTTCCACGCCGGCGAGCTTCTCGCCGACCACGCTCTCCGGCGAGCCGAAGGTACGAAACCGGATCTGGTGGCTGTCGTTCGGAGCGATGTCGCGGATGCGCGGCACGACCTGCTCGTCGAACATGCGCTTCATCTCGTGCGGCACGCCCGGCATGAAGAAGGCGCGCGCCCCCGAGAGCTCGACGCCGAAGCCCGGCGCGGTGCCGATCGGGTTCGGGAGGATCGTCGCGCCCTCCGGGAAGTCGGCCTGCTTCGTGTTCGAGGCCGACATCGTGCGGCCGAGGCGCTCGAAGCGGCGGCGGATGTGATCGAGCGAGGCCTCGTCACGCGCGAGCCCCACGCCGAGCGCGGCGGCCACGGCGACCGTGGTGAGGTCGTCGGTGGTCGGCCCGAGGCCCCCGGTGCACACGATGACGTCGGCGCTCTTCGCGAGCCGCCGGAGCGCCTCCACGATGCGGCCCTCGTCGTCGTCGACGACGTCGTGCTCCACCACCTCGAACCCGAGGTCGACGAGGCCCGCGGACAGCCAGGCTGCGTTGGAGTTCACGAGCTCGCCGCGGGTGAGCTCGGTACCGATCGACAGGACAGCGCAGGTCATGGGGGGGCTCCGGACTCTACAGGTTCGTACGCGCAGCGGAAGCCGATCGAGGGCTCGCGCGTGCCCTCGGGAACCTCGCGGCGAACCCACGTCCGCAGGTCGGTCGCGAGATCCGTCTCGAACGAGCCGCCGCGCACGACCGCGAGTCCGCGCGCCGCCGCGTCGCTCGCCTCGACCCACTCGGCGACGTTTCCCGCGAGATCGTGGATGCCGAGAGGCGTCGCGCCGTCGGGGTGAGCGCCGACCGTGTCCGGGCCGGTGGCGCCCTTGCCGCACGGCCCGCGCGCGAGACCCCACGCGGCGCGCCGGCACACCGCGCCCGTGTCACCCCACGGGTAGCGACGCGGCCGGTCGCCGGCGGCAGCGACG
>JAQBQL010000056.1 GCA_028287035.1 Labilithrix sp. | reverse complement strand
CGGACCGACCGGGATCCCGGGCGGCAGGCTCGCGCCGCTGGCGGGCGCGCGCGGGGCAGACGACGGGGGTGACGGCGGGCCCGCGATGCCCGGCGTGGGCAGCGAGACATTGGAGATGGCCGGCGCGGGGATACCGCCCGGAGCCGTGGCTCCACCCTGCGGGGGAGCAGCGCCCTTGCCCAGGCGCGCCTTCAGATCGATCTTCGGCTTCTTCTCTTCGGCCATCGAGCCCTCAAACGTGAGCTAAGCCCCGCGAACAAACGCACGGTTCTTGCTGACAGGTCCGCGAAACGCGCGCCCACGTTAGTGTTTTCGCGCTGCAAGCGCAACAAGCTGGTCGCGATGATTCGGGCGGAGGCTCCCGCGGCCGCCGCATCGCCCCGGCGACGCCGCCGGGCTGCTCCGGTTGTCGGCGTGGCGACATTACCGTACATTGTACGCATGATGCCGGCGCGCGCTCTCCTCCTCACCCTCGTCGTGGGGCTCGCGGCCTGCACGACGACGAAGCCGGCGCCGCCCGACGAGGCGACCCTGCGGGCCGAGGACCGCCGCGCGCTCGAGGAGCTCGTCGCCATCGACGTGAAGGTCTCGCAGGCGATGCGCGACGCCGACACGGCGACCGGCGCCGGCGACGGGGGAGCGGCGGGCAGCATCGTCGCGGGCCGCGCCAGGCCCGCCGCCGACGAGGCAGTCGCCGCCGCGGGACGCGCCGCCATGAAGACCCCGTGGGGCGAGGCGAAGAAGGCCGAGCTCGTCGCCATCCTGCGCGACCGTCAGGCGGAGATGCCGAGGTACGAGGAGGCCGTGAAGGGCGACGATCCCGAGAAGATGCTGGCCGCCATCGAGGGGCAGGCCGCCATCGAGCGCCGCGCGCTCGCGACGGTCGCGGCGCTGCGAGAGGGGCGATAGGCTCGGGGAACGTTGCGCGTCCTCGTCATCGACAACTACGACTCGTTCACCTTCAATCTCGTCCAGTATCTCGGAGAGCTCGGGGTGCAGTCGCGGGTCGTGAAGAACGATGCCATCGACGTCGCGGGCATCCAGGCAGCCGACGTGGACGGCGTGCTCGTCTCGCCCGGGCCGTGCACCCCCAACGAGGCGGGCGTCTCGCTGGCGGCGGTCACGAGCTCGCGCGTACCCGTGCTCGGGGTGTGCCTGGGTCACCAGGCGATCGGCCAGGCGTTCGGCGGCGTGGTCGTCCGTGCGCCGCGCCTGATGCACGGCAAGGTCTCGCCCATCCTGCACGACGGGGCCGGCGTCTTCGCGGGCCTTCCCTCCCCCTTCGAGGCGACGCGCTACCACTCGCTCGTCGTGGAGCGCGCCAGCCTGCCCGAGTGTCTCGAGGTGACGGCGTGGACGGCGGAGGGCGAGATCATGGGCATCCGCCACAAGGCGCTCGCCATCGAGGGCGTGCAGTTCCATCCCGAGAGCATCCTCACGACGCATGGCAAGGAGCTGCTCGCCAACTGGGCCGGCACGCTCCGGGCGAGGAGCGCCGCGGGCGCGAGCGCCCATGCCTGACGCCGGCGCCGATCACGCCTCCTTCGGCGACATCTTCGCGCTGCTCGAGCGCCGGGCGCTGGGGCCCGACGCGGTGCGGGCGGCTTTCGTCGCCATCCTGGACGGCGCGTGGACGGCGGTGCAGATCGGCGCGTTCGCCTCGTCGCTGCGCCTCCAGGGCGAGACCGCCGAGATCATCGTCGCCGCGGCGGAGGCGCTCCGCGGCGTCATGACCGCCGTCGACACGGGGCTCGATCTGGTCGTCGACACGTGCGGGACGGGCGGCGACGGCGCGCACACCCTGAACGTGTCGACCGCCGCCGCCATCGTGGTCGCGGCGGCCGGGCTGCCGGTCGCCAAGCACGGCAACCGCTCGGTCTCGAGCCGCTGCGGGAGCGCAGACGTCATCGAGGCGCTCGGGATCCCGGTGGACGTCGCGCCCGGTCGCCAGCGTGACGTCCTCCACGAGGCGGGCATCGCCTTCCTGATGGCGCCCGTGCACCACCCGGCGCTACGGCATGCCGCGCAGGCCCGGCGCGAGCTCGGCCTCCGCACGATCTTCAACGCGCTCGGGCCGCTCGTGAATCCCGCGCGCGCCACGCACCAGCTGGTCGGCGTGTACGACGACGCGCTCCGCCCGGTGATGGCGAGCGCGCTCGGCCGCCTCGGCGTCACGCGCGCCTGGCTCGTGCGGAGCGAGGACGGCCTCGACGAGATCAGCCCCGCCGCGGCGACGCGCGTGAGCGTCCTCGAGGACGGCGTCGTGCGCGAGGAGATGCTGGAGCCCGAGTCGTTCGGCGTGCCACGCGGGCCGCTCACGGCGCTCCGCGGCGGCGACGCGACCGAGAATGCGGCGGCGATCGAGGCGCTCTTCGAGGGCGGAAGCCACCCGGCGCGGGTCGCGGTGATCGTGAATGCCGCCGCCGCCATCGCCATCGCGCGCGGCACCGGGCTCCGCGAGGCCGCCGAGGAGGCCGCCGCCCGCGCGATCGCCGCCCGGGAGAAGGCCGAGCAGGCCGCGACCACGCTCGCCGAGGCCGCCGCTCGTTCCCACTCCGACCGGCTCGCCGCCGAGCAGGCAGCACTCGAGCACGTCG
>JAQBQL010000052.1 GCA_028287035.1 Labilithrix sp. | reverse complement strand
CCGGCCGCGTCGTCGGTCGCGCCGGCCGCCGCCGCGCCCGCTCCCGCGGCGGCGCGGCCCGACTACGACGTCATCGTGCTCTCCGTCGACAGCCTGCGCGCCGACATGCCGTGGAACGGCTATGCGCGCCCGATCGCGCCGCGGCTCACGGAGCTCGAGAAGAAGAGCGTGAGCTACACCCACGCGTACGCCATCTCCTCGTACACCTCGATGAGCCTCGGCGGGCTCCTGGGCGGCCGGTACCCGAGCGAGCTGAAACGGAGCGGCTTCTTCTTCGGCTCCTACGCCAAGGAGAACCTGTTCTTCCCGGAGCTGCTGAAGCAGAAGGGCGTCCGCACGCTCGGCGCGCAGGCGCACGGCTACTTCAACAGCGCCGGCTTCGACCAGGGGTTCGACGTGTGGAAGATCGTGCCCGGGATCATCTTCAAGAACGAGACCGACCCCAACGTCACGAGCCCGCAGCACGAGGCCATCGCGGAGAGCATCCTGGGTGATCCGTCCCTCGACAGCGGCCGGTTCTTCGCGTGGTTCCACTTCCTCGATCCGCACGACCAGTACCTGTCGCACGAGAAGGACGGCATCCCCGCGTACGGGAAATCCCTGCGCGACCGTTACGACGCGGAGGTGACGTTCACCGACCGCTGGCTCGGCAAGCTGCTCGACTTCATCGCCGAGCGTCCGTGGGCGAAGCGCACCGTCGTCATCGTCACCGCGGACCACGGCGAGGCGTTCGGCGAGCACAACCAGTTCAACCACGGCTTCGAGCTGTGGGAGAACCTCGTCCGCGTCCCGATGTTCTTCGTCGTGCCGGGCGCCGCGCCGCGGCGCATCGACGTGGCGCGCAGCGCGATCGACATGGCGCCCACGATCCTCGAGCTCCTCGGCGCGCCTGCCGAGCCGACGTACGAGGGCAAGAGCCTGGTGCCCGAGCTGTTCGGAGCCGCCGAAGGGCCGCGGGACATCCTCGTCGACCTCCCGATGACGAGCGACAACGACAAGCGGCGCGCGCTCGTGCACGACCACCTCAAGATCATCGCGTTCGGCAAGGACGAGCTCCTCAAGCTCTTCGACCTGAGCGCCGATCCCGACGAGAAGTCACCGATCCTGCGCGGCGCCGACTTCGACGCGATGGCCGCTCGCTTCCGGGCCGCCAGCAAGGCAATCCCGGAGGTGGCCCCCACCGCGTGCGGCGTGGGCTGCCTGAACCGCGCCTACGCGACGAAGAAGTGAGCGCGCGGTAGGATGGCGCGATGCGCGTCGTTCCCGTCTCGTGCCTCTCGGACAACTACGCCTACCTGCTCGTGTGCCCCGAGACGAAGGAGTGCGCGATCGTCGACCCTTCGGAGCCTGGCCCGGTGCTCGCGGCCCTCGAGCAGCACGGGGGCCGGCAGGGGGGGCTCACGCCGGTCGCCGTGCTCGACACGCATCATCACCCCGATCACACCGGCGGCAACGCGGCGGTCGTGAAGGAGCTCGGCATCCGCCGGGTGTACGCGCACCACAGTGACAAGGGCCGCGTTCCCGGTCAGACCGAGTATCTCGACGAGGGGGCGACCTTCACGATCGGCAGCCTCCTCGTGCGGGTCCTCCACATCCCGGGGCACACCACCGGCGCCATAGCGTACGTGGTCACGCGCGAGCCGCACGACGCGGTCGTGTTCACCGGCGACACGCTCTTCGTGGGCGGCTGCGGACGCATCTTCGAGGGCGACCCGCCGATGATGCAGGCGAGCCTCGCGAAGCTGGCCGCGCTCGACGGAAGGACCAAGGTGTACTGCGGGCACGAGTACACCGAGTCGAACCTGCGCTTCGCGGCGCACGTCGAGCCCTCGAACGCGGCGATCACCGACGCGCGCACCCGCGCCGCCGCGCTGCGGAGCGGCGGCGCCCCGACCGTGCCCTCGACGATGGCCGAGGAGCTGACCTACAACCCGTTCCTTCGCACGGAGTCGCGCGAGATCCGCGCCACGCTCGGGATCGCCGAGGGCGCGTCGGCGGCCGAGGCGCTCGGGGCGATCCGCAAGGCCAAGGACTCGTTCAGGTAGGCCTACTCACTTCGCGAGCGCCGCGCGCTCTTCCGCGACGTGCTCGGCGACCGCCGCCCGCTCGCGCTCCAGGAACGACTCCACGATTCCCCGGAATCGCGCATTGGCAATGTGGTGCGCGGAATGCGTGATCGTCGGCAGGAATCCGCGCACCTTCTTGTGCTCGCCGCCGGCGCCCGGATTGAAGGTGTGACAGCCCTCGGCAATCGCCTGATCGACGCCGTGGTAATAGCAAACGTTGAAATGCAAGAACGGTAGCTCGGTATGGGTGCCCCAGTAGCGGCCATAGATGACGCCGTCCTTCTTCAGATTGAAGGCGCCGGCGACGACCTCGTCACCCTTGCGCGCAACGACCCACGACAGGCGGTCCCGGAAGCGCGTCGTCAGTAGCTCGAAGAACCTCTTCTTCATGTAACGACGGCCGTAGAAGTACTTGTCGACGGTGGTCGTGTAGAGGCCGTACATCGTGGCCGCCATGGCCGCGTCGTACTCCTCGGGGCGCAGCGTCGCGATGGTCACGCCGTCCATCGCGGGTTGCTTTCGCTCGCGGCGGATCTGCGTGCGCTTCTTCTGCGGGAGCGACGCGAGGAAGTCCTCGTAGCTCGTGAACGCCGGCTCGCGGTTGTGCCAGTGGTACTGCACGCCGGCGCGCCGCGCGAAGCCGCCCCCCTCGGCCCACTGCTTCGCCTCCTCCTCGTGCGGGAAGAGGACGTGCGCGCTCGACAGCTCGAGCTGCTTGACGACGCTGCGCACGCCCTGCGCCATCGCCGCGACCATCTCGGCGCGGTCCCGGCGCGGGTGGACGAGCACGCGGTCGCCGGTGGCGGGCGTGAACGGCACGGCGAGCACGAGCTTCGGGTAGTAGTCGAGGCCGAGGCGGCTCGCGAGGTCCGCCCAGCTGAAGTCGAAGACGAACTCGCCCTCGCTGTTCGTCTTCGCGTAGGCGGGCGCGGCGGCGATGAGCTCCTCACCGTCGTAGAGGGCGAGATGCTGCGGGATCCAGCCGGCGTGCTCGCCGACACACTTCGCCTCTTCGAGGCAGTCGAGCCACGTGTGCTCCATGAAGGGGGAGCTTCCGTCGCGCAGGAGACCGTCCCAGGCGGCCTGGGGGATGTCCTTGATGCGCGGGACGACGCGCAGCTCGAGGGTGGTCGTCAGGCGACGTCCTTCCTCACGAGCGTGAACCACGCGTCCATGTCCTTGCCGCCCTTCGATGCCCGCCCGATCGACACGTGGGTGGAGATGCCGCGCAGGTAGTCGATCATCCCGCCGTACACGAGGCTTCCGATGCCGCCCTCGTTCGTCTTGATCGCGGGCCAGCTGGCGGGCTTGCTCTTCGGGTACTTCGTGTAGTCGATGACGAGCTCGCCCTCGTGGTCGCCTTCGCCCTTCGAGACCACGAAGTAGCCGGGGCCGGTGAGCGGCGTGAGCGACTGGTGGTTGTACCCGCCGACCGCGAAGTCCTCGCCCTCGAGGCGTACGAACCGCTTCTGGAAATGGTTGAACGCGGCGAGCGTGTTCTGGCCTTCGTGGATGACCTCGACGAGCGATCCCATGCTCGCGGGGACGAGGAAGTCGAGGTCGAGCGGCGCGTGGCCCTTGGCCGCCGCGAACAGCTCCTTCTGACGCTTCTTCCCCCAGCCGTGGATGGTGTGCACGCGGCCCTCGTGACCGAGCCCATCGAGGACCTCGGCCAGGCGCTTCAGATCGATCGCAGGCTCGAGCAGAACGGAGACGTCCATGGCCTATCCGTTAGCACAGCCAGCGCAGGCGGGCAGGGCGGAGGCTCCCCGGAATTTGGCCGTCGTCGCGCATGGCTGGTTGGATGCCGGGTCATGGCCAGCCGTCTCACCCAGGGTTCCTTCGCGATCGTCTCCGCCGGCGTCGTCTCGCTCGCCCTCGTGGCGGGCTGCGACTCCCCCGGCATCAACAAGAAGGTGAGCTCGCCTTCCTCCTCCGCGTCCGGCTCCGCCGCCAAGGGGGCGGTCTCGCAGACGACGACGACGGGCGCCTCGCTCGGCGCGGGCGCCGGATCGCGCGGGCCGACCGTCGACACCGTCGGTCTCAGCGTCTCCAGCGAGATCGCGCGCGCGTGCGGCATCACGGCGCGCGGCGAGAGCAAGGCGGCCGCCAGCTTCGAGTTCGACTCCGCGGCGCTCGCGGCCGAGGACCGCACGATGCTCGGCGAGGTCGCGAAGTGCCTGACCGACGGCGCGCTCCGCGGTCGCACGGTCGCGCTGGTGGGTCGGACCGATCCGCGCGGCGAGCCCGAGTACAACATGGGCCTCGGCGGCAGCCGCTCCGAGGCGGTCAACCGCTACATGATCGACCTCGGCGTCGGACGCGAGCGCCTCACCGCCACCTCGCGCGGCGAGCTGGACGCGACCGGCCACGACGAATCCGGCTGGGCGCAGGATCGCCGCGTCGACATCGAGCTCGTGAAGAAGTAGTCGTCCCGGGACGCGGCGCCGAGCCCGCCGCGAACCTTCCTCGTGAGCATCGCCGCGTGAGCACCGACGCACCCCTGCCGCGCGCCTTCTACGAACGCGACGCGCTCGTCGTCGCGCGCGCCCTCGTCGGCACCTACCTCGTGCACGGCGAGAAGGTCGCGCGCATCGTGGAGACCGAGGCGTACCGCGGCCCGAAGGACCTCGCCTGCCACGCCAAGGTGGGGCTCACGAAGCGCACGAAGACGCTCTACGGTCCTCCGGGGCGCGCGTACGTGTTCCTCATCTACGGCATGTACGAGTGCTTCAACGTCGTGTGCTTCGGCGAAGGCAAGGGCCACGCGGTGCTCGTGCGCGGGGTCGAGCCGGTCCGCGGGATCGCGGAAGGCGTGCGCACCGACGGCCCGGGCCGCGCGACCCGGGCGCTCGGTATCACGCGCGCGTACGATGCCGCGGACCTCGTCACCGGGCCCGAGCTCGTGGTGACGGCGCGCACCAAGCGGCCGAAGATCGCGGTGAGCGCGCGGGTCGGCGTGGGGTACGCGGGGGCCATCGCCGAGGCTCCGTGGCGCTTCTTCGACGCGACCAGCAAGCACGTCTCGCGGCCGCATCCGCGCACCATCGGCCTTGGTCCGAAGGGCGGCGCCTGAACGCGCTCAGGGCGCGGTGAAGAGCACCGCGCGCGCCTGGGCCGCTCCGCGGACCACGAGGCGGACGCGCGTTCCCTGCTTCACGCACGCGGGACCCTGCGGGGGGACGGCGCCGCGTGTCCCTCGTGACGGCGCGCCGAGCGGGCCGGCGCTCTCGCTCTCGAGGAACGCGAGCGCATCGCTCGACGCCTCGAACAGCACGCGTACGCACGCGTCGCGGTCGGCCACGAATGGCGCGGAGCGGGCCTCCGGACCGGCGAGCGCGTCGAAGCGCTGCGCCTCGCGCATGAGGGGCGCCTCGGCGGCGCCGCGCGCGGCGATCTCGCTGGTCGCCGGGAGCGAGGGGGCGGGCGACGCACCCACCGCGGGACATGGAGCCGGC
>JAQBQL010000023.1 GCA_028287035.1 Labilithrix sp. | reverse complement strand
GCCGCCCGGGGGCACGAGCGCGACGGTGGGGCCGGGCACCGCCGGCGGGGCCTCGGGACCGCCGCAGCCGGCGGCGCCGAGCGAGAGCGGAAGGGCGAGGCAGAGAGCGGCGCAGGCGATCGACGCGCGGACCTTCATGGCCGCGAAGAATGCCATAACTCCGGCGGATCGAGGCGGATTCGGCCGCGTACCCTCAGACCGAGAGGAGCGCGCCCTTCGCCGGCTGTCCGGTCGCCGCCGCGATGGCGCGCGCGTACGCATCAATCTGGCGCACGTAGTCGTCCTGACGCGCCGCGAGCTCGAGGTCGGTCTTGAAGTCGACCACCGTCCACCCCGCGCCCGCCTCGAGGAACGCGAGGTCGACGACGCCCTCGATGATCGCGCCGTCCGCCGCTTCCATCATGAGCGGCGTCTCGCGCTCGACGCGCTCGGCCCGCCGCGCCCGGACGAGGAGCGGATGCTCGAGCGCCGCGCCCACCACGTCGCGTGCGGCCGCCGCCTCGTCCTCCGACGCGCCGAGGATGCGCGCCTGGATGCGCGCGGCGTCGGCGACCGCGCTCGCGTCACCCTCCAGCGGGACGGTCGCCAGCATGGCGTGGACCAGGATCCCGAACCGCTTGCCGTGCGGCCGCGCGTGGCGGGCGAGGTCGGTGCTCGCGAGCGTCACGTCGGCGGCGGGCGCCGAGGTCACCGCTGCGTTCTTCTCGTCGGTGACGGTGCGGACGCGCAGGCTCGGCGCCGCGCTCGCGCGGACCGCCTCGTCGTGGGTGCGCTTCCACGTCGCGTGCTGCTCGATCCCGATCTTCGCGACGATCCCCTGATCGTCGACGGCGAGGATCTTCTGCTGCCGCTGGCCGGCGTCGTCCTCGCGGTCGAGGCCGAGCACCTTCGGATCCCAGAAGACGACCGAGTGGGTGCCCACCGCCGGCCGGTGGAGCCCGGGCCGCACCGCCGAACCGGTGGTGCGCGTCGCCTGGTCGGTGCGTTCGAGCACCGTGTCCTCACCGAACGCGGGGCATCCCGGCGCCGGCTTCGAGCCGCGCCGGTCGCCCGGGTAGATCACGGGGTCGAGCGCGTCGAGCCACCCCTTGCCGGTGGTCTTGTCCTCGTCGCGCTCGTCGCCGACGACGGGCACCACGAGGAGCTCGCGCGCGCGGGTCGTCGCCACGTAGAGGAGGCGCAGCGCCTCTTCCTCGTCCTGCTCGAGGATCTCGGCCTTGCGGTCGGTGAGCTCCTTGGGGCTCGCGCCGCACAGGGGCACTGCCCAGAGGCGCTTTTCCGCGTCGACGTGACGCGACGGCTCGCGGAAGGTCGCGTTCGCGGTGGGATCGACGAGGATGACGACCGGGAACTCGAGGCCCTTCGCCTTGTGGACGGTCATGATGCGCACGCCGTCCGTACCCTCCTCGACGACGGGGGCTTCGTTGACGCCGCCGCGCTCCGCGTCGTCCTCGAGGCGGCCCACGAAGGCCCGGAACGAGGTGACCGAGCCCTGCTCGAAGCGCCGCGCCATGTCGAGCACGCGCAGGATGTTGCCGAGGGCCTGCTCGCCGGCCGGCCAGATGGCGACGCCGGCGTGGGCGCGCGTGCTCTCGAGGAACTGCCCGATCGTGTCGGCGATGGACCGCCGGTTTCGCCCGACGTGCAGGCGCGCGAGGACGTCCAGCGCGTCGGCGACGGGCGTCGTGAGCTCGGTCAGCCTGGCGGCGTCGCGCTTGCGCAGCGGATGCAGGTGACGCTGCGTGTGCTTGAAGGCGATGAGCGCATCGTCGGAGAGCGCGAAGAACGGCCCGCGTAGCGCCGCGTACACGTTCATCGTGTCGTCGGGCCACTCGATGGCGCCGAGCGCGCTGCGAACCGCGATGACCTCTTCGCGTTCGTGGAAGCTCTTTCCGCCGACCAGCACGTGCGGGAGCCGCCGCACCTCGAGCGCACGCACGTAGGGCCGCGTGATGTCGTTCCCGAAGCTCTGGAGCCGCTTGAAGAGGAGACACACGTGCCGCGTGCCGACACGCACCGGCTCGCTGGAGCCTCGCTCGGTGATCGTCCAGCCGCTCTCGTTGACGAGCCAGTCGACGAAGGCGCCCACCGCGTCGGGAAACGACTCCTCGATCTTCCAGCCGGTGACGCGGCCGTAGTCCGAGTAGGGGCGAGGGACGGGGAGGGCGATGACCGTGGGACGGCCCTCCGGGTCGGGCCGCGAGGGCGCGAGCGCCACGTAGTCCGCCTGCGAGCGCCGCTCGTTCGTGCGCATCGTGTGCTCGAAGGCGGCGTTCACGAAGCTCTGGATCGACGGCGCGCTGCGGAAGCTGGTGCGCAGCAGGACGAGCGCTGCGCCCTGGTCGGTGAGCCGCCGCTTGATGGTCTCGTAGAGCGAGACCTCGGCGCGGCGGAACCGGTAGATCGACTGCTTCGGGTCCCCGACGAGGAAGAGCTTCCCGGGCACGACCCTCACGCGCTGCGGATCGCTCTCGGCCGGATCGTCGGCCGCGAGGAGCATCAGCATGTCGGCCTGGAGCGGGTCGGTGTCCTGGAACTCGTCGACGAGGAGATGCGTGAAGCGCCGCTGCAGCCCGGCGCGCACCGCCGGGTCCTCGCGCAGCAGATCGCGCGTGATGAGGAGGAGGTCGAGGAAGTCGAGCTTGCCGGCGCTCTTCTTCAGGTCGGTGTAGTGTGCAACGACCCCCTTCCGCTGGGCGTCGCCCCAGAGCTCGCGGAAGAGCAGCGCCGCGAGGTCCGCGTCGGCGGCGGAGAGCGCCTCGTCGAGCGCCGCCTTGGCAGCAGCGCGGTCGTCGCGCACCTGCTGCATCGTCAGTCCTTCGGCCTTGTTGAAGAACTGCGTGCGCCCGCCGGTGTAGCCCCAGCCCTTGTAGCGCGCGAGCTGGCGGAGCTGCGCCTCGATCCCGTCGTGGTCGCGGACGCCCGCCATCTCCTCGCGGCGATCGATCTCGAAGACGACGCGCGAGATCTCGAGGACGCTCTTCGTGAGCCAGTTGTCCTGGTAGCCCTTCGGCCCGTACGGCACGAGCACGCGAAGCTTGTCGAGGACCCCGTCGAGCGCCGCCTTCCGGTCGAACTCGGGCCGCTCGTACGGCGTCGGGAAGTCCCGCTGCTCGAGCAGGTTCCGGCCCGCCTTGCGGAGGGCCGAGCGCGGGCCGTCCTGATCGCGCTCGCGCGTCGCGCGGCGGAGGACGCGCGACACGCCTTCGCCCGGCGACTGGAGCGCGTCCTGGAACCAGCGCGTGAACGCCTCGTCGTAGAGCCGGTCGGCCTCGTCCTCCGCGGCGACCTCGAAGAGCGGGTCGACCTTCGCCTCGACGGGCCGCTCGCGGAGCAGATCGGAGCAGAACGCATGGATCGTTCCGATGTGCGCCGCCTCGAGCTGCCGGAGCGCCTCGTTCAGCCGGTCCTGCTCGATGGGCTCGGTCGCGAGGCTCCGGGATTTCTCGATCTCGGTGCGGAGCCGCAGCTTCATCTCGCCCGCCGCCTTCTCGGTGAAGGTGACGGCGACGAGCGTGCGCAAGGTCGCCTTGCCGGTGCGGAGCAGCGAGAGGATCCGGTCGACCAGCGCGGTCGTCTTGCCGGTGCCGGCCGCCGCCTCGACCACGAGCGTCGCCTCGAGATCGTTCTTGATGCGCGCGCGCGCCTCCGCGTCGACCAGGCTCATCGCGCCCTCCGTAGCTCGATGAGGCCCTTCAGGCGCTCACCGGATTTGCGGCGGGTGCGGATCTCCTCGTAGGGACCGCACACCGGCCGGTAGTCGCAGTACTTGCACGCGTCCTTCGCGGGCGCCGCGGGGAGGAACCCGCTCTGCAGCGCGTCGCCGATCGTCCGCGAGACGAGCTGCGCGGCGGCGCGCGCCTCGTCGGTCAGCGGGATGTCGATCTTGGAGAAGTCGCCGGCCGCCGTGCAGTAGTAGAGGCGCCCTTCCTTCACCGGCACGCCGGGGAACAGCTTCTCGATGGTGAGCGCGTACAGCACGGGCTGGAGGACCTCGCCCTTCTTGATGACGTCGCCGCGCTGCGCCCGCACCTTGCCGGTCTTGTGGTCGGTGGCGCGGAGCCATCCCGCGTCGTTCTTCTCGACGAGGTCGATCGAGCCGCGCAGCTGGATGCCCGCGTCGAGCTTCACCGGCTCGTCGGTGCTGAGCGCGTCCTGGTCGCGCACGTCCTTCAGGCCGAACGACAGCTCGAAGTGCGCGGGGGTCCACTCGGGCTCGTCCAGCATGCGGCGCAGCCACTCGCGGAGGTCGGCCGCGATCGCCTCGATGGTGTCCTTCCACACGCGCTCGATCGCGGGGTTGAGCCGGTCGTGCTCCTCCTTCGCGACGCGGGCGAGCACCTCGTCGAGGAGGGCGCGCGCCTGCTCGAGGCGCGGGCGCGTGACGGGCAGGAGCCCCGCGTCGCGGAGCGCGGTGAGCACGTTGAACTGCACCTCGTGCACGAGCGAGCCGCGGGTCAGCGGATCGAGGTCCTCGACCGATGTTGGCTCCTCGCGCGGAGCGAGCCGGTGCACCGCGGAGAGGAAGAACCGGTAGGGGCACGCCGCGAAGTTCTGCAGCGCGGTGGGCGAGAACGAGCGCTTCTCGAGGGCGTGCTCGCGGATCGCGAGCAGCGCTTCCTCGGGGGGATCCACGAGGCCGTCGGCCGCCTTCCAGCCCTTCAGCCAGCGGCGACCGCGGAACCGCAGCGCGCGCGCGAGGTGGGGATTCGACGAGAGCAGGTAGTGCGCCTCGCCCACCGCCTCGTCCTCCTTCTTCTCGAGCACGGACTCGAGGAGCGCGAGGTCGTACTCGGCCTCGTCGATCGCGTCGTTCCGGTCCTTCGGCGCGGGCCAGCCGATGCGCGCATCGACCTTCTTCGCGGCGTTCTCGGCGAGGTAGTGGAAGTCGCGCAGCTCGCCCTCGGCGACGCGGAGGACCTCGAGCCCGTAGAACGAGGGCGTGCGCGGGCGGGCCTGCTCCACGTCGACGCGCGGGTACGAGAAGACCACGCGTCGCGACGCCGCGCCGACCGCGAGGCGCAGCGCGAGGCGCTCCTCGGCGGTTCGATCGTCGTTGGTGGGGAGGTCGCCGCCGAGCGCGGCCCGCGCCTCGTCGAGGAGGAGGGGATCCTCGACCACCTTCTGCGGGAAGATCTTCTCGGCGAGGCCCGGGATGAACACCACGTCGAACGCGAGCCCTCGCGATTCCTCGATGGTTGCAACATACACCTTGCCGTGGCGCCGCTCCGCGGAGCGCACGACGAGCTGGGAGAGCCGGCCCTCGAGCACGAGCCGCACCTCGGTGAGGTCCACCGGACCCACGCGCGCCATCGGCTGGAGCTCGGCGAGCACCGCGAGCACGCGGTCCGGACGGCGCAGCGCCCGCGATGCGAGCGTACCGAGCGCGTCGAGCCAGTCGCCCCAGGACGCGCTGCGGGGCAGGGCGGCGAGCTCGGCGACGAGCGGGAGCGCGAAGCGGCGCAGTGACTCGAGCGCGGCGAGGTCCCGCCGCGTGTGGTCGGCGAGCCCGTCCTCGGCCTTCTTCTCGTAGGCGGCGAGGTCGGAGGCCAGCTTCGCCGCGAGCCCCTCGATGCGGCGCTGCCAGCGTTCGGCCCCCCCGATCACCGCGGCATCGACGAGGAGACGCTCCCAGTGACGGGGCGCGCGAAGGGTGCCGTGAGCCGCCGCGCGGTCCTCCTCGACGGGTCCCGGCCGTGGCTCCGCGGCGGCGCCGTCCGCCTCGGCCCGGGCGCGATCGTCGAGCGCGGCCGCCGCGTCACCGAGCAGGGCGGCGAGCGCCTCCTCGTCGGGCGGCGCCACGCGCTCCGACGCCGGTGCCGCCGCGGGGGGCGCCCCGCTCTCGTCCTCGTCGGGCACCTCGCCGAGCGACAGGTACTCGGCGAACCGGCTCGCCGACAGACCCTCGGCGGCACACGCCAGCAGCGCGAGCATCGCGCGCCCCGCCGGATCGGGCTTCCGCGTGCCGCGGGCAAAGTGAGCGGGCACACCGGCTCGGCGCAGCGCCTCCTCGAGGTGCGCCGCGTACTGCGGCGCGCGGAGGAGCACCGCCATGCGGTCGAGGCGCGTGCCGGCCTTCGCCTCGCCGACGATCTTCCGGGCGATCTCCACCGCTTCCCGGCTCTCGCCTGGCGCGGAGAGCACCAGCACCTCGCGCCCGTCGGCGATGGACAGCGGCGCGCCCTCGTGGCCCTGGCCCGCGGGCCCGAACAGCCCCTCCTGGAGACGCGCCAGCGCCGAGCTACCGCCGCGGCCCGCCAGCGTGCGGTGCTCGAGCGGCGCCGGCGTTCCCTGCGGATCCGTGAGCGCCGCCTCGATGAGCGTGAGCGTGCGCTCGTCGCCCGCCGGGACGACCGCGAACGACGCCGGGGCGCGCGTGGCGAGCGCCGTCACGAAGTCGCGCTCGGCGCGGCTGCGCAGCGGGACGTCGACGAGGAGCACCGCCCCGGTGCCTGCCCCGAACGTGCCCGGCGCCTGCGCGAGCACGAGCTCGGTCGCGATCGCGAACGTCCGGGCGCGGTCCGCCAGGCCCGCCGCCTCGAGCTCGGTGCCGAAGGCCGCGACGAGCCGCGCCAGGTCCGCGTCGCGGAGCTCCGGGCTGCCCGCCAGGCGAAGCTCGGCCACGGTGCGTGCGAGCGCGCGGGGCAGCCCGGGCAGCTCACCGATCGCCGCGAACCGACCGAGCCCCTCACCGCGCGAATCCTGGCTGCGATGCGTGTGATCGTGCACGACGCGGGCACAGACCGCCTCGAGGGCGAGGCCGAACGCCGGAACGAGCCCCCGGCGCGCGAGCTCGGCCCGCGCCAGCGACACCGCGAGCGTGCCGAGCGTGAAGCGCTGCCACCCGAACGACGCGCGCGGCGCCGCCACCGCCTCCGAGGTCGGGAGCGCGAGCAGCGCCCGCCGCGCCACCTCGGCGGCCGACTCGACGGAGGCAGCCACGATGGTGACGCGTGGCTCGCTCCGCCTGGCGAGCCACGCCGCGGCGCTCGTGAGCCGGGACTCGGCGCTCGCACAGACGAGGATCTCGCCGCTCATCGTCCGCTCCCATACACGGGGCGCGCCGCGGTCGCCATGCACGGCGCCGCGCGAGCGACCCGCGCCGTCGCGGTCGCCCGGCCTGAGCCGCTTGCCCCGCGCCCGGCGGTCGCGTCCCGCCGCCGGCGGCGCCGCTGGCGAACCTGTGGACAAGTCGGTGGAACGCATGGGGACAGACGTACGTCGGGGGGCGTGTCTATTCTCGCGAGTGCCACCGCGCGTCGGTTTTCGCGGGCTCCTTCGCTGCGCTTGCGCTCGCGCCGGCCTCGCACGAGGATGGGCGCCCGATGTCGCTCCGCACCGTCGTCTCCCTTCTCCTCGCCAGCGTCCTCGCCGCGTCCTGCAGCTCCTCGAGCTCTTCGGGCGGAGCCTCGTCCAGCTCGTCGTCGGGCGCGTCGGGCACGAGCGGGACCGCGGGCACCCCGGCCTCGACCAAGCTCTTCGCGAAGGGCGTCGAGAAGGTGGTCGTCGAGATCGACTATGCGCCCGGCGCCGAGCCGTTCCCGGGCCCCGTGCAGAAGTTCGGCGACCCCTGGCTGCTCGCCACGAGCAACGTGCGCGCGATCTTCGACGGCAAGAAGAAGACCGAGGTGCCGACCACGCTCGCCGCGATGGAGAAGCTCGGCGACGTCGCCGCGAAGGACGTCACGGTCGACGACATCCTCGCCATCGCCGCGGCCCACCGCACCGCGCAGGCCTTCGACAACGTGGCGACCTTCTACGTCGTCTTCGTGAACGGCCACTTCATCGACGAGGCGGGCGCGGTCCAGCCGGACCAGCTCGGCGTCTCGATCGGTGACACCGGGGTCATCGCCATCTTCAAGCCGGCGGTCACGAGCCCGCTCGTCGAGCAGGTCGCGCTCCTCCACCAGCTCGGCCACGCGGTCGGCTTCGTCGACCACGGCGTGCCCGTGAAGGAGGAGAACCGGCGCCACGTCGACGCCGACGGCCGCCATTGCTCCAACGCTGCCTGCGTGATGTCGGCCGCGGTGGAGCGCACCGCCGGCGCCGAGGCCTTCGCGAAGAAGAGCATCCCGAACGCCGACGCGGTCCTCATCGGTCAGGACTGCCTGAGCGACGCGCGCATCCTCGAAAACGCGCTCTGACGCTCAGACGCTCAGTGCGTGATGTTGACCATCGGGGTGATGCCGCCGCCCGAGTAGGTCGGCAGCTTCCCGTCCCAGCTCTCCGCGTACTTGTACTGGATGACCTGGGGCGTCAGTGACGAGTTGAGGATGCGGTTCGCCTCGGCCTGGGACTTCGCCTGGACGAGCCGCGTCTCGGCCTCGGCCTTCGTCTTGATGACGAGCGCGTCCGCCTCGCCGGTCGCCTTCTGCCGGGCGGCCTCGGCGGCGCCGGTCGCGGTGGTGACGGTCTGGTCGGCCTCGGCCTTCACCTGACGGACCTTGTTCTCGCTCTGGATCGCGTTCTGCGTCGCGGCCATCGCGTTGTTGATGCTGTCGGCCACGTTCTGCGGGAGCCGGAGCGCGCCGTTGATCGTGAGCTGGTCGATGATGATGCCGTCACGACCGAGGTTGTTGCCGCACTTCACCGTGACCGCGGCGATCATCTTGCTCTTGCCCGCGCCGTAGATCTCCTGGATCGGCATCGCCGAAGCGACCTCGCTGAACGACTCGCGCAGCACGTTCCGCATGTAGCCGTACGCGAGCTCGCGCATGTCGTTCTGCCGGAACCGCGCGTAGAGGTGCGGCGCTTGCTGCGGGTCGATGTGGAAGCTGAAGCCGACGTCGGCGTTCGCGTTCACGCCCTCGATCGAGGAGAACGTGATCGACTCGTCCACGCCGTGGCCCTGGCCCTTGTCGCCCGCCGCGGTGCCCTCGTGCGGGCTCGCGCTGAGCACGATGTTCTGGACGGAGATCGGGAACTCGACGACCTGCTCCGTGAGCGGGTTGTAAAGGACCCAGCCCGTCTTCAATTGCATGTCCTGCACGCCGCGGTCGGAGCCCGCGAGCTTCACCTTCACGCCGATGTGTCCGACG
>JAQBQL010000268.1 GCA_028287035.1 Labilithrix sp. | reverse complement strand
CGGGGCCATCCGGCATCGCGGGCGGCCCGTCCTCGACGTCGGCGGAGCCGCAGCCGCCCACCGCGGGCAGCGCCGCCGCGAGCAGCGCGGCGAGGGGAAGGAGGAGACGGACGACCCTTGGCCGAGCGCGTGACGACACGCCTCGAGACTAGCGCACTCGATGTCGCACGCCCGCGCGTTCGCCGCGGCCGCCGCCTCGCGAGGACGATTGCGCAAGATGGGCAGCGAGCCGGCCCGTGCCGCCCGCGCGCCCGGCTCAGGGGGACGGGAAGACGCCCTCGAACGCGCTGCCCGCAAGCGGGCGCCGGTCGCTCGGGAACTCGCGGGCCTTCATGGGCTCGGGGAGCACCGACGGGTCGCCGAGGCGTCCGAGCGCGAAGACCGCGTTGATCGCGAACGTCTCCGGGATCTTCAGCGCCGCTGCCGCCTTCGCGTGATCGAAGCCCGCCATGGCGTGGGCGTGGAGGCCCTTCTTGTGCGCCTCGAGCGCGATGAAGCCCCACGCGGTGCCCGCGTCGAACGAGTGCGTGCGCGACGGCAGCACCTTGCCCTCGTGGTTCGGCGGCAGGTCCTTCTGCGAGACGATGTAGACGAGCACCGAGGCGCGCTTCGCCCAGTCCTGGTTGAAGGGGATGAGCGTCTCGAGGAACGTCGCGAACGCGGGCGTGTCGCGGTACGCATAGATGAAGCGCCAGGGCTGGACGTTCGACGACGAGGTGGACCAGCGGCCGGCCTCGAGCACCGACAGCAGCTCCGCCTCGGTGACGCCGGAAGCGTCGAAGGCGCGCGGCGACCAGCGGTCCGTGAACATGGGGTCAATCGGGTGGTCGGCGCGGCGGGGCTCGGGCATGCCGCCTTCCTTACGATCGACGGCGCGACGCAGCAACCACGCCGCGCCCGAGGAAATTCGCCGCTGGCAGGCGCCGGCGCCGCGGCTCATGCTTCGGGCATGCGCTCGCTCGACCGCTCCTCGCGCCTGCTGACCGGCGCTGCCTTCGCCTTCACCGCCGTGCTCGTGGCCATCGCGTGCGGCGACAGCGGCGACCCCGCTGCCCCCGTCCCGACCGGCTCCTCCGGCACGAGCGCGAGCGGCGGCACGAGCGGAACCAGCGGGACCAGCGGGGGCACGAGCGGGACGAGCGGCGGGCCCGCGATCGATGCCGCCGTTCCGCCCTTCGACAACGGCGGCCGCATCTGCACCGGCACGGTCCAGAGCACCGCGCCGGACACGGCCGAGGTCCTCACGGTGCCTGCGGGCATCACGCCTGCCGCGGGCCTCGTGATCGAGGCGATCGCGAAGGTCTCCGGCGGTCGTCACATCACGCCGCTGCCGAATGGTGATCTGCTCGTCGGCACGCAGGGTGACAGCGTCTACCTCGTGCCCCACGCCGACGCCGCGAAGGCCGGCGACCCCGTCGTCTTCGCCACCCTCGACGACACGCCGGTGCACGGCGTCTTCTTCCACCAGCCGAGCTGCACGGTCTACGCGAGCGGCCAGACGAGCATCTTCCGGCTCCCTTACGAGGACGGCCAGAAGAGCGCGACCAAGCCCGACCCCATCGCGCGCGTCCGCACCATGGGCACCGGCGGGCATGCCACGACCTCGGTGACGATGGCCGGCGGAAGCCTCTTCGCGAGCGTGGGCTCCTCGTGCAACGCCTGCATCGAGTCCGACCCGACGCGCGCGTCGGTGCAGATGCTCGCGCCCGACGGCACCGGGATGACCACCTATGCGAAGCGCATCCGGAACGCGATCGCGCTCACCACGAACCCGGCGACCAACGTGGTCTGGGCGGGCGTGGCCGGTCAGGATTCGCTGCCCGCCGGTCACCCGTACGAGTTCTTCGATGCCGTCACGACCCACCCGCCGGGCGCCGACTACGGCTGGCCCGACTGCGAGGAGAACAAGAAGGCGTACGCCTCGGGCGCCGACTGCTCGAACGTGGTCGTTCCGGCCGTCGTGTTCCCGGCCTTCTCCACGCTCATCGGCGCCGCCTTCTATCCGCTCGCCCCCACCGGCGCGCATGCGCTGCCCGCGCCCTACCGCGGCGGCGCGATCGTGGCCGCCCACGGCTCGTGGCACAAGGACGGCGCGACGTTCTCGTCGGCCCCGCGCGTCGCGTTCGTCGCGATGAACGGCGACGTGCCCGCGAAGCCCGTCGACTGGACCAACCCGACCACCCAGTGGACCGATCTGGTGGGCGGCTTCGAGACCGCGGACCGCACCGCGCGCGTGGGCCGGCCGGCCGGCGTCGCGGTCGGCCGGGACGGCAGCGTGTTCGTCACCGACGACGACCAGGGCCTCGTCTACCGCATCCGCCCGGCGCCCTGAGCCGCTAGCGGGGCGGCTCGGCCAGCCAGAAGATCGAGCGAGGCCCGCGCGCGACGACGAGACCACGCGACGCCGCGAACGCGTCGACCGCCGCGCACAGGTCGGGGTGCTTCGCGTCGTGGTCGTGACCCGCGAGGATGCCTCCCGGGGCGAGACGAGGAAACCAGGCCTCGAGATCCGCGCGCACGCTCGGGCCATCGTGGCTCCCGTCGAGGAAGATGCGGCCGACGCTGCCGTCGGCGAAGCGCGACGCCGCGGCGACGGAAGGCTCGACGAGCAGCTCCACGGCGATGCCGAGGCTCGCCATGTTCGCGCGGAAGACCTGCTCGATGTCCTCGCGCGCGAGCTCCGCGTCGTAACGCGCGGCGAGCGAGTCCTGCGAGCCGGCGAAGTGATCGACGCAGACGAGCCGCGTGCGGTTCGCGGCGCACACCTTGCCGATGAACGAGGTGCTCCGGCCCTTCCACGAGCCGATCTCCACGAACGTCCCGCCGCGGAGGCCGCCCGCGAAGCGGGCATACCAGCGGCCCTCGTCCTCCGAGAAGAAGCCGTCGATGCCCTTCATGCGGCGGGCACTCTAGCGTATGCTCGCGCGATGGGTTCCCGCCGCCGTCTCGATCGTCTCGGCTCTCTCACGCGCGGCGTCGCGCTCGTCGGGATCGGCGTGACCGGCCTCGCGTGCGGGAAGGAGTCGGCGCCGCCGGAGCCGGTGCACGCGAACGCCACGGCGCCGCAGCCCGCCGCCTCCGCGCCCGAGCCGGCCGTCGCCGCCTCGCCGGACGTGAAGCCGCCGCACACGATCAACGCGATGGACCCGCCGCCGCCGCCCGTCGCCGACGCGGGGGCCGTGCCCCGTCCGATGCCGCCCTACGTGAACGCTCCCCCCGGGCAGCGGCCGCCGCCCCCGCCGCCGCCGAAGAACTGAGGCGTGTACTCGCTCCGGCGCGTGAGCGGCGAGGACCTCGCGCTCACCGAAGAGCATGAGGCGATCGCGCGTCCTCGCAAGGGCGAGATCCACTGGGAGGCGTTCGACCCAACGGCGTACCCGGAAGCGGCGCTCGACGCCGCGGCGCGGCTCTGGGAGCTCCGGGCGGTGCAGGAGATGCACTCGCTCGCGCTCTTCACCGAGCTCGTCTCGCAGCTCCACCTGCTGGGCGCTCCGCTCGACTGGTCGGGCGCGTTCGCGCGCATGATCGCCGACGAGGTCCGCCACACCGACCTCTGCCTGCGCATGTGCGAGGCGCTGGGCCGGCCCGCGTCACCAACGATCGATCCGGCGAAGCTGCGCCTGCTCGGCGAAGCGTCCCCGCGCGCGCACGTGCGTCACGTCGTCCTGGCCGCCTTCTGCATCGGCGAGACGGTCAGCGGCGCGATGTTCAAGCGGGCGCTCCGCGCCGCGAACGTGCCCCTCGCGCGCGAGGTGGTGACCGCCATCGTCATCGACGAGACCTTCCACGGCGAGCTCGGGTGGGAGCTCGCCGCGCTGCTCATGCGACCCGACGGGCCGGACGCCGGCGCGGAGCGCGACTCCCTCGCGCGCGCCCTGCCGCATCTCTTCCGGCATTACGCGGGCCTCTGCTGCGGGGACGTGAGCCGCGCCGCCGCGGACACCGCTCTCGCCATCGAGCCCGGGCCGAACTTCGGTACGATGACGAGCGCGGGGTACGCAGCGTGCTTCTACGAGACCATGGAGAGCGAAGTGGTGCCGGGCCTCGTGGCCATCGGTCTGCCCGAGGCGGAGGCGGCGTACGCGGAGCTCGTGTCCGCGGCTGCGCCCGCGCCCTGATCGCGGGCGCCGCGCTCCTCGCGATCCTGCCCGGCCGCCGCGCGCACGCCAAGGAGTCGGAGGCGACGGACGTGACGGAGTCGGGGCTCCACGGCGGGCTCACGCAGACGCGCGGCAGCGATCGCGACGGGAAGCTCGGCGCCTTCGGCTTTCGCTCGAGCCACATCGGCTTCGGGCACGAGAAGCTCGTCGCGGTGCGCGTCGTGAACATCGCCTCGCTCGCCTTCGGCAGCACCGGGGTCGAAGGCGGCCTGTCGAACGCGTTCGCCGGAGGGCTCCGTCTGCCCATCACGGCGCGCCAGGGCATCGTGCTCCGCGGCGGCATCGAGGGCACGTTCTTCGGCAACAAGTACCTGTGGGACTCGCAGCTCGAGCTGCCGCAGCTGCACGTCGCCTACCAGTGGCTCGCGCCCGGGAAGGTGTTCGACCTCGCCGCGAAGGGCGGCTACATCCTGCTCGGTCGGCACAACACCGGCGACGCCGCGGTCCGCGACACCGACGGCTCGCTCGAATGGGGCGCGCTGGCGGACGGCCACCTCGGCCCCGTCGATCTCCACGCGACGTGGACGCGCATCCGGCCTCGTCACGGCGGCTCGCCCGTGAACCAGATCGAGGGCGCGTTCTGCGGCAACGCCGGGCGCGTCACGCTGTGCACGGACCTTCGTTACGAGGTCGGTGACGTGCGCCTCCTCGATGGGTCGTTCCGGGACGCGACCGTCACCACGGTGGGCCTCACCTTCGGTTACGTGCTCTTCGACAAGAAGCCCGAGAAGCGGCCGCCCGCGAAGTAGCGAGGGTATAGTTCGCCCACGATGTCCGAGAAGAGAGTGCCCGAGCGTGCGCGGATCGTGGTGGTGGGCGGAGGCGTGATCGGCTGCTCGATCGCCTATCACCTGGCCCACCTGGGCGAGGACGTCGTGCTCCTCGAGCGCGACCAGCTCACCTCGGGCACCACCTGGCATGCCGCGGGCCTCATGGTGACGTTCGGGTCGACCTCGGAGACCTCCACCGAGATGCGGAAGTACACGCGCGATCTGTACGCGCGTCTCGAGGCGGAGACCGGCCAGTCCACCGGGTTCGCGCCGGTCGGCTTCATCGAGGTCGCCGCCGATGCCGACCGCCTCGAGGAGTATCGCCGGGTATCGGCGTTCAACCGTCACTGCGGGATCGACGTCCAGGAGATCAGCCCGCGCGAGGTGAGGGACCTCTTCCCGCTGGCGCGCACCGACGATCTCCTGGCGGGATTCTACGTGAAGGAGGACGGCCGCGCCGATCCGGTCGGCGTCACCATGGCCCTCGCCAAGGGCGCCCGGCAGAAGGGCGCGAAGATCGTGGAGCGCGTCGCAGCGACAGGCTTCACGACGAAGAATGGCCGCGTCACCGGCGTCGTCACCGATCACGGCACGATCGAGGCCGAGTACGTCGTCAACTGCGCCGGCATGTGGGCGCGGCAGCTGGGCGCGAAGGCCGGCGTGAACGTGCCCCTGCAGGCGGCCGAGCACTATTACCTCATCACCGAGAAGATCGCCGGGCTCGAGCGCTCGTTTCCGGTCCTCGAGGATCCCGGATCGTATGGATACTTCCGGGAAGAGGTGGGCGGCCTCATGGTCGGTCTGTTCGAGCCGATCTGTGCGCCCTGGAACGTCGGCGGGATTCCCGACGATTTCTCGTTCGGAGAGATCCAGCCGGACTGGGAACGCATGGGGCCCTACGTCGAGAAGGCGATGCGCCGGATCCCGGTGAGCCTCGAGACGGGCGTGCGCAAGTTCTTCTGCGGCCCCGAGAGCTTCACCCCCGACCTCGCGCCGGTCGTGGGCGAGTCGCCCGAGCTCCGCAACTACTTCGTCTGTGCGGGGCTCAACTCGATCGGCATCCTCACCGGCGGAGGCCTGGGCCGCGTCGTCGCCCACTGGATCGTGAACGGCCGGCCCGACGTCGACGTCACCGGGATGAACATCGATCGCCTGCACACGTACCAGGCCAATCCCGAATACCGACGAACGCGCACCGTGGAGTCGCTGGGCATGGTATACCAGTGCCATTACCCGACGCGTTCCATGATGACGGCCCGCGGCGCCAAGAAGTCGCCACTCCACGATCGGCTCGCCGCGCGCGGCGCGTACTTCCGTGATGTCAGCGGCTGGGAGAGCGCGGACTGGTACGCCCCGGGAAAGCCCGCGCCCGACGCCGGCGCGCTCTCCTGGAAGCGGCCGGCGTGGTGGGATCACTGGAAGGCCGAGCACGACGCGGCGCGGAGCGGCGTCATCGTGATGGACATGTCCTTCATGGCGAAGCTCCTCGTGCAGGGGCGCGACGCGGGACGCATCCTGAATCACCTCTCGGCCAACCAGGTGGACGGCCCGTCCGGCACCATCACGTACACGCAGTGGCTCGACGACGCCGGGAAAATCCAGGCGGATCTCACGGTGACGAAGCTCGGCGACGAGCGCTTCTGGGTCGTCGCGTCCGACACCGCGCACCGGCACGTCGAGGCCTGGCTGCGCCGGCACATCGAGGACGATGGCGGGCACGCCTTCGTGACCGACGTGACCTCCGGCTGGGCGCAGATCAACGTGCAGGGGCCGCGCTCGCGCGAGCTGCTCGCGAAGCTCACCTCTGCCGATCTATCGAACGAGGCATTCCCGTTCCGCGCCGCGCGCGAGATCGACATCGGCTTCGCCCGCGCGCTCTGCGTCCGGATCACCTACCTCGGCGAGCTGGGCTACGAGCTCTACGTGCCCACCGAGCAGGCCACCCACGTCTACGACCGCATCGTCCTCGCCGGCGAGCCGCTCGGCCTCGTCCACGCCGGCCTGAAGGCGCTCGCCAGCCTCCGCATGGAAAAGGCGTATCGCGACTACGGGCACGACATCGACAACACCGATTCGGTGCTCGAGGCCGGGCTCGGGTTCGCCGTCGACCTCGGCAAGCCCGGCGGCTTCCTCGGCAAGGAGGCGGTGCTCGCGAAGAAGGCCGAGGGACCGCTGACGAAGCGCCTCGTCCAGCTGCTCGTGAAGGACCCCGCGCCGCTCCTCTTCCACGCCGAGGTCGCGAAGCGCGACGGGCGCGCCGTCGGGTACGTGCGCGCCGCTTCGTACGGTCACACCCTGGGCGGCGCGGTCGGGCTCGTGATGGTCGAAGGGGGCGAGCCGGTGACCGCCGCGTACCTCGCGGAAGGCACGTGGACGGTCGACATCGCCGGCACCGAGTACCCCGCGCAGGTCTCGCTCGCGCCGCTCTACGATCCGAAGAGCGCGCGCATCAAGGCCTGAGCGGACCCTTCACACCACGTTGCGGGCGACTCCGCCGTCGACGCGCAGCGCCGCGCCGGTGGTCGCGCTGGCGAGCGCGCTCGACGTGTAGACGATGAGGTTCGCGATCTCGTCGGGCGTCGCGAAGCGCTGGATGAGCGAGGACGGCCGGGCGTGGAGGAAGAAGTCCTTCTCGACCTGCGCCTCCGACGTGCCCTGCTGCTGCGCGAGCGACCGGACGAAGTCGCCGACGCCCTGCGACTTCGTCGGGCCGGGAAGGACGCAGTTCACCGTGACGCCGGTGCCGCGCACGCGCTCGGCGAGTCCGCGCGAGACGGCGAGCTGCGCGGTCTTGGTCGTCCCGTAGTGGATCATCTCGACCGGGATCTGCACGGCCGACTCGCTCGACACGAAGACGATGCGGCCCCAGTCACGCGCCAGCATGCCCTTCACGTAGTGCCGCGAGAGGCGGATGCCGCTCATCACGTTGGTCTCCCAGAACCGCTGCCAGTCCTCGTCGGGGATCTCCTCGAACGGCTTCGGCTCGAAGATGCCGGCGTTGTTCACGAGCACGTCGACGTCGGGGACGGCTGCGATCAGCGCCGCGCAGCCCGCGGCGGTCGACACGTCGGCAGCGAAGCCGCGGACCTCGGCCGCGGGGACGTCCTTGCGGAGCGCCGCGACCGCCTGATCGGTGCGGCCCTGGTCGCGTCCGTTCACGACCACCTTCGCGCCCTCGGCCGCGAAGAGACGCGCGGCAGCGAAGCCGATGCCCGCGGTCGACCCGGTGACGATGACGTTCTTGCCCTTGAGTCCTGCATCCATGGCGCGGACCATAGATCGAAAGGCCGGCGCGGCCCTTAATTCGCGACCGAGCGGGGCCGTACGTTGACCCACCAAGACCATGAGCCCCAGCCCCTTGCAGCGGCAGGTCGCAGGACATCGCGCCGACGACGACGAGATCACCATCGAGCGGCGGGTCCGGCTGCCGGCACCGGGAGGCGAGCTCGTCTCGTCCCGCAAGACCACGAAGATGGGCGCGGTCGACGCGCGGCTCCTCGCGATCGCGCGCGGCGAGGAGGAGCCCGACACGTTGCGCCCCCCGCCGCCGGCGGCGGTCGCGGCGGACGATCCGTTCGGCGGCCTCATCCCGGTCGACGACGACGGCGAGGCCTGCGAGATCGACGACGACTGGCTCTTCTACGACGACGCTCCCGAGCCCGCGCCGCCGGTCGCGATCTTCCTCACCTCCGTGCCTCGCCTGCGGGTCACCAGCGCCTCGCTCGTGTCGCTCCCCCTCGACGCGCGCAGCGGCTTCCTGCTCTCGCACATCGACGGGCTGCGCACCGTCGAGGAGCTGATCGACGCCGCGAGCCTGCCCGCGGAGGACGCGCTCGAGGTCCTCGCGCTGCTCGCGAACCTCGGCGCGATCGCGGTCGACTGAGGTAGGCTCCCGGCGTGGGTCTGCCGCGCCTCCTCGCCATCGTCACCATCCTCGCGTGCTGCTGCGCGCTCGGCGTGATCACACCGCCGTCCGCGCATGCGCAAGGCCCGGCGCCCGCGGCAAGCGTCAGCAGCCCGAGCAGCGCGGCCCCCCCGGGTCTGGACGCGCGGGCACCGGAAAAGCCCGACGATCGCCCGGTGCGCGGCCCCGCGCTCCGCGATCGCGGCGCCCGTCGACCGCGCGCGGGAGGCGCCGCCACCGGCGTCCTCTTCCTCGTCATCCTCGTCGGCGCGATGGGTTACTACGTGCTCAAGAGGCTCCGTCGCTACCGCTGAGCGCCGGGGTGGTGCGGGCAGAATTTTGCCGCTTCCGGGTTGCGCGTCGGCGGATCGGCGGTAGGGTCCGCGGACCTCATGCGCACCTCGCTCCTCTTCTCCGCCGGCGCAGCTCTCTCCCTCGCGGCCCTCGTGGTCGCGTGCTCCAGCAGCAGCAGCCGTGAGGGCTTTCCGGACAACCCGAGCGGCGCAGGCGATGCGTCGACGCCGGTGGTCCCGAGCCTCGGCGAGGCGGGCGTGCCGGCGGTCGACGTCAACGTGTCGGGGACGGTCTACGCGCCGAATGGCAGCCTCCCGCTCTCGAACACGCTCGTCTACATGACGAAGGACGAGCCGGGCGCGATCCCCGAGGGCGCGTACTGCGACACGTGCGTGACGCTCCCCGAGAACACGTTCGCGTACTCCGCGCCGGACGGCACGTTCGCCTTCACGACCACGCTGCCCGTCGGAGACGCGTACCTCGTCGTCCAGAAGGGCCAGTTCCGCCGCGTCCGCAAGATCAAGATCAAGGAAGGCGGCGACCTCTCGCTGGAGAAGGCCGACACGACGCTCCCCGGACGGTCCGACGTGTCGAAGGGCGACGACGTCCCGCACATGGCGATCCTCAAGGACTCGACCGACTTCGACGCGATCGACGAGTCGCTCCAGAAGCTCGGGATCACCGACCTTCACATCGAGAACGATCACTCGATGCTCGAGAACCTCGCCGAGCTGATGAAGTACCACATCGTCTTCATCCCCTGCGGGAGCAAGAGCGACAAGTACATGACGTCCGACACGGCAAAGGCGAACCTCCAGGCGTTCGTCGCTGCCGGCGGCAAGCTGTACGTGACCGACTGGTCGTACGAGTTCGTCCGCCAGCCGTTCCCGGGGTACATCAGCTGGGACGCCGAGTCGGCGACGATCGGCAGCGCCGCGACGCTCGACGAGTGGGACGCGCCCGCGACCGCTGCCGACCAAGGGCTCGGCGACTGGCTCGCGGCCACCGGCGACGCGACGTTCGAGGTGAAGGGCAACTGGACGAGCATCAGCGGCCTCAACGTGGTGCCCAGCAAGGACGTGAACGGCGACCCCGTCGATGTCACGCCGAAGGTCTGGGTCACCGCGGTCAAGGACGGCTCGGGTCAGGAGCGCCCCACCACGGTGAGCTTCGAGAACCAGTGCGGCCGCGTCCTCTTCAGCACGTACCACACGGAGGCGGCGACCGGCGGCGGCGGGGGCTTCGGTCTCCTCGCGCAGGAGAAGGCCCTCCTCTACGTCCTCCTCGAGGTCGGCGTGTGCGTGGGCCCGACCGGCGGCGTCAAGTAACGTCCACGGCTCGCCCGTTTTCGGGTTTGTTCACTTCGTGAACGAATTAGGGCGCGGAATTCACCCGATCCGGCATCGTACGCCGCATGCGCTACCTGGTTGCCGTCGGCGGCCTGCTCCTGGTCGTCGGGCTGCTCGTCGCCATCAAGTTCACCCAGATCTCCGGCCTCATCAAGATGGGCAAGGAGATGGAGAAGGCCGGGCCGCCCCCCGAGGTGGTGAGCACCGCCGTCGCCAAGGAAGACACGTGGGAGGGGACGGTCTCGGCGGTCGGCACGATCTCGGCGGTCAAGGGCGTCCAGGTCAGCAACGACGCGCCCGGCGTGGTCACCGCCATCCGCTTCGACTCCGGTCAGGTGGTCAAGCAGGGTGACATCCTCGTCGAGCTCGACAGCAACGTGGAGCGCGCGCAGATCGCCGCCCTCGAGGCGCGTCGCGAGCTCGCCAGCACCAACGCCGGCCGGACCCGTGCGCTCGTCGCGAGCAACAGCATCCCGAAGAGCCAGCTCGACAGCGACGAGGCGCTCGTCAAGTCCTCGCAGTCCGACCTGAGCGCGCTGCAGGCCCAGATCGCCCGCAAGGTGGTGCGCGCCCCGTTCTCGGGTCGCCTCGGCATCCGCGCGATCAACGTGGGTCAGTACCTGAACCCCGGCACCGCGATCACGACGCTCGAGTCGATGAACGATCTGTTCGTCGACTTCTCGCTCCCGCAGCAGAACCTCGCCGACATCCACGAGGGCAGCGTCATCCACGTGAGGCTCGAAGGCGAGGCCGACGCCAGCGCGCCGTTCGACGGCGTCGTCAAGGCGGTCGATCCGACCATCGATCCGATGACGCGCACCATCAAGGCCCGCGCGACGCTCCCCGCCAACGACAAGCTCCGGGCCGGCATGTTCGCCAACGTCGAGCTCGTGCTCCCCCAGCAGAAGAAGCTCGTGATCATGCCGGTCATCGGCGTCGCCCACGCGTCGTTCGGCGATTCGGTCTTCATCGTGGAGAACGGCAAGGCCCGCCAGACGTTTGTGCGCACCGGCGCCTCGCGCGGCGACTTCGTCGCGATCCTCGACGGGGTGAAGCCCGGCGACGAGGTCGTCACCGCGGGCGCCTTCAAGCTGCGGAACGGAAGCGGCGTGACGGTGAACAACACCGTCGCTCTGCCGGCGTCGACCGCGCCGCGGCCCGAGAATCACTAGCGAGGCAAGGCATGAAGCTCACCGACATCTTCATCCGGCGGCCGGTCCTCGCGATCGTCGTCAACCTGGTCATCATCATTGCCGGGCTCCAGGCGATCCGGACCCTCAACGTCCGGCAGTACCCGAAGCTCGAATCGGCCTCCGTCATCGTGCGGACGGCCTACGTCGGCGCGAATGCCGACCTCGTGCGCGGCTTCATCACGACGCCGCTCGAGCGCGCCATCGCGGCCGCCGACGGCATCGACTACATCGAGTCGCAGAGCGTCCAGGGACTGTCGACGATCAGCGTCCGGCTCAAGCTGAACTACGCCGCGTCCAACGCGCTCGCCGACATCAGCGCGCGCGTGAACCAGGTGCGCGCCGATCTGCCGCCCGAGTCCGAGGTGCCGTCGATCAACATCGAGCCATCGGACGCGCAGATCGCGGCGATGTACGTGAGCTTCGGCTCCAACATCCTCGAAGAGAACCAGGTCACCGACTACCTCATACGCATCGTGCAGCCCCGGCTGTCGGCGATCGAGGGCGTGCAGCGCGCCGACCTCCTCGGCGGTCGCACGTTCGCGATCCGCGCGTGGCTGAAGCCCGATCGCATGGCGGCGCTCAACGTGAGCCCGGCGCAGGTCCGGGCGGCGCTCGCGTCGAACAACTTCCTCGCCGCGGTCGGCCAGACCAAGGGCCAGTACATCCAGGTGAACCTCACCGCGTCGACCGACCTGCGGTCGCTCGCGGAGTTCAAGCGTCTGGTCATCCGCCAGCAGAACGGCGCGCTCGTCCGCCTCGAGGACATCGCCGAGGTCGTGCTCGGCGCCGACAACTACGACCAGGACATCCGGCTCTCCGGTGAGCACGCCGTGTTCATGGGCGTATGGGTGCTTCCCAACGCCAACTCGCTCGACGTCCTCGCGAAGGTCCGCAAGGAGCTCGAGGTCATCCACGCCGAGCTGCCGACCGGCCTCACCTCCGGCGTCGCGTTCGACTCGACCTCGTACATCGAGAACGCCATCGAGGAGGTGAAGAAGACGCTCTTCGAGACGGTGCTCATCGTCGTCGTCGTCATCTTCCTGTTCCTCGGATCGCTGCGCTCGGTCGTCGTGCCGCTCGTCTCGATCCCGGTGTCGCTCATCGGCGCCGTGTTCGTGATGCAGGTGTTCGGGTTCACGGTGAACCTGCTCACGCTGCTGGCGGTCGTCCTCGCGGTCGGTCTCGTCGTCGACGACGCGATCGTCGTGGTCGAGAACGTCGAGCGCAACATGCGCGAGGGACGGTCCGCGTACGACGCCGCCATCCTCGGCGCACGCGAGCTGGTCGGACCGATCATCGCGATGACCATCACGCTCGCCGCGGTGTACGCGCCGATCGGCTTCCAGGGCGGCCTGACCGGCGCCCTCTTCCGCGAGTTCGCCTTCACGCTCGCCGGGGCGGTCTTCATCTCCGGGTTCGTGGCGCTCACGCTCTCGCCGATGATGTCGTCGCGTCTCCTCCGGCCACATACCGAGCAGACCTGGTTCGCGCGCAAGGTCGACAGTGCATTCGACCGCGTGCGCCTCCGGTACTCGCGCATGCTCGAGCGCACGCTCGATGCCCGGAAGGCGGTCTACATCGTGTGGGGCGTGCTGACCGTGCTCGTCGTCCCGATGTACATGTTCTCGTCCGCCGAGCTCGCGCCGAACGAGGACCAGGGCGTCATGTTCGGCGCCATCGACGTGCCGGCGAACGCGACGCTCGAGCAGCTCGTTCCGTACAGCGAGGAAGTGAACCGCATCTGGAAGACCGAGCCCGAGTACGCGCAGAGCTTCCAGATCACGATGCCCCAGACCGGCTTCGGCGGTTGCATCGTCAAGGACTGGAGCCAGCGGAAGCGCACGATCTTCGAGATCCAGGGCGAGTCGTTCAACAAGCTGCAGAACATCGCGGGCATCCGTGCGCCGGTGTTCCTGCCCTCGGCGCTCCCCAGCGCCGGCTTCTTCCCGGTCGAGTTCGTCGTCGCGTCGACGGCGAGCCACGAGGAGCTCCTTCGCTACGTCGACCTCATCGTGCAGGAGGCGACCAAGAGCGGGAAGTTCGCATTCCCGCCGTTCACCGACGTGAAGATCGACCAGCTGAAGAGCGAGATCGTCGTCGACCGCGACAAGGCGGCGTCGATGGGCCTCAGCATGCAGCAGATCGGCGCCGACCTCGGCTCGATGCTGGGCGGTAACTTCGTCAATCGCTTCAACATCGAAGGACGCAGCTACAAGGTCATCCCGCAGGTCGAGCGCATGGACCGGCTCACCACCGACCAGCTCACGAAGATCCACGTGACCGGGCCGAACGGGCAGCTGATGCCGCTCAGCGCGATCGCGACGATCAAGAACGGCGTCGAGCCGCGGACGCTGAACCGCTTCCAGCAGCTCAACGCGGTGAAGATCTCGGGGCTCGCGCCGCAGTCGCTCGACGGCGGCCTGAAGGTCCTCGAGGACGCGGCGGCCAAGATCCTGCCGCCGGGCTACCGCATCGACTACACGGGCGAGTCGCGGCAGCTCCGCACCGAGAGTGGCAAGTTCCTCCCCGCGATGGGGCTCGCCATCCTCCTCATCTTCCTCGTGCTCGCGGCGCAGTTCAACTCGTTCCGCGATCCGCTCGTCATCCTCGCCGGCTCGGTGCCGCTCGCCATGTTCGGCGCGCTGATCTTCACGTTCCTGAAGTTCGCCGGCCCGCCGAGCATGCACTTCGCGCTCACCGACGGGTGGACGACGACGCTCAACATCTACTCGCAGGTCGGCCTCGTCACGCTGGTCGGTCTCGTGTCGAAGAACGGCATCCTCATCGTCGAGTTCGCGAATGCCGAGCAGGAGCGCGGCGTCACGAAGCTCGAGGCCGTCAAGAACGCGGCGCGCACGCGGCTCCGCCCCATCCTGATGACCACGGTTGCCACCGTGGTCGGTCACTTCCCGCTCACGCTGGTCACCGGCGCCGGGGCCGTCGCTCGTAACTCCATCGGTATCGTGCTGGTCGGCGGCATGAGCATCGGGACGATGTTCACGCTCTTCGTCGTCCCGGCGGTCTACGTGCTGATTGCCAAGGATCACCGCAAGGACCACGACCACGCGGCGGCCGCGTCGACGCTTCCGCTCGCTCACGAGGAGCCGGCGTTCGACAACACCATGCGCATGCCGGCCGCGCCGGGGCACGCCGCGAAGGTCTGAGCCGTTCTCCCGCGAGCGGCCGGGCCAGCGCGAAGTTGGCCCGGCGCTCCGGTCCGTGCACTCTGCCCGCGTGCGCGGTCCGTTCTCACGCTCGCTGCTGCTCGCGGCGCTCTGCACGGCGGGCGGTACTGGCTGCGGGGGCGCGGCGACGCCCGGCGGGCCGGTGGCCGCTCCGCTGCGCGAGGCCGCGCCCGTGGTGACGAGCGAGGCGCCGGTAGCGCCGCCGCCCTCCGAGCACTGGTACTTCGAGTGGCTCTCCCAGGACGGGCGCCGCGCGCTCCTTCGCCGGCTCGACGCGCCCGCCTACGGCCAGCTGCCGACGCGCGTCGTCGACGTCGACACCGGCGCGGTCGTCGCCGAGGACGCGTTCCCCGAGATCGGCCGCTTGCCCGTCGCGACCGTGGGCACGAAACCGAACGAGATGATCGAGCTCGTCGGGCTGCTCGCCGCGCCCGCGCTTGCCGACGACCTCGTGCGCAATGCCGGTCTCGCGAGCCGGTTCCCGTTCGGATCGTGCGGGCGCGTGTCGGCGGCGCCGGGCGGCGGGGCGATCGCGTTCAACGTGGGCGACTGGATCTACGTGGCCGACCGGGGCGGACACGTCCAGAAGCGCCTCTCCAGCGAGGCCGCGTACGACGCCAGGTTCATGCCCGACGGCAAGCACCTCCTCTTCCGCCGGACGAGCGGCATGCTCGGGAAGGGCCACGCGAAGTACGAGCTCCACGTCGTCCCCGCCGATCTGTCGGCCCCGCCGCGCGCGCTCGCCGGGACCGCCGGCACCCGGGACCGGTTCGCGATCGACGCCGAGGGGAAGATGGCGGTCGCGGTCGCCTCGCAGGAGCCGCTCGTGAAGACCTGCGTGCTCGGCATCGGGCTCAAGCCTCCGTTCACGGTCAAGAAGCTCGCGTGCCTCGAGGGCGGCGAGCCCTTCCTCGAGTCGGTGCTCTCGCCGAGCGGTCGGTACGCCGCGATCACGACCCAGGCGCCGTCCGAAGCGGGGGGCCCGGACCGCTTCCACCTCCGCGTCATTGCGGTGAGCTCGGGGAAGGTGGTGCTCGACGAGCCCGCCGTGCCGGGGATGATCCCGCGCGCGGTGAGCGACGCCGGCGTCCTCGTCCAGAGCGGCTTCCGCGGCATCCTCATCGACGACCTGACGACCGGCGCCCGGCGCTCCCTCCCGGGCGACGGCGCGCTGCTCGGCCACCGCGGCTTCTTTCGCGGCGCGAGCGAGCTCGTCGTCGTCAGAGGCTCCACGGTAGGAGTCGTGGACCTCGACGCGCTGCGCTGACGTCCCGGGGCAGCGCCGACGAAAGGCCGAGGTCAGGGGAGATCCGGTCGCGCTTTCCCGTACCATGGCCGGAATGAACCAGCCTCCTTACGGCGGTTACGGCGCGCCTCCTCCTCCCGGCGGCTACGGCGGGACCCCGAGCCAGTATGGCGCTCCGCCCGCTCCCTACGGTCCGCCCGGCGCGTACGGCGGCTCGCCGTCGTTCATCCCGCCCGGCCCGCAGCCGCCGAAGAAGTCGAAGGCTCTCTTCTTCGTGCTCGGCGGAGCCTTGCTCGTGCTGCTCATCGGCCTCGTCGCTGGCCTCGCCGTGTTCCTCGCCGGGCGCAGCAAGTCGGTGGCGCTCCCCGTCGACGTGAAGCTGCTGCCGACCAACACCTCCGAGATCTCGACGCAGGTGATCGAGTCCACGCGCGAGACGGACGAGAAGGTGAAGCGCGCCTACGTTGCCTCGGAGCTCGGCTCCGAGCTGTGCAAGCCGGGCGTCGGTAACCCGGCGCGGCGCATCGAGGGCCTCGGCAGCGGCTCGACCAAGGCCGCAAAGGAGCTCTTCTTCCAGAAGAAGAACATCGACGACATCCGTTCGCTGCTCGAGTGCGGATCGGTGCTGGGCGAGTCCCTCGAGAAGCCGTACCAGGCGGTCATCACCGTCGAGGGCGTCGACGGAAAGCGCAACCAGCGGATCGGCGTCGGGCACTTCAACATCACCGAGCTCCCGAAGAAGCACGGGTACACGCCGTTCTCGTACAAGGGGATCGCGGGCTTCTGCCGGACCACTGGCGACGACCGGGCGAGCCTCGGCCTGGCGGCTCCGGCGCCCGGCGTCTGTGACGACACCACGTTCGGCGCCTTCCCCCAGAGCACGACGTGGTTCCTCGGCACGAAGGAGTCGCTCGAGACGATGGCCTCGAGCGTGAAGAGCCCGAAGGACGACCTCAACGCGCGCCTGTCGGCGCTCAAGGACGCCGCGAACGAGACCCAGGGGCTCCCGTCGGTGCGGGTCACCGCGCAGCCGAAGAGCTCGCGCGACTTCTTCCAGTCGCCCTGCATGTTCGGGGCGACCAACAGCGCCGCCGGCTTCACGGCGTTCCTCGATGGCTGCTTCCCGTCGAAGGGGCAGGAGAAGACCCTCGAGTCGATCGACGCCAAGGTGAAGGCCGCGGCGTTCGAGACGGACAACGACCCGGTCAAGGCGGGCTCGTTCGTCGGCAACCTCGTGTTCGTGGCGCGCGACGACGACGCCGCGAAGAGCGTCGAGTCCGACGTGAAGGACGTGGTCGGCGAGTGGCGGAACACCCTCGAGCAGAACGAGGCGAAGCTCACGCTCCAGTCGAACGAGCTCGCGTTCTCGGGACGTCAGAAGCGCTTCGCGGGCATCGTCGACACGTACCTGAAGGCGCTCAAGAACTCGAAGGTCACCCGCAAGGGCCGCACCATCCGGGTCTCGTACAAGGAGGCGCTCTCGAAGGCCGACCTCGTCGCCGCCGCGGAGGCGGACAAGAGCTCGCTCGACAAGAAGCAGGCGACCGCCGACATCCTCGACGCCATCCAGGCGAAGCGCCCGGTTCCGCAGCCGTCGCTCGCGAAGCTCGTCGGGCCCGCCTGGGCGACCTTCCTCACCGGCCCCGCGCCGGCCGAGGCGCCGTCCGCGGTGAAGGCCCCGATGTCGACCGAGGAGTGCCGGAAGCTCCAGTCGCGCATCGCGCCGTTCAACTCGAACAACTTCTTCACGACGGACGCTCGGCTGATGTTCTTCAGCCACAAGTTCGCGACCTGCGGCGTCCGCAATCCCGAGGTCGACCCGATCCAGGCCGGATGCCTCGCCTCGTTCAAGAGCGCCAGCGAGTACGCGCGCTGCGCGTCGGCCGACCTCGGCGCCGTGATCCCTCCCGGTCAGCCGCCGGAGACGGACTTCGGCGACCGCCGGAAGAAGTGAGCGCCTAGCGCGCTCGGGCCAGGCTCACTGCGCGAGCTTGGCGGTGAGCGAGATCGTCGTGCCGGACAGCGCCTTCGAGACGGGGCAGTTCTTCTTCGTCTCGGCGACGATCGCCTGGAACTTCGCGTCGTCGAGGCCGGAGACCGAGGCCTCGGTCGACAGCGCGATGCTCGTGATGGCGAAGCCTTCGCCCTGCTTCTCGAGCTTCACGTCGGCGGTGGTCTTCACGCCGGTCGGCGTCGCGCCCGACGTCTCGAGCGCGAGGGTGAGCGCCATCGAGAAGCAGCCGGCGAGGGCGGCTCCGACGAGCTCCTCGGGGTTACTCTGCGGTGCGCCCTCGAACCGCGACGCGAGCGAGAACGGCGCCTCGGCTCCGTGCGCCGGCCTCATCACGCCCTTGCCGCCCTTGATCGCGCCCGTCCACTCGGCGCTCGCCTTGCTGATTCCCATGGTCCGATACCTCCAGCGCGCGAGCATGCACCCTGCTCGCGCCCGAGGGAAGGGACGCCGCGCGAGCGGCTATCCCTCGATGGCCGCCCACAGCGCTGCGGCATCGAGCTTCGGTGAGCCCGCGCGGCGCCGCTCGACCTCGTGGACGAGGGCGACGACGCGCTCGTTCCGCGGGGCGCGGAGCCCGTGCTGCTTCGCGAGCTTCACGATCTCGCCGTTGAGGTAGTCGATCTCGGTGTCACGCCCGCGCACGAGGTCTTCCCACATGGACGAGCGCGCCTCGGCATCGACCTTGAGCTGCGCCGACGCGACGACGCGGAGGAGCGGCGCCGGGAGACGGAGGAGCCAGGGGAAGAGGCGGACGGGCAGGGGACCGAGCTTCCCGATGGTCGTGCCGGTCGCGCGCAGGATGCCGATCGCCTCCTCCATGAGCGCGGCGAGGCTCCGGCGATAGCCCTCGCCGAAGAGCAGCGTGCGCGTCGGCTCGCCGGTGAGCGCGCTGACCGCGTTGTTGAGGTTCATCACGAGCTTCGCCCACTGCAGCGGCCGGAGATCGTCCGTGAGCTCCACCGCGAAGCCCGCCGAACGCAGCCGCTCTGCGAGGAGCGCCTCCTCGGGGGCGCCCGCACTCTCGATCACGAGCGGCCCGGTGGTCGCCTGCCGGAAACGCGCGCCCTCCTGCCAGACCACGTTGAAGCCGACGATGCCGCCGCGCACCCGATCGCGGGGGAGGCTCGCGCGGAGCGCCTCCGCGTTGCCGATGCCGTTCTGGAGGCTCACCACGAGGGCGCGGGGCGGCAGCACGGCGGCGAGCTCGCGCGCCACCTCGGCGGTCTGCGCGCTCTTCACGCAGCAGAGGACGACGTCACGGTCGGCGAGGCTCGCGGCGGTGGTGCGGTACACGACGTCGGACGCGCGGAGGGACGCTGCGTCCGCGCCGTCCAGGCCCGCCACCGAGAGGCCGTGCGCGGCGATCTCGGCGCCGAGGGCCGGGCGGCCGACCAGCACCACGTCTGCGCCGGCCGCCGCGAGCCTCCCGCCGACGTACGCCCCGACCGCGCCCGCGCCCATGACGCCGATCTTCAGGGGGCTCATCTTCGCTCGGCGCGCCGCGCGCTCAGGCGCAACCCTCGGGCCCGCACGCGGCGCCCTCGCCGAACGGCCGCGGCCGCTCGGTCACGTCGTCCCACGCTTTTTCGAGCGCGCGGAGGAGGAGCTCGGCCGGCTGCGCGCCGGACACCGCGTATTTCCCGCCGATGACGAAGAAGGGGACGCCGCTGATGCCCAGCTGACGCGCCTCGTCCTCGTCCTCGTGGACGGCCTTCTTCTCGGCGTCGCTCGCGAGCATGGCACGCACCTGCTCGGGATCGAGCCCGGCCTCCGCGGCGAGCCTCACGAGCGTCTCGTGGTCGCTCATGATCTCGCCCTCGGTCATGTACGCGCGGAGGAGCCGCTCCTTCACCGCGTCCTGCTTGCCGTGCGCCGCCGCGAAGTGGATGACCCGGTGGGCATCGAACGTGCTCCCGGAGCGGATGCGGTCGAAGCGGAAGTCGAGCCCGTCGGCGGCGGCGGTGTCGGTCATGCGCTGGATCATCCCCTCGGCCTCGCGCGCGGAGGAGCCGTACTTCTTCGCGAGCCGCTCGGCATAGCCGACCTGCGGGTCGCGCTCGGCGGGCGCCGACGGGTCGAGCTCGAAGGCGCGCCACCGCACGGTGACCGCCGAGCGGTGGGCGAATTTCTCGAGCGCCGCCTCGAGGCGGCGCTTTCCCACGTAGCACCACGGACAGGCGATGTCGGACCAGACGTCGATGCGAAGGTCGGAGCTCATGTCGTCGTCAATCTATGACGCGCGCGCCGCTCACGCGAGCTGATCCGCGGTCACAGGCCCGGGGTCGGCACGCTCGACTTCGCCTTCTGGGCGCGGAGCCAGGAGATGCCATGGGCCATGAAGGTCCAGTCGACCATGTGGCCGGCGTTCCGCTCCTCGACCTTCACGGGCCAACCCATGCTGGCGAGCGAGCCACCGAAGGCGCGCGAATGGGCGGCGGTCTGCGGGTCGGCCGCGGAGACGCCGACGAACACCGGCGCGCGGCGCGAGCTCCGGTCGCCCGCGTTCTCGGGGCGCGTCCAGGAGGAGCCCCCGGCGAGGATGATGTACCCGTCAACGTCGAGCGCGCTCCGCACCGCCACCGAGCTGCCGAAGTAGGCGCCGCTCGAGAAACCGACCACGAAGGTCTCGTCGAACCCGTGGCCCACGCGGCGGGCGGCGTCGGCACGCGCGCGGGCGATGGCGGCGAAGATGGCGGGCTCCTGCTCCTTCTGCGCGGTCTGCGAGGTCGGCCACACGTAACCGACGCCGTCGCTCGGCGCGGTCGGCATCACGACCGTGAAGTGGTGCCGCTTCGCGTGGAGAGCCATCGCGTTCTGCTGCACGTACTGGAAGCCGGGCGTCATCGCGAGCGCGCCGTGCAGGTAGATGACCAGCGTGTGGCGGCCGCTCTCGTCGGCGCCGCCGTCGGCGAGGCACACGTGGTCGGAGAGCTCCGTCACGTCGGGACCGCACCAGGGCTTCGGCGCCGCGGACGCCTTGGGCCGGGCCTCGGCCACGTCGCTCACCACGACGGACGCCGCGACGAGGAGCATGGGGAGCCCGAGGGCCAGCACCTGCGCAGGACGGTGGAACGGCATCGCGCCCGGACTACCACGGCTCGTGCGGGGCGAGGAGTCGCGAGCGCGTCCGGAGCGCCACGGCGCGGGGGCCGCGACGCACGGCTTGCACTCTGCACGGAATCGACTAGCGCACGAGACGGGCGACGGCCGGGGCGAGCAGCGGCTCGTCGTGCAGCGCGGCGAGCAGATGGCGCAGCTTCACGTTGGTCGCGTCGTCGGCAGCGTACGATTCGGCGCGCAGGAGCGTCGCGAAGAGCGCCGGTCCGATCGAGGGCACGTGACCCGGCGGCGGGTCGACGAGGCGGTCGGGCGAGAAGCCCGTCCGCTCGCGGGCAGTGGCGACGTCGGCGAGGAGCACCTGCGGGTCGAGGCCGCGCGACGCGAGCGACTCGCGCAGCGACGGGTCGTAGAGCGTCGACAGCAAGAGGAGCGAAGGCGTCATCGTCCACACCACGTCGGTCTTCCGGTCGGCGACGGCCTGCATGCGGGCGAGCACCGTCCTCAGCGCCGGATCCCACGCCGCGAAGGTCATCGCGCCGCCCTTGCCCGACAGCGCTCCGTCGAACACCGGCGCGACGTCGAGCGCCGCCGCCTCGAGGGGCTTCCGCAGGAAGCCGAGCTCCCGCGGGAGCGCCGCCGCTGCCGCGCGCACCACCGCGCTGCCCGCGTCGCTGTCTCTGGCGGCGAGCTCGTGCACGGCCTGCAGGCGCGCGGTGCGCGGGGGCAGCGCCGTCGCCGTCTCGTCGGTGGTCGCCCGGTCCTCGAGGAGCTGCTGCACTGCCGCGAGCGCGTCGTCGGGATACGCACCTTGCCGGTCCAGAGAGCGCCGGACGTCGGACAGGTCGAGGATGACGTACACGAGGTGCTCGACGTCCGCCTCGGCATGGCGGAGCTGCCCGGCGAGACACGGCACGTGGACGAGCATGGTGCGGCCCATTCCGCGGACGAGGCTCTCGTCGCGCGTCACCTTGCCGAGCACCTTCTCGAGGCGCGACTCGAGGTCGTCCAGGAACTTCACCGCGCGGCGCTCCGCTTCCTCACGCGGCACAGGTTATCATCTCCCACCACGTTGCCGGAGCTTCCCGAGGTCGAACACGCCCGTCGCATGCTCGAGCAGTGGCTCGGCGGCAGCACCATCGTCTCCGCCCACGTGCATGATGCACGGATCCTCGACGAGGGCGTGACGACCGCCAAGGTGCAGCGCCGTCTCCGCGATCGCGCGGTGCTGGCCGTGGAGCGGCGGGGCAAGTGGCTCCGCGTCCCGCTCGCGCCGTCGGTCAAGGGCGGCAAGGGCCCGGCGCTGTTCTCGCACCTAGGCATGACCGGCAAGTGGGTCCTCGCGGCGCGGCCCGACGACGAGCCGCTACGCTTCGAGAAGGCCCGGCTCGACCTCGCGCTGCCACGCGGTCGCCGCCGCAGCGTTCGCTACCTCGACCCGCGCCTCTTCGGCCGCTTCGTCGTGCCGGACGAGGACCTGCCGATCTGGAGCGCGCTCGGGCCCGACCCGCTCGTCGACGGCATCGATGCGCGGGCGCTGCACGCGCGTCTCCAGACCCGGCGCCTCGCCGTTAAGCCCGTGCTCCTCGACCAGGCGGTGCTCGCCGGGATCGGCAACATCTACGCGACCGAGGCCCTCTTCGCGGCGCGCATCGATCCGCGAAGGCCGGCGAACGGCGTGACGCTCGCCGAGACGAAGCGGCTCGCGAAGGGGCTCGACGAGGCGCTCGCCCTCTCCATCGCGCGGAACACCGAGGAGCGGATCACGTACGTCGAGGAGCCGGGAGCCGCGAATCCGTTCGTCGTCTACGGCCACGAGGGCGAGCCGTGTCCACGTTGCCGCCGGCCGCTCGCCAAGATGGTGCTGGCCGGGCGCGGCACCGTGTTCTGCCCGCACTGCCAGCGCTGAGATCAGGCCTCTTCTTCGGGGACCTTCGCGTGGAGCGGCGGCAGGCCGAGGACCACCCGTACCGGACCGAAGGAGCGACGATGGTGCTGGCAGGCGCCGAGCTTCTCGAGCGCCGCGACATGCGCCTTCACGGGATATCCCTTGTGTTGCGAGAAGCCGTAGCCGGGGAACTCGCGATCGAGCTCCGTCATCACCGCGTCGCGCGTCGTCTTGGCGAGGATCGAGGCGGCGGCGATCGAGAGGCTGCGCGCGTCGCCCTTCACGAGGCGCTCCTGCGGGATGTCGAGCTCCTTCAGTCGCCGCGCATCGATGAGCAGGTGGCCGGGCACGAGGCCGAGCCCCTCGACGGCGCGGCGCATCGCGAGCAGACCCGCCCAGTAGATGTTGAGGGTGTCGATCTCGTCGACGCTCGCCGTCCCGACCGCCCAGGCCTGCGCGGTCGCCTTGATCTCGAGCGCGAGCCGTTCGCGGTCCGACTTCGTCAGCTTCTTCGAGTCGTCGACGTCGAGGATGCGGCTGCCCGGGCGGAGGACGACCGCCGCCGCATGAACCGGTCCCGCGAGCGGGCTCATCCCCGCCTCGTCGACGCCGGCCACCACCAGCGTGCCCGCCGCCCAGAGCGCCTGCTCGAACCGGAGCATCTTGCGGAGACGCTGCCCCTCGGAGCGTCGCGCGCGACGCCGCTTCTCGATGGCCTCGAGGATCGCCGCCGCGCCGGGCCTCGGATCGCGGAGCAGCTCGGCCTCGAGCGCCGCCGGCAAGGGTCGGTCGCCGTCGACGTAGCGCACGCGCAGCTCGGTCAGCGTCGGCACCGGCGCGTCCCTTACGGCTCGATCTTCTCGACGCGACCGTCGACGTGCTTCGCGAAGCGGCCCGCGTCACGGGGATGGATCGGCTCCTGCGTGGGCCACGGCCAGCCGCCGAAACGCGTCTGCTGGTAGTCGCTGACCGCGCGCTGGATCCCGGCGCGATCGTTCATCACGAACGGGCCGTGCTGGACCACCGGCTCGCCGATCGGGCGGCCCTGCAGCATGAGGAGGTCCGCGCCGTCGGCCCCGGCGGTGAGCTGCACGGGCGCGTCCTGCTTCACGACGAGCGCCGCGTGCTCGGTGACGCGCTCGCCAGAGACGGTGAGCTCCGCGCCTTCGAAGAAGTAGAGGACGCGCACCGCGGCGGCGCTCTTCGCGGGCGGCAGGGTCCACGTCGCGCCGGGCGCGAGACGGATCGTCCAGATGGCGACGTCGGTGTCGGGACGCGAGGCCCACGAGCTCGGGGGCGGCGGCGGCGCGTCCTTGCCGTCGAGGGAGCCGGCGATCACCGATACCTCGGTCGCTCGGCCGGTGCCGTCCACGTGGCGCACGACGGGCACGTCCTTCGACCAGAACATCGTGAAGTGCGGATCGACCATCTTGTCGGCGGCCGGCAGGTTCAGCCAGATCTGGAAGAGCTCGAGGTGGTTCGGTTTGTCCTTCTCGAGCAGCGGGAACATCTCGGAGTGGACGACGCCCTTGCCGGCGGTCAGCCACTGCGTGTCGCCGGCGCCGAACCGCGCCGCGGCGCCGAGGGAGTCGGAGTGATCGATGTGGCCCTTGCGCACGATGGTCACGGTCTCGAACCCGCGATGCGGGTGGCCGGGAAAGCCCGGGATCTCCTCGCCGTGGTACATGCGCCAGCCGTCCTTCACCTCGAAGTCCATGCCGATGCGGCGGCCGGCGAGGTGCTGCGGGTCCGGGCCCATGATCTCGTTGCCCGCGGGGTACGCGTCGTCGTGATGGACGCAGAAGAGGAACGGGTCCGAGGTGACCCACGGGAAACCAAGCGGCATCTTCTGGAGGATGGGGCTCTGCACGCCCCGACTATAGCGTCACTTGCACGTCTGGCTGAGGCGGGAGCCGACGTCGTACGTCTTCCGGTCGTTGGGCTTGGCGGCGCGCGCCTTCAGGAACTCCTTCTGGGCGAGGTCACAGACGAGCTTGTGAGACGCCTGCGACGAGGCGAAGCCCGCCTGCTTGAGCGCGGCGTTCGCGGAGAGGATCGGGACCTCGAAGGAGCACAGCCGCTTCGTCTCGGCGAGGAGCGTCGCGAGGTCACCGGCGTCGTCGGGGAGCGACGCGATCCGATCGCGCGCCTCCTCGATGGCCTCGCACTTCTGTCCGGCGTCGACGCCGTTCTCCGCGACGGTCTCCTTCTTCACGAGCGCGTCGACCTCGCGCACGTTGGCCTTCGTTCGCTCGACGAGCGCGCGGTCCCTCGGAGCCAGCGGGTCGACGGGCCTCGGCGGCGCGGGCGGCACGCTGGCCGCGGGGGGGACGGTGACGCTCGCGACGACGCGAGCCGACGCGCTCGCCGAGGCGTCCGCCCCGACCTTCTTCTTCCCGGGACGGCAGCCGCCGCTCGCGAGGGAGACCGCGCCGACGAGGGCCGTGATGCCGAGCAGACGCGCATGGCCGAGGACGTGACGCAGCGCTCCCACCAGCCCTCCACGGTACCGGAGAGGAGCGGCCGCCCGCCAGTGAGGTGAACGTTCTTTCATGCGGCCGTGCCGCGGCATGGAGGTAGTGTGCGCCGCCGTGACCGACGCCCCCGCCGCAGCCCAGAAGCTCCCGCACCCGGTCGTGTGGACGATCCTCTACATGCCGTTCGGCGCGCTGAGCGGCTTCGTGTCGGTCGCGCTCACGTTCCTCGCGACGAAGCACGGGCTGTCGATCCAGGAAGGAGCGACGCTCAACGGGGCGAACCTCCTCTCGCAGTGGCTCAAGTGGCTGTGGGCGCCCCTCGTCGACGTCACGATGACGCCGCGCCGCTGGTACGTCGCGTCGACCGCCGCGTCGGCGGTCGGCGTCGTCGCGATGTCGGTCATCCCGCTCGGACCGAAGACGCTGCCGCTCCTCCTCCTCGTCATCGCAGCGGCGAGCCTCGTCAACTCGGCGGTCGGCATGTCGGTCGAGGCGATCATGTCGGCGGTCACGCCGCACGACCAGATCGGGCGCGTCAGCGGCTGGTTCCAGGCAGGCAATCTGGGCGGCGCAGGGCTCGGCGGCGCGCTCGGTCTCTTCCTGCTCGTGCAGCTCCCGTCGCCGTGGATGGCCGGGGTCATCATCGGGATCCTCTTCATTGCCTGCTCGCTCGCGCTCCTCGCGCTGCCGGTGCCGAAGGCGAGGGTCCACCACCAGGGGCCCGCCGCCGCCGTGAAGGGCGTCGTGAAGGACCTGAAGCTGATGCTGAAGACGAAGGGCGGCCTCCTCGCCGCCATCCTCTGCATCCTGCCGGTCGGCACCGGCGCGGCGCAGGCGGTGCTCACGCAGGCCGACGTCGCGATCTTCTGGGGCGCCGGCCAGCACGAGGTCGAGCTCCTCCAGGGGCTTCTCTCCGGCTTCGTCACCGCGCTCGGCTGCTTCGCTGGCGGCTGGGTGTGCAACCGCATGCGACCGCTCTACGCGTACCCGGCGATCGGCCTCGGGCTCGCCTTCGTGGCGGTGGCGATGGCCGTCTGCCCGGCGACCGTCGCGATGTACGTGGTGTGGAACCTGATCTACGCCTTCGCGGTCGGCCTCGCGTACGCCGCGTTCACCGCCTTCGTCCTCGAGGCGATGGGCAAGGGCTCGGGCGCGACGAAGTACAACATCTACGCGTCGCTCTCGAACTTCCCGATCTGGTGGCTCGGGCTGCTGCTCGGCGTGGTCGCCCAGCGCTACGGCATGCGCAACATGCTCCTCGCCGAGGCGGGGCTCGGGGTCGCCGGCGTCATCGTCTTCGCGATCTCGAACGTGCTCGTCGGGCGAACCAGCCTGCCCGACGAGGCGCCGGCCCTGCCCGAGGGGGCAGTCACGGAAGCATGATGCGTCCGGGCGAGCCCGCGCCCGTCCCGGTGTGACAGGAGTTGCAGTCGCCGTTCGTCTGCGGCGCGTGCATCACGCGCGTCGTGGTGCCGTCGACGACCATCGCCGTGTAGGGCAGCGGCAGGCTCGTGATCCGGTAGAAGTTGCCATTGGCGTTGACGCTCATGGAGTGGCTCACGCCATCGCCATCGACGATGACCACCTTCACGCCGGGCTTGGCGGCGCCGAAGCAGCCGTCGGGCTCGTGCAGGGTCGGGTACACGGTGCCCGCGAGCTGGAAGACGCGTGCGCCGGTGGCGGCGTGGCAGCCGAGGCATGGCTTGCCCGGCTGCATGAGCGGGCCAGGCGCTCCTCCCGTCCAGGTCTGTCCGCTCGTGCACACGCTGGTCGCCGGCGTGGTGCTCGCGTCGCTCGACGTGCTCGCGCCCGCGTCGGCGGCCGAGGGGGGGCCGCCGTCGCTCGCCGCCGCGGGACCTCCGCACGTGCCGCGCGGCGTGCCCGCTTCGACCCAGGCCTCGAACGCAGCGAGGTCCGAGGCGGACAGCGATCCGGAAGGCGGCATCGGCCGCTTGCTGTCCTTCATGCGGGCGAGCGACGTCTCGGCGAAGCTCTTTCCGGTGAGCGCGTCCTCGGCGACGAGGTCGTCGTACGTCACGAGCGGGTTCGGCGCGCCACGCACCGGTTTGCCGGAATGGCACGTCGTGCAGGCGGTCGCGAGCACGCGGGCCACGTCGCAGGGGAGCCCGGTCGCGGTCTGCGGGGCGTCAGCGTGCTCGTCACCGGCGGCATCGAGATCGTCGGGGGCCGGGATCGTTCCCGGCGTCGCGCCGCCGGGGCCCGTCACCGCCGGGCTCAGATCGGTGGGTCCCGTGTAGCAGCCGGCCACCGCGGCGAGCAGGAGTCCGGCGAAGTGGCAGGCAGTACGACGCGTCATGGCGAGCCACTCTTGCCGTCAGCGCGGCCGTTTGTCCAGGCGACGCTCCGTTGCCGGTCTGGCAACGCCGCGCCCCGTCAGTGCGCGCCGACCGTGACCTTCGACTCCGCGAGGCAGGACGCCTGGATGGCCGCGCAGGCGAGCACGTTGGCGACGCCGTCCTCCGCCGGCGCGAGCGGGCGGGCGGGGTCGAGGATGCAGCCGGACACGTGCTCCACCATGTGGAGGAAGTGGTTCGCGCCGGCGACGAGCTGCACCTCCGGACCCTCGCGGCGCACGTGGATCTCGATCTCCGTCGGCTCCCAGCCCGGGGAGAAGGGCCGGCGCATGACGAGGAGCCCACGGTCGCCGCTGACGACGAGGCCCTGCTCGTAGGGAGCGCGGAGGCTCCCGTGCACGCTGGCGACCGCGCCGCCCGGGAACTCGAGGAGCGCGTCGGTGGCCTCGTCGACGCGCTCGCTCGCCCAGCGCGCGACGCCCTGGACGGCAACGGGCTCCTCGCCCACGAAGAAGCGCGCCGCGTTGACGGCGTAGCAGGTGACGTCGAACAGCGCGCCGCCCCCGAGCGTGGGCGACCAGCGATGATCGGCGGGGTTGTCGAGCGTCGCGCGGAACCAGGCGCGCACGTGGCGCACGCGGCCGATGGCGTCGTGGTCGACGAGGCGCTTCGCGAGCGACCACTGGGGATGGTGGCGCACCATGAACCCCTCCACGAGCAGCCGCCCGTGCCGCTGGAAGGCCGCGCGCAGCGCCAGCGCGCGCTCGCCGTCGAGCGTGAGGCTCTTGTCGCAGAGCACGTGCTTTCCGGCCTCGGCCGCGGCGAGCGCCCAGTGCGCGTGCTCGCCCGTCGGAAGCCCGATGTACACGGCGTCCACGTCGGGATCGGCGAGCAGGGCCTCGTACGTGCCGTGCGCGCGTGCCGCGCCGAGCTCGGTCGCCTTTTCCCGGGCGCGCGCCTCGCTCCGCGAGCCGATCGCGACGAGCTCCGCGTTGTCCGCCCAGCGCATGGCCGGCGCCACCGCGCGGGTCGCGATCGATCCACATCCCAGGATGCCCCACCGTAGGCGTCGTTCGCTCACGAGGCGCATGGTACGCCGGGCGCGCCCGTCAGGGGCGGCGCCTCCGCTCGCGGCGCTTCACGATGCCGTCGTAGGCGCGCTTCATCGCGATGAAGGCGAGCGAGTCGCCGCCGCGGTCGGGGTGGTGCTCGAGCGCCTTCTTCCGGAACGCGAGCTTCACGTCGTCGAGCGTCGCGTCGCTCGTGACCCCGAGCAGCGCATAGGGGTCGACGGGCTTCGCAGGCTTCTCGGCGCCGTCGGCGACGCGCGCGGCGCGGGAGGGGAAGGGCCGGAGACCGGCGAGCACGCGCTTCCACGCGCCCGCCCAGTGCCCATCCACCTGCTCGAGCGAGCGGCCCGCCGCCTTCTCGGCGAGCTGGCGCGCCTCCTCCTCGGTGCGGGCGCCGCCGCCGTACGCGTCGGGCGGGCGGAACGGCTTCTCGCTCGGCGCGCCGGTCCACCACGCGCACCAGAGGAGCTTCTTCCGCTTCGTCTTCGCGAGCGCGTACACGCCGCGCGTGAGCTCTGCGTCGGTCATCGCCCTGCGAGGTTGCTCGCGCCGCTAGGGCTTGTGGGCGAGGCGCTTCTTCGAGCCGTCCTGCAGCTCGACCTCGATCCACGTCTCGCCCACGCTCGTGACGTTCACGTCGCCGAACTTCTTGTGGATGACCACCTGACCGAGCTCGAAGTGTCCGTCCGGCGAGTACGGCGCGGGACCGGCGGGCGGAAGCGAGTTGGCGGCGCTCGACACCGGGACCTCGGGGGCGAGCACGCGCCGGAGCGCCTCGACGATGTCCTTCCGCTGCTGCGGACCGAGGTGGTACTCGGACGTGAGCGCGATGCGCGCGAGGAGCTCCTCCTCCGTCGCGGCGAGCGCGTCGAAGATCGGGGCCGACTCCTTGGGACCGACCGCCCACGCGATGCCGCGCGCGGCCTCCGGCACGCGGTGCTGGTCACCGAACGTCTCGCCGCGCGCCGCCGTGCACGCCTTTGCGGCCGCCTTGCATTCGGCGAGGGCGTCCGCCGACTTCGTGGCCAGCCAGGACTCGGCAGCCTCGAGCGCCTTCTGCGGGCGGGGGTCGTCCTTGCGCCGCGAGGCCCACTCCGGGACGAGGAGCGAGCGCACGACCTCGATGGCGGCGCGCACGAGATCCTCGCGGTCGACGCCCTCGAGATTCTCGGCCCAGACCGCGGCGGGCAGCCCCTTCACGGGATCTCCGCGGAGGAGCAGCAACTTGTCGAGCTTCCCGGTGATCGCGTCGCGGTCCACGCCGGGAAGGTACCACGACGGGCGGCGTCCGGCGCCTTGACTCACCATCCGCTCGCGGTCACGGTTCGGGCCTCGACCATGGCGGGCGCCTCTCCTCCTTCTTCGTCCCGCATCGTCGGGATCCGCTCGCGGCGTCGCGGCGCGGCGCTGCTCCTGGTGGTCGCGGCCGCTGCCGCGTGGACGGCGGGATGCTCGTCGTCCACGCCCGACGCTCCCTCCGCTGCGGCGCCGGGCGGCACCGGGACCGCGCCGCCTCCCGCTCCAACCAGCACCGGGACCGCGCCACCCGGTCCGGGACCGGCGGTCACCACGATACGCGTGCATTATGCATCCAGCTCGGCGCCCGCCGCCGCGCTCACGCTGCGCGGGTCGGCGGCGCCGCTCTCGTGGGACGTCGGGGTCCCGCTCGCGTCGCCGGCGGCCGGGCTCTACGAGTGGCACTGGCAAGTGCTGGACGGCGGCGCCCCCACCGACCTCGAGGTCAAGCCGCTGCTCGGCGACACGTGGTCACGCGGTCCGAACTTCCACGTGAAGGGCGGCTCGACCGTCGACCTCTATCCGCGCTTCACGGTGACCCACGGCACCGTCGACAAGCGGTGGCCGGCGTTCGTGTCGACCAAGCTGCCGAGCACGCGCGGCGTCTGGGTGTATCTGCCGCCCACGTACGTCGAGAACACCGAGGCCCGCTTCGGCGTCACGTACATGCACGACGGCGCGAACCTGTTCGACGCGTCGCTCGCGTTCGGTGGCAACGAGTGGAAGGTCGACGAGACGCTCGACGCGGCGGCCGAGGACGGGTCGGTGCGCGAGACCATCGTGGTCGGCGTCGAGAGCACCGCGGCGCGCATCGACGAGCTCACCCCCACCGCCGATCCCATGTACGGGGGCGGCAAGGCAGACCAGTACCTCGCGATGCTCATCGACGAGATCAAGCCGAAGGTCGACCAGGAGCTCCGCACGAGGCCGGGCCGCGAGGACACCGCCATCATGGGCTCCTCGCTGGGCGGGCTCGTCAGCGCCTACGCCGGCGTCACGCACGCCGACGTGTTCGGCCTCGTGGGCGCCATGAGCCCTTCGACGTGGTGGGACGGGACGGTCATCCTCGCCGACGTCGACACCACCACGGCGCGCGCGTTCCGCCCGCTGCGGGTCTACGTCGACAGCGGGAACGCGGGCACCAGCAACGACGACGTGACGAACTCCACCGAGCTCGCGGCCCGCGACCGCAAGGTCGGCTACGTCGACGGCAAGGATCTCGACCACGTCGTTCAGCCCGGCGCGGAGCACAACGAGATCTACTGGGCGCAGCGGCTCCCGGCGGCGCTGCACTTCCTGCTCGGCGCGCGGCCAGACTGACGGCCCCCCGGATGCGACGGCTCTCCACGTGAGGATCGCGGCGGGGTATAAGGCGCCGTGATGATGCTCCGCCGCTCGCCTTTTGCCCGCCGCATCCTGATCGCCGGGACCGCCCTCGTCGCCCTGGTCGCGGCGTGCTCGAGCCCGCCGCCGGCCACGCCCGCGCCGCCGTGCGCCACGCCGGCCGC
>JAQBQL010000245.1 GCA_028287035.1 Labilithrix sp. | reverse complement strand
CCGGCCGGGCGGTGCCGCGGTCACGGCGGTCGCGGACGATGAAGCCGACGGCGACGGCAGCGGCGAGGGCAACGCAACGATGGTCGCGGTGCTCGCGGCGACCGTCCCGACGCTGGCTTCGCCGCTCCCCGCCGACGGAGCCGAGCGAGCCCGCCATGCGAGCCCGGCGCCGAGCGTCACGACTGCGGCGCCGACGATCACCGCGATGACCCGGGAGCGCGGCGAGCGGGTGCCTCGCTCCGACGCCGGTACCCCGCGCTCGAGCCCGCCGGTCGCGAGCGTGTCGGCGCGAGGGTCGCTCGGCCGCGCGTGAGGCATCGGCGGGGTGTCGGGCAGCGCAGCGCGTGCCGCGGCGGCGCGGGCGGCGCGCAGCACGTCCGAGCCGGCGGGGAGCGGCTCGACCATGAAGGGCGTCGGGATCGACATGGCCGGATCTGCCTCGCGCACCTCGATGCGCCGCGTGCTCGCGCCGGGCGGCTCGTCGGGGACCGGCTCGATCTCGGAGGCGGGAGGGCGTGACCACCGGATCGCCTCCTCGCGCGCCGCGAACGTCTTCGTGCCGAGATCGCCGACGCTCGGGTTCGTCTTCCGGATCGGGCGCCCGTCGATCGACAGCGGCTGCGGCTCGGACGCGATCTCGCGCTGCAGCCGTACGCGGTCGCCGAGCTCGCGCGCGATGTCGGTGACGTCCGCCCCCTCGAGGAACGCCCGCAGGCTGCGCCGGAGCTCGCTCGCGTCCTGCTGACGCTTCTGCGGATCGAGGCTCATGGCCCGCGCGATCGCGTCGTCGAGGGGGAGGAGCCGCGGGTTGTAGTCGCTCGGGCGCGGATGCGGCAGGCGCATCGCGTCGTCGCACTCCTCGGGCGTGGCACGGCGGAAGGGCGCCACGCCGGTCCACGCTTCCATGAGCAGGACCGCCACCGCGAAGATGTCGGTCGGCGGGCCGAGCACCTTTCCCTCGACCTGCTCGGGCGGCATGTGGCCCGGCGAGCCGAGGATCTCGTGGCCCGCGACGAGCGCCGGCGCGGCGATGCCGAAGTCGATCAGCTTCACCTGGCCCTCCTCGTCCAGCATCACGTTGCGCGGGGTGATGTCGCGGTGGACGACCTGCATGCGCCGGTGCGCGTAGTCGAGCGCGCGGCACACCTCCATGCCCACGTACGCGCCCTCTTCCGGCGAGAGCACGCGCTTCGTGCCGTCGTCGTTACGCTCGCGGATGATCTCGGCGATGCTGCAGCCCTCGACGAGCTCCATCGCAAGAAAGTACGTGCCCTGCTCGACCCCGAGCTCGTAGACCGGGACGATGTTGGGGTGGCTGAGCGCGACGGTCGTCTTCGCCTCCTCCACGAAGCGATTGACGAACTGCTGATCGAACGACAGCTCGTCCCGGATCTGTTTGACGACGAGCTTCTTCTCGAAGCCACCCGCGCCGCGCAGCGTCGCGAGCAGCACGCGGGCCATCCCGCCGCGCGACAGCTCGCGTTCGAGCACGTACTTTCCGAAGACCTGCGGGTACACGCGTCTCGAAGCGTATCAGCTCCCCCGGGCCCGGGGCCATCAGACCCCAGAGGCCACCGCGTGGTCGGCGTAGGCGCGCAGGGATGGGCCGAAAGGTGCGAGGTCGACGAGACGCGCGCCGGCGCCGGCTTGCCGTACACTGTGGGCTTCGCGATGTCTGTCACGAAGCAGCTCGCCTGCGTCCTCGCCGTGATCGGCGCCGCCGCATGCAAGATGGACCCGGCCGTCGAGGACCGGCCAGTCGTCCTCTACTCGCTGCGCTCCTGCCCCGTGTCGCAGAGCGAGGCGTACTCGGTGATCTACGGAAACGGTGACTTCGACGACGCGCAGTCGGCCGTGTCCTCCCTGTACCTCCGTGACGTCGGGTCCACGCTCGCAGAGCTGCCGCCCCAGACCCGCTCGGTCATCGTCGACGTGTCGCAGCCGGCGCGCACCGTCGACTGGCGCGGCACCGCCGAGGTGCCCGCGTCGGGACCGGTCAACGTGCTCGTGTGGCCGGGCAGCGAGACGTGCCCGATGACCCGCAATGTCGAGCCGCGGGTCGACGCGACCTTCGGCACCTTCGGCCGCCACATCATGGTGGTCGGCGGAAGCCTCGCCGGCCAGGTGCCGCACACGTTCGTCGGCGATCTCTCGACGGGCATCCTCGAGTCGCTCGAGTTCGGGATCGGCACGCGGCGCTCGCGCGCGAGCATCACCGCGTTCCGTACGAGCGCCGATCAGGATCCGTCCCCGGCGCTCGTCGCGGGCGGCGAGGACCCCGACACGCACACCCCGATCAGCACCGCGGAGCTCTATGTGCCGAAGCCCGGCGCTCCGGGCGACCTCGGCGACTTCGACGCCGCGCGCATCGACCTCTCGGGTCCGCGCACGCGCCATGGCGCAGTCGTGCTCGCGAGCGGCGAGACGCTGCTCGTCGGCGGCATCGGCCCGCTCGGCGCGCCCCTCGCGACGATGGAGATCGTGAGCCCCGCCACGCGCCGCTACCGCACGAGCGGCGTCGCGCTGCTGGCCGTCCCGCGTCGCGATCCCACCGTGCTGCGCCTCGCATCCGGCGAGATCCTGGTGGCGGGCGGCTTCGACCGCACCGGCACCGCGGTCGCCACGCTCGAGTGGTTCAGCGCCGACGCGAGCCGTCCCACGAAGCGGCCCGTCGATCTCGTCACCGGCCGCGAACGCGCGTTCGTGCCGCTCGAGGGCGGCGGCGCGCTCGCGGTGATCATCCCGCCCGAGGGCACGCTCGACTTCAAGACGGTCTGGGTCATCTCGGCCGACGGCACCCTCGAGCCGGGCCTGCCCATCGATCCCGCGACGCTCGGCAAGGTGCGGCTCTTCCAGGGCGCGACCGGGGCGCCGGTGCTGTGGACCGGGACGCGATGGCTCCGCTGGCAGCCGTGGTTCGCCGCGTTCGAGGCCATCTCGGATGCGCCCGTCACGGGCAGCACGAACCCGCCGCGATCGGCGGGGCCCTCGGGCACGGCGATCGCGAACGGCGACAACGGGCTCGCGCTCTGGCTCGATACCATCGTCGAGGGGCAGCTGTTCGTGACCGGCTACCGCTTCGACACCCGCTCGCGGTTCGGCGCGGTGAAGAATCCGCTCCTCGGCGACAGCACGCTCGGCCTCGTGCCGGACCGCATCGCGAACACGCCGGGAAGCTCGATCGCGTTCGATCCCGTGACCGGCCTCTCCCTCGGCCTGGGCGCGAGCGCCTTCGTCGCGGACGTGACCTACGCCGACGTGACCGTCGAGCTCGAGGCGAAGGGCGGCACCGCGGTCGTCCTCCGCCAGGACGACGGCAGCGAGCTCTCGGTCGGCGGCGCGGAATGTCCGTACGCGAGCGCCCCGCAATCGAGGTTGCGCGTGGAGCGCCGCGGGCGGAACGTCCGCTACAGCATCGACGGCGGCGGCGAGCGCGATTGCACGTCGCTCCTCACGGACGGCACCCGCGTCCGCATCGGCCTGCGCGGCGCCGACAACGCGCCGAGCGTGTCGCGCAACCTTCGCATCACGCGCCGCTGACGGGCATCAGGCGAGCGGCAGCTCGGAGGGGCTCGTGAACGGCTCGCGGTCGAGGTCACGCACGAGGCCGCGCGCGATGGTCCGCGGGAGGAGCGGGCCCTCGTAGACGAAGCCGGTGTAGATCTGCACGAGGTCGGCGCCGGCGCGCAGCATGGCCTTCGCGGTCTCGACGCCGTCGATGCCGCCGACGCCGATCACGCACGGGTCCGGACCGAGCCGCGCCCGCACGCGCTTCACGACCGCGAGGGCGCGGGTGAAGAGGGGCTTGCCGCTGAGCCCGCCCGCGCCGATCCGCTCGACGACGTCGGCGGGGGTCACCAGACCTTCGCGCGAGATGGTGGTGTTCGTGGCGACGACCCCGGCGAGGCCCGCGTTCTTCGCCTCGTCGACGATCGCGTCGATGGCGTCGTCCGCGAGATCCGGCGCGATCTTCACGAGGATGGGCACCGGCCGGGCCATTTGCTGCGCCTCGGCGCGGAGGGCCTCGAAGAGCGGACGGGCCGCACCCGCGGCCTGCATCGCGCGGAGGTCCTTCGTGTTCGGCGACGACACGTTGACGACGACGAAGTCCGCGACGTCCTGCACGGCGCGGAAGCTCGTGAGATAGTCGGCGAGGACGCCCTCGAAGGGGTCCATCGCCACGTTGCGGCTCTTGCCGATCGAGACGCCGATCGGCACCGTCGCCTCGCCTCGACGCTCGCGGATGCGCGCGGCCACCTGCGCCGCCCCCTCGTTCGGGAAGCCGAGGCGATTCACGAGCGCCCGGTCGGCGGGCAGCCGGAAGAGATTGGGCGCGGGATTCGCGGCCTGCGCGACCGCGGTGACCGTGCCGAGCTCGAGGAACCCGAAGCCGAGCGCCGCGAACGCCCGCGCCCGATCGGCATTCTTGTCGAAGCCGCCGGCGAGGCCGATCGGCGTCGGGAACTCGAGGCCCATCTTCCGGACGCGAAGTCGCGGGTCGGTGGCGCGGAGCGCGCCGTGTACGAGATGACGCATCGGACCGATGTGCTCGACGGGGGCCAGGGCGGCCATCGCAAGCGCGTGCGCACGAGCCGGATCGAGGCGGAAGAGAAGCGGCCGCAGCAGCGGGTACATCACGCCTGCGGGCTATACCGCGACTGACCGCTCGCGTCGAAGAACCGGCGGCGGCGTGACGCGATGCATTCCGAGGCCCCGCCTTGCTCGCGGTCGGGGCGCTCGACTATGGTGCGCGCCACTGCCTGTTTTTTCGCCGAAACGGGCCACAAAAGGAGTCCGCCGTGATCATCGGAGTGCCGAAGGAGATCAAGACCCGCGAGTACCGTGTTGGCATGACGCCCGCGGGCGTGCGCAGCCTCACGTCGCGGGGCCACCAGGTTCTGGTGGAGAAGAGCGCCGGTGAGGGCGCGAACATCCAGGACGCGGACTACATCGCGGCAGGCGCGAAGATCGTCGGCACCGCCGCCGAGGCGTGGTCCGCGGAGATGGTCGTCAAGGTGAAGGAGCCGCTCCCCGCCGAGTACGACTTCTTCCGCGAGAACCTGATCCTCTACACGTACCTCCACCTCGCCCCCGAGCCGGAGCTCACGAAGAAGCTCGTCGAGAAGAAGGTCGCGGGCGTCGCGTACGAGACGATCGAGCTCGACGACGGCTCGCTGCCGCTCCTCCGACCGATGAGCGAGGTCGCGGGCAAGATGGCCGTGCAGGTCGGCGCCAGCTCGCTCCAGAAGGAGCACGGCGGCAAGGGCGTGCTCCTCGGTGGCGTGCCGGGCACGCGTCGTGGTCGCGTCGTCATCCTCGGCGGCGGCGTGGTCGGCCGTAACGCGGCGACCATCGCCATCGGCATGGGCGCGCAGGTCACGGTGCTCGACGTCTCCGCGAACACGATGTCGTATCTCGAGGACATCTTCGGCGGCGCCGTCGAGACGCTCTACTCGAACCCGTTCAACATCGAGATGGCCGTCAAGCGCGCCGACCTCGTCATCGGCGCGGTGCTCGTCACCGGCGCCCGCGCGCCCAAGCTCGTCACGCGCGAGCTGATCGGCCAGATGGAGAAGGGCAGCGTCGTCGTCGACGTCGCCGTCGACCAGGGCGGCTGCATCGAGACGTGCCGGCCCACGACGCACGACAACCCGACCTACGAGATCGAGGGCGTCGTGCACTACTGCGTCGCCAACATGCCGGGCGCGGTCGCGCAGACCAGCACGTGGGCGCTCACGAACACGACGATGTCCTACGCGCTCAAGATCGCCGACCAGGGCCTCGTCGCCGCCGCCAAGGCGGACGTCGCGCTCCTCAAGGGCATCAACACGTACGCCGGCCATGTCACCTGCGAGCCCGTCGCGCAGGCGCACAAGATGGAGTACGTGCCCGCCGCCAAGCTGCTCGGATGAGCGAGGCAAGCGTCCCGGCCGATCTCGTCCGGGACGTCGACCTCCTCTGCCTCGACGCCGGCAACGTGGTCATCTTCCTCGACCACGCGCGTCTCGCGACGCTCGTGGGCGAGGTGGGTCACGCGGTGAGCGCCGAGGTGCTCGTGCGTACCGAAGGCCAGGCGAAGGCGCTCGCCGAGACGGGCGGCCTCGTCGACGTGCCGTGGAGCGCGCGCCAGCGGCCCGGCGCGGTCAGCTGGGGCCGCATGGTCGGAACGATCGCGAGCCTCGCCGGCCTCGACGTGGCCCGCGTGCCGGCGTTGCTCGACCTCGCGTGGACGAGCCATCTCGCGCGCAATCTCTGGTGCAAGGTGCCCGCCGGCATGGGACCGGCGCTCGACGCGATCCGCGCGAGGGGCGTGCGCGTGTCGATCATGTCGAACAGCGAAGGCATGCTCGACCAGCTGTTCGCCGACCTCGGCGTTGCCGACCACTTCGACCTCGTCGTCGACAGCGGCAAGGTCGGCGTCGAGAAGCCCGACGCGGCGATCTTCAGGATCGCGATGGCGCACTTCGGCGTCCCCGAGGAGCGAACGCTCCATCTCGGCGACACGTACGCGACCGACATCGTCGGCGCGCACAACGCCGGGATCCGCTGCGCGCTCATCGATCCGTTCGACCACTACCTCGGGCGACACCCCGACGTGCCCAGGGTCCCGGGCGTCGTCGAGGTCGCCGAGGCGATCGCCCGCGCCCGGGGCTGAGGCGCGCTCAGTACGCGCAGTACGAGGAGCAGTACGACGCCCAGCAGCTCTTCAGCGAGCTGAACTTCGTGTAGCCCGCGGCGTAGGTCGTCTCGCAGCTCGACACGCAGCTCGCCGTCGTACACGACTCTTCACAGCTCGCGAGGCTCGCGCAGCTCGAGTCGCTCGCGCACGTCGAGTAGTACGTGTAACAGCTGCCGCTCTTCGCGGACGTCTTGCACGACACGCACGTGGTGCCGGTCGACCCGCCGGTGCACTTGCCGTAGGAGCACGTCTCTCCCGAGGCGCACGCGTTCCCGCACGCGCCGCAGTTCTCGGCGTCGTACTGCGTGTCGACGCAGGTGTCGTCGCAGAGCGTCTGCGCGGTGCTCGTGCACCCCTGGAACGAGGCGCTCTCGGTCGAGGTCGTCACGAGCTCCAGCCAGCCCTCGGGCTGCACGGTGACGGTCCCGAGATCGCCCTTCGCCTTCTTGTCCTTGTGGAGCTCCTTGCGCTGCCGGGTCACCGCGATCGAGACGGGCGCGCTGGCCGACGCGCTCGCGCCCTGCGCCGCCTTGATCACGCTGCGCGGGATGCTGAACTGGGCGTCGACGTCCTTCACCTTGCACGTGGCGCTGCCACCCGCGCCGGAGACGGTCACGATCACCGTGTCGGTCTGGCTCGCCGCCGAGGGCACCCAGCCGAGCGGGACCGGGCCCGAGCCGTAGATGGTGCCGCGCGGGATCTTGCCGAGCGAGGGCGTCGTCTGGACGAACGTGGTGGCGGTGAACGTCTCGTCGAACGCCTCGAACCCCGCGTCGACGGCGCCCTGCGCCTGGACCCGCAGCTGCGAGCCGCCGAGGAAGGGCGCGCCCTGCCCGGTGGACTCGAACTCGTAGGGCGGGAACATCGTGATGGGCGTCGTGGTCCCGCCGAACGCGAGCGGCCCGGCGTCGAAGCTCTGGACCTTGGCGCACGTGCCAGTCGCGGACGTGAGCGACTTCGCCCTGCACACCTCGTCGGGCTCGCAGCCGTCGGCGCACGTCGGGACCGGCTTGCAGACGGAGTCGCAGCTGTCGTCGAGCGCGCAGACCTCGTTCGAGAGGCAGCCGGTCGTGGACGAGGTCGTCTTCGTGCACTTCGGCACCGCGAGGATCTCGCAGCCGCCGGCGATCGCCTTCCGGCACGACTTCGCGGCGAGCGCGTCGGGGACGAACGTCGCGCTGACCACGGGGGTGGACCGCGTGGAGCTCCCCGAGCCGTGCGATTCACCGAGGACGATCGAGCCGAGCGAGTGCGGCGGCTGCGTGGCCGGGTCCTCGTCGGTGTCGCCGATGACGGCGCCCGTGTCGGCGCCTCCGTCCGGGGCCCCGTTCGTGACCGCGTTACTGGAGGTGGCGCACGCGGGGATCGCGACGCCGAGCAGACCGACAACCGAAGCAAGCAGGCGAAGTTTCATGAGCGAAGGACCTCCGGGGCTCTGGTACGGCGAAGGCGCAACGCACCTTCCCCGCTTCCGAGCGCGTGTCGGACGAGCCCCGGCCCCGGAGATTCACCGCAATCGCCTCAGGGATGCGGAGCGGCGAGCCGGGCGCGCAGCGCGTTCACCGCGTCGCCGCATGCGTCCCGGAGCTCCTCGTCCACCGCCTCCTGCGGCGCCGGGATGCTCAGGGCGAGGCTCAGATCGCACTGCAGGATGGTGCGCTTGTCGTCGGGCCCGGGGCGCACCGTGAACACGATCTGCATGTCCTTGATGTTGCCCTTCACGAAGCTGCCCTCGACGACCTCGCCGCCGCCGGCCGCGGGACGCGCCGCGGGGAAACGGGTCACGTACCAGATCGTGACGATCCCCTTCATGATGGGGAGCTGGAAGTAGAGATCGGTGCCGCCCGGCTGCTTGTCGACGACGCTCACCTTCTTGAACTTCGGCCCCGCGAGCTCCTTGTAGTGCGGGAAGTCGACGAGCCGCGCCTTCACCGCGTCGTACGGCGCGTCGATGAACCCCTCGGCGTGCCCGTAGCGCTCGCTCTTCCCGGGCGGCGTCCAGTTCGACTTGATGGGCCCCGGGTCCTTGCCGAGGCGATCGAGCTGGGCCTTCTTCTCGTCGTCGGTCGGCGCCGGCGCGAACGGCCAGCCCGCCGTGCTCGACGGCTTCGCGGCGCCCTCGGTGGTCCCGCCGTCGGCCGTCACCGAGGCCGAGGCAGCGGCGGGCGTGCTCGAGGGAGTCGCCGGAGGAGGCGCGTCATTCGATCCACATGCGGTGAGGCACGCGAGCGACGCCACGGAGGCGAGCGCGAGGAGCCGGAGAGCGGTTTCGGTCATCGCGCAGCATGGTAGCGTACGGGCCTCCATGCCGCTCATCGCGATCATCCCCGGCGACGGGATCGGGCCCGAAGTCATGGCGCACGCGAGCCGCGCGCTCGCGTACTACCGCGACGAGAAGAAGCTGCCGCTCGACCTGTGGCAGCTCGATCTCGGCGCCGACCGCTTCCTCCGCGACGGCACCACGTTCCCGGAGGCGGACGCGAAGCGGATCAAGGAGGAGGCGAGCGCGGTGCTCCTCGGCGCCCTCGGTGACCCACGCGTGCCCGGCCTCGAGTACGCGCGCGACATCCTCTTCGGCCTGCGCTTCGGCCTCGACCTCTACGCGAACATGCGCCCCGTGAAGGCGCTCGCCGACCGCCTCGTGCCCCTCAAGAATCGCGTCGCGAAGGACGTCGACTTCATGGTGTTCCGCGAGAACACCGAGGGCATCTACGTCAACATCGGCGGCCAGTTCAAGCGCGGCACCCCGGACGAAATCGCCATCAACGAGGACGTCAACACGCGCAAGGGCGTCGAGCGCCTGATCCGCGCCGGCTTCGACTGGGCGAAGAAGCACGGCAAGAAGACCGTCCACATGGCCGACAAGTCGAACGCCATGAAGCACGCGCACGAGCTGTGGCTCCGCTGCTTCTTCGAGGTCGCGAAGGAGTATCCGGGCATCGAGGCCAAGCACGTCTACGTCGACGCGCTCTGCCTCTATCTCGTGCAGGACCCGCGCCCGTTCGAGGTGGTCGTCACCAACAACCTGTTCGGCGACATCGTCACCGACCTCGGCGCCGGTCTGCAGGGCGGCCTCGGCATGGCGGCGAGCGCCAACGTCCACTACAGCGACGGCAAGCGCGTGGCGCTCTTCGAGCCGGTGCACGGGTCGGCCCCTCCCCTCGTCGGCAAGGACCTCGCGAACCCCATCGCGAGCTTCCTCACGGTGGGGATGATGCTCTCCCACATCGGCTACCCCGAGGAAGAGAAGCGGATCGAGGCGGCCTGCGCCCGCGCCATCGAGACCGGCAACTGCACCCCGGATGTCGGGGGAAAGCTGGGCACGAATGCGGTCGCCGAGTACCTGATGGGCGAGCTCCGTCGCTGACCGGCGGAAGACCGGGAACCTTTCGCGCGTACGGTTGTCTGGGGGCTAGGCTGTGGGGCTCTCTCTCGGAGGACGTTCTCGCGCATGGGATTACCGGGCGGCGTGAAAGGTTGGAACCTGGCCATCCTCGTGGCCATCGGTGCGATCTGGTTCGCCGGCTCGACGCAGCGCGAGAAGCCCGTCGTCGGTGATCTCGCGCGCACCGATCAGGTCGCCGCGCTCGAGGACCAGGCGGCGGCGAGCCCCGCGGACGCGCGCCGCGTCCGCGAGCTCGCGCAGGGGTACCTCGACGCACGCGCCCCCGGGATGGCGCTGGCGACGATCGAGCGAGCGCCCGAGTCCGTCCGCAAGGAGCCGGCGGTCGAGCATCTCTATGCGCGAGCCCTCCTCGACCAGGGCCGCTCCGCCGACGCGCTCGCCGCCGAGCGTCGCGTCCTCGCGGCCTGCTCCGACCCCGCCGCCGAGGTGTCGGCGTGCTCGACATACCTCATCGCCTCGGCGACGCGCCGCGCCGACATCCTCGAGCAGCTCGTCACGCTCGGCGTCGAGGACGCCAACGCGCACCCCGAGGCGTCGAGCGTCGCGTACCACAACGCAACGCGCCAGGTGAGCTTCTCCGCGCACTGACCACGTGTATACTACACAGGATTTCGATCGCGTCTCGTGAGCAGCTCGGAGTGGTCGAGGGCGGGCCGGCCTCGTATGAACATCGAGGAGGTCCGGTGAAGGTCTGTCTCGCTGCGCTCGCCTGCACCTTCGTCCTCGGGCTGGCCGCCACCGGCTGCGCCGCGGGAGGCCGGAGCGCCGCCGGCCGGCGCCTCTTGCCCTCCGCCGACGAGCTCTTCGCGGAAGAGCGTCTGCTCGCGCAGCCGTTCGCGCTCGCGGTCCCGGAGGACGCGATCGTCCGTGTGCTCGGCCCCTCGATGACGTGCACGGGCACCGTCATCGACGACGACCTCATCCTCACCGCGCACCACTGCCTCGTCGAGCGGGGCCCGAAGGGCGAGTACGAGAAGAAGCTCCTCGAGCCCTCGCAGATCAAGGTGGAGCTCGGCGGGGACTACTTCGCGTGGGGCGAGGTGTCGGCCCGCGCGGTGGTCGCTCCGCCGTGCGGGGAAGCGGGGGGGGCCGGGGACCTTGCGGTCATCGTGCTGTCGCGCAAGCTCGTCGGTCTGTCGACGATGACGGCCCGGCTGGAGGCGCCGCCGAAGATCGCCGAGGACGTGTACCCGGTCGGCTTCGGCCGCTGCGCGCTCTCGCCCGATGGGATCCGCCGCAAGGAGCGCGCTGGCGGCAGCATCCGCGCGCTGACGAGCGAGACCATGTTTCTCGATGCGTCGGTCTGCCCCGGCGACTCGGGCGGGCCGGTGTTCGCGAAGGGCACCCGTGAGATCGTGGGCGTGGTCAGTCTTTCGGCCATGGACCACGACGAGCACACGCGCGGGCCGTCGGTGATGGCGCGGATCGACGCCTACCGGCTCGTCTTCGCACACGCGCGCCTGATCTCGGACGGGGTCGCTGCGAACGAGCTGCCGCCGCTCGAGTGCACGGGGGACGTCGAGCGCGGGGGCCCGAAGAAATAGCCGCTCCGGGCGCGTCGCGAGCGACGATTCGTTGAGGTACGATCGCCGCCATGTGCGGGATCGTTGCTTACGTCGGGCCCCAGGAATGTGCGTCCATCCTCGTCGAGGGGCTGCGTCGCCTCGAATATCGCGGCTACGACTCGGCGGGCCTCGCGGTCCACACGGGGCGCGGCGTCGAGATCCTGCGCGCGGTCGGCAAGCTCGCGAACCTCGACGCGGCGCTGCGCAAGAACCCGCTCCCCGGCTCGACCGGCATCGGCCACACGCGCTGGGCGACGCACGGGCGCCCGAGCGAGGCGAACGCGCACCCGCACGTCGCCGGGAAGGTGGCGGTCGTCCACAACGGCATCATCGAGAACCATGTCGATCTGCGGCGGGAGCTCGAGGCGAAGGGGATCAAGTTCCAGAGCGACACCGACACCGAGATCGTCGCGCACCTCGTGAACGGCGCGCTCGTCGCCGGCGCGAAGTCGCTGAGCGACGCGGTGCGGACCGCCCTCCTCCAGGTGCGCGGGGCGTATGCCATCGCCGTCGTGAGCGGCGACGCCCCCGACGAGATCGTGGTCGCCAAGCACGACTCGCCGCTCGTCCTCGGCATCGGTGACGGCGAGAGCTTCGCGGCCAGCGACATCCCGGCGATGCTCGCTCACACGCGCGACGTCATCTTCCTGATGGATGGCGAGATGGCGCTGCTCCAGAAGAGCGGCATGACGATCACCACCGTCGCCGACGCGAAGCCCGTCACGCGCGCCAGCAAGCGCATCGACTGGTCGCCGACCCAGGCCGAGAAGGGCGGCTACAAGCACTTCATGCTCAAGGAGATCCACGAGCAGCCGCGCGCCATCGAGGACACGCTGCGCGGCCGCGTCGATCTCGTGAACGCCGACGTGGTCGCCGCCGAGATCGGCATCACCGAGGAATTCGCCAAGCGGGTCGGCCGCGTCTACTTCGTGGCCTGCGGGACGAGCGCCCACGCCACGATGGCCGGCCGGTACTGGGTCGAATCCCTGGCGCGGGTCCCGGCCATGGTCGAGATCGGCAGCGAGGTGCGCTACCGCGATCCGGTCTTCCTCCCGAACGACCTCGTCGTCGCGGTGAGCCAGAGCGGCGAGACGCTCGACACGCTGGCGGCGGTGAAGGCCGCGAAGGCGGCGGGGGCGCACGTGGTCGCGATTGCCAATGTCCTCGACAGCGCGATCCCGCGCGTGTCGGACGGTGCATTCTACACGCATGCCGGGCCGGAGATCGGCGTCGCTTCGACGAAGTGCTTCACGACGCAGCTCGCCGCGCTGCTGATGCTGGCCGTCTATCTCGGTCGCCGGCGCGGGACGCTGTCGAAGGAGAACGCGGGCCGCGTCCTGAACGCGCTGTGGCACGTGCCGGCGCAGATGCGCGAGGTGCTGGCGCGCGGCGAGGACATGAAGCACATCGCGAAGAAGCACGTCCGCGCGCGCGACATGCTCTTCCTCGGCCGCGGCACGCAGTATCCGATCGCGCTCGAGGGCGCGCTCAAGCTGAAGGAGATCTCGTACATCCATGCCGAGGGCTATGCCGCCGGCGAGATGAAGCACGGACCGATCGCCCTCATCGACGAGGACATGCCGGTCGTCATCGTGTGCCCGAAGGACAACCAGTACGAGAAGACGCTCTCGAACATGCAGGAGGTGAAGGCGCGCGAGGGCCAGCTCATCGCCATCTCCACCGAGGGCGACGAGGACGTCCGCCGGATCTGCACCGCCGAGCCGGGCGGCCCGCGCAGCACGACGCGCGGGAGCATGGCCCCCCCGTCGCTGGGCGAGCCGGACGTGTTCGAGATCCCGGTCGCGGAGAACGAGGTGCTTCCGCTGCTGACGGTGGTCCCGCTGCAGCTCCTCAGCTACTTCATGGCCGACCTGAAGGGCACGGACGTGGACCAGCCGCGAAACCTGGCAAAGACCGTCACGGTGGAGTGACGGGGGGGCGCGGGGGCGGCGCGCGGCGCC